>CAYOPW010000001.1:0-7235 GCA_964405975.1 uncultured Hyphomicrobium sp.
ATGAACGCCGGGATGACGTTGGGAGGAGGGGGGCGCTTGCGGCACTTAGCCGGCATAAGAAAACGGAGCCCCCGAAGGGGCCCCGCTTACTCAGTTTATCGGGCGATTTATACGCGCTTACGCGTGCAAACTGCATAAAGGCGTGGCTTCGCCGTTTTGTGCGCCGCCTTTAGTGAACGCTGCGCTTCGAAACACGCCTTAGCTGACGTGTACTCGGTCTGCGTCATGGGTTCGGTCGTATGGACCGCGTAGACAAGAAGTAGCCACTTCATGATCAACCTCGGAGTTAGGGGAGACCTCACCCCGTATTGCAGTTTCTCCCTTTGGAGGCCCGCGAAGGGCTCCGCCGTTTTTTCTGTGGCCCGGTCAGGGAGGCGCTTCATACCTTCGTCGCGTAGCAAGTCAATGACGGACGCCGCGCGCAATCGGTGACATGATGACGCCGGTTGCAGTCCGCACATAGCTGCTCTTCGATCAGGTCATGGCCTCGTCAAGAGGCGTGATGCTACAACTCCGCTTCATGCAAACGATCAATGACGATATTCGATATCGCGATGACGAACTTGCCGCCAGTCTCTACGCTGCCCGTGAAGCGGTATCAGCCTCTAAATTAGACTCCGGTGCAGATGCATGAGAGGCCCTGAGTGGGCGAAACATCGAACCGTCTGCGGGCATGGCCCAACTGAGTCCTGTTGCGTCCGCTGGTTCTGACGCATCTCTTCCGGTGCCGGTCTCGACGATCTCCGCATGCGCTGCACGGCGCACGTCGCGCACAACAAAGAACCCGATCAAGAATCCCATAAACTGCAGCGGCCAGCGAACCGGAACGGGAAGAAAGTGTGTTTCCTGCATTGCGGCCGTTAGCCGCTTCGACCACGGCAGATCAAAGGGAACATGGATCGCGATCGTCAGCGCATAGGCGACGTAGATGACAATGCTGATCGCGAGACCATCGAGGATCCGCTCTATCGCATTAGGGTATCGACTGAGGCCCGGGAGAACCGGCCACGATGGCATCCGGCCTAGCCGGCTAATCGCCACGGTTAGGAGAAACGGCAAAACCATCCAGGGCAACGTTCTGTAGACCGAGAACACGAACCGATCCGTTCCCTCAATGCCCTGGTAGTTCTTGATGAGTGCAGAGACGGCCTGAATCGAAAAGAAGGCGACCGCAGCCAGAAGGCCGGCAGCAATGTATCGTCCCCACGGCGTAGAGGGCGCGCCTGAAAGCCGCCGGCTTGAGCCGACGATTGCACCGATCAACGCCGCCACTGTCATAATGAATGAGAACCGCGCCAACGCGTCCCATCCGATCGGGCTATACTTCTCACCAACGTTGCCGAGGAAAAGAACGAGAAATCCACCAAAGGCGACTACGAGAAACAGCCACAAGATGCGATCTAGATCAACGGGTTCGATACGTCCAAGGCCGACGAAGCCGAGCTTCTTGAGATGTTCCAGCCGGCCCGACGCTTCGCCGCCGGAGAGGATCACCGACTTTGCAGTGAGGTCGGCTGCCTGATGCATTAGCATTTCGTACTCGATCTTGAAATAGCCTTCGATCTGGCGCAGGTGGTTGTCGAAATCCTTGCCCGTCAAGTGCAGTGAGCCCTGCCCTGCTGTCTGAGATCCATCGGCCAGACGGTCTCTCAGGGTCGTTTCGACTTTAGCGACTGCCTCCCGATCAAGATGTCCGACTTCTGAAAGCATGGTGAGAAGTACCGGCAAGGTCTCGTTCTGAGACTTGCCTTGTTCGACGCGCTCAACCATTTTCACGATCGTGATCGCAAGTTGGGTCTTTCGCTCATGTGCATTCTCGATCTCGGAAAGAAGTTTCATGTCGTCGCGGGTCAACACGCGCGTGTCGTCATCATTCCAAGAGCGTAGCAAACGCAACAGCGTTGCGACCTTTCGCCAGTTCTTAAAGGTAACCGGGCCAACGTCGTTAGGGTCATCCGTAATATAGATTCCGTACTTTGCTAGGGCCTCCCTGTAAGCGCGGTGCTCGTCCCTGCTAGATACAAATTCGTTCGTCATCAGGTGTTCGGTGAGTGCCTCGCGGTCTCCATGCAGATGGCTTGCACTATGAAGCCAGACGACCATGGAGCGCTCGACGTCGCGGAAAATCTGCAGCTGCATGACGGCGCCTAACGTGAATGCGGCCAGAAGCGGCGCCTGATCTCTGAAGGCCTCATTAAGATCGCCGATAAAGGGCAGCGACTTGCCTATCTTGATCGCTAATTCGCCCGAATAATGAAATGCAATGACCATGGCCGCATAGACGGCGATAAAAAGCGCGATAAAAAGAGCTCTTGCCGTTGGATTGTTAGGCAGACGGCGGCTGTCGTAGTCGCGAATCATGGTCGGGCGCAATGCCGCCCACAGACCCACGAGTCCTATGAAAAAGGCCAGGGCCTGCCAGTTTGGAAGGTCGTTCGCGTTAATCTGAAGCACGAGAGTCCCCCTCGCTCGTTGGCTCACGCCACCGCCGTGCTGGAAGAAGGCTGCATCATCTCTAACCCCCGGCCTTCTATCTCGAAATGCGCTGTAACAGATTTTTCGAGTCGCTACTGTTGCCCGCTGTCCCGATCCCCAACGCTGTGGCAATGTCTCAGTCGGGGCCAGCTCCGCGTCGCCATTGTATTGGCAACCGCGGTCTCTCTATAAGGTCCATAGGAGAGCCTCAGACCGGCGAACGCCAGTTCTTGGAATGCAGTTCCGTCATCCGTGAGCCATTTGTCGCTAAACACCGGGTGGAATGTTCGCTTTGGGTCAGGCGCATGAGCGTTGCCGCGTCAAGGCGGGTGCCTGCCGTGAGGGCTCCTAATCACTGAGCATGAAAGTGTGGATGGCGGCCCGCACGGCTACCATCTGCATGCTTTGCGTTGACGTATCCAATTTACCTGTGAACCGGGCGCACGGCGGCGACGATATTCGTCTGCACAATCCCTTCCACCGGCGCGATTCTCTCCAGGATCGCCTTGCTTGCATTGTCGTAGCTGTTGCAGTCGAGCTGGGCGACGATCTTCTGTTCCGACAACATTACGACGTTGGCGAAGTTGCAGTTTACAAGTTCGACCCCCTTCAACGTATTCACGACCTCGGTTGGATTGGCCGCTCTCAGCAATTCGATAAAGAGATAGATATTGACCATCTGCTTATCTCCGTTTTGCGTTTTCGTGAGGGGGCAAGATTTGAGCGCATAAGTGCAACGTGCGAAGCGCGTCAACGGCTTCATACTGTCGCGCTGCACCTCGTAGCGATACCAGTTTCTAGGCTAGGTTGGAATCCAGTGCAGTCTCGTGTCTCATCTTCGATGTCCGCTTACGGCACTTAGCGGACATAAACGCCGTCTCAGACATTGTCCGCTTTCGGAAGCAAAGCGGACACTACAGACGCCCGCCCGAATGCCTGCTCCCGACCCTAAGCAGTCACCACAACAATGGCGGCCGCATCCGTGCGCCCGGCGCAGCGGTAGCTGTGGGGCGCGGATGAGTCAAAATAGATGGAGTCGGATACGTTGAGCCTGTAGTCCTCGCCGTCGATGGTGATGATGAGACTGCCCTTTAGCACGAAGACGAGCTCGGCGCCGTCGTGAGTATGCGGCTCGGATGGGGCGGCCCCGGCTCGAAATTCGGCATGGTAGCCTTCCAGCTTGCGATCGTTGACGGGGAAATCGAGGCTCTCGAAGAAATAGGCCGGGTTTTTCTGACCCGACATCGCGGGCAGGCGCAGGCGATCCTTCGCCCGCACGATGGTCGCGACACGCCTGTCGGCGTCATCTGTGAAGAAGTGCTCCAAACCGACGCCGAACACCAGCGCGATGCGCAAGAGGGTGGGAAGCGTCGGGAAAACCTGGCCGCGCTCGATCTTCGACAGCATGGCGGGCGAAAGGCCAGTGTGCGCCCCGACCTGAACGAGGCCGAGTTTCTTTCGCTGCCTGAGCCTTCGGATCTTTGGGCCTATGGCGTACTTCTCAAGCCCTTCGGCGAGTGTGTCGCTCAACATTCCTGCGCTCGTTTTTCGTCTCGCTCAAATTGCACAGGCATTGTTTTACTCTAAGTAAAATGGTCTTTCACGTCACGAAAAGGTGACTCGCATTCAAACATTTTTTCAGCATATGAAAAGCCTGTCAACCGACGCGGCTGGCGCGCGCGGGACAGCACCGCGTCCCCCCTGGAAGTCAGAGTTGAAGGAGAAAAGGTATGAAGTCGCAGCTGAAGACAGTGATGATCGCCGCCGTGGCAGCTATGGGCATGGCCCTAAGCGCCCCAGACGTGCGCGCTATGGAGAAGAACATCGTCGAGACGGCAGTCGACGCCGGCAAGTTCGCCACGCTCACCAAGGCGCTCGGTGCCGCCGGGCTGGTCGATACGCTCGAGGGTGAAGGTCCGTTCACGGTCTTCGCGCCAACTGACGAGGCGTTCGCCAAGCTACCAGCTGGAACCTTGGAGTCTCTGCTGAAGCCAGAGAACAAGGACCAACTGACGGCGATCCTCACCTATCACGTGGTGCCGGGCGCGGTTAAGGCGGCAGACGTCGTGAGGCTCGACGAAGCGAAGACGGTGAACGGCCAGTTGGTCACCGTGAAGACGAGCGGCGACACCGTGATGATCAACGACGCCAAGGTCACCTCGACCGACATCGCTGCGTCGAACGGCGTTATCCACGTCATCGACACGGTCATCATGCCGCCGAAGACCTAGGTCGGCAGCTGAAACGTAAACTCGTCGGGCCCAAGTTAAAGGCGGCCCGGTTCGCTTGGGAAGGAGATACGCATGAAATCGTTGAACCTGATTACGCTAGTCCTGGTAATCGTCGGTGGCGTGAACTGGGGCCTGGTTGGACTCTTCAACGTTGACCTCGTCGCCGCAATTTTTGGCGAGGCGTCGTTCCTGGCGCGGGCTGTCTACGCCCTCGTCGGACTGTCCGCTCTGTGGCAGCTGATCCCCCTCGCTACCGCGTTCAGGACGGACGAAGGCTCCGCTCTGCAGAGGCACTCGGCGCACTGAGCCAAGGCAACCCCGCTGCTGCCACCCTCTCGGCAGCAGCGGGGCTAGGTCCGTCGTATCGACGTCAAGTCCTCTAGTAGCTTCTGCGTCGACGACGCTCGGCTGGAGGTATGGGGACGGGTGATGTTGTCGCCGACCGGACTGCGCATCGAAGATATTGCGGCCCTGGAGAGATTGGCTGACGCGTGCCGCCTGGCGCACCCGTCTCATACGCAGCTCGAGGCGTCGGACGTATGACACACCGCTGCAGGGGGCCGCGAGTTGCGTGCTCGCTCAATCGTGCACTCTTGGCACTTGGCCGCGACAACGGCTTGCGTCGCAGCTATTTGCGCAGGCGATGGCAAGGCTCTGATACCTCGTGCTGCACGTATCAAACAGCTAGGGGAAAGATCCTGAGACAAATGAAGATCGCGATCGCGCGCTCTGCGATCCACTCAAGGAGTCCTAAAGATTAGCATTCGTCGGACGCGAGAGGTCGCCCCCTGCCTCTTGCCTCCGTCGACCAGGTGGCCGGAGCGGACTTTGAGCCAAGCCCCCCGTCCAGGCAAGCCGCTCTGGTCACCTGGATTTCCTTTGCGCAGAAGTTGCGAGCCTTGCGCTGCCTTGCTGCGATCATTGCAGCCTCCAAAGGAGATCGATGTCTGCTCGTGGCCCTTAGCGGACGTTGATCCGAACACGAGTCATGTCTGCTTATGACCCAAAGCGGACATAGGATCGCTCTGCCATCGATTTGCAGAATTCTGGCGAACGCCGGGCTAATGCCAGATTGCCCGCCTAGAGAGCCTTCACGAGTTTTCTTTCGTGCCGCGCGCCGATAGTCGTTTCACGGTGGCTACCTCGCGCGCCCATTCTTTGAAGGGGCGCGCCGGCGTGCCTCCCATGCGCGAGCCCGGGGGAACGTCGTCCTTGACGTGCGCCATCCCAGCTATTTGCGCGCCCGCTCCAATCTTAACGTGTCCTACCACGCCGGAATGCCCTCCCATGACGACGAAATCACCGAGCTCCGCCGAGCCTGCGATTCCCGTTTGGGCGACGATAACGCAATGGCGTCCGATTATCGCGTTATGACCGATTTGAACGAGATTATCGATCTTGGTCCCTTCACCTATGACCGTGTCGTTGAGGGCGCCGCGATCGATTGTGGAATTTGCGCCAATCTCAACGTCGCTTCCGATTATGACGCGGCCCACCTGAGGCACCTTTAGGTGTCCCCCGGCCCCCATCGCAAATCCGAAACCGTCCTGGCCAATGCGGGCACCAGCATGCAAGATGACGCCATCGTCGACAATGGCGTGTGTGACACTGGCTCCAGGGCCGACATAGCAATCCCGACCGATCGACACACGATAACCCACTACTGCCCCCGCAGCGATAGTCGTACCACGACCGATTTGGGCCTCACGACCAATGACGGCTCCCGTCTCGATCGTCACGCCTTCATCGATCTGCGCCGTAGGGTGAATGAGTCCTCCGCCTCCGTGCTCATCGTGGAACTTGGCGCCGGCTGGCCGGAGGGCATCGACATAGAAGAGCCGCAGGGCATGCGCGAACGCGTTGTAAGGCGTCTTCGTCTTGAGTACAGCGGTGCTAATTGGCACACGGCTGACAAACGCTGGCGCAACAAGACAAGCGCCCGCCTGCGTCATTCCGAGTTGATTGAGATATTTGCGATTGTCGAAGAACGCGAGATGCTGCGGCCGTGCGTCACCAAGCGGCTTCACGTCCTCGACGTCTGGCATCGCGTCCGGCACATCGCCAAGCTCAGCACCGAGCTTAGCTGCGATAAACTTCAAGGGAAAGGGACCTGCCCTTTCAAAGAAACCGGGATGTTGCATCCTTTCCCCCAGCACGTGAGCCTCCTAATCGGACCCGCAAGACGGTGCGCTAGCCGCATAGCAGTGCATACGCATATATAGCAGTGCATACGCATATATAGACGCGCGGCGCTCTGCAACGTCTTGCCTGGCGACTCAGCCGCTCGACGGTAGCCCAGGGAATACAGATTTATCAATGTAGAGTGATGCGTATGCAAGGTCCAATTCGGTTTTGTCACTTGAGGATAATTCGAGAGATCTAGTGCCGTTCAGTCACAGCGCAGGATCTGTAAGCCCTCATTTTGACCATTTTGCGTACCTGCATTTGGCACTTGGCGGTCCTGAAAGTCGCCTCGAAGAATGTCCGCTATTGGGGGCAAGGCGGACATCTGCGCTCGCCGGCTCTTGG
>CAYOPW010000001.1:7335-129912 GCA_964405975.1 uncultured Hyphomicrobium sp.
CGAAGAATGTCCGCTATTGGGGGCAAGGCGGACATCTGCGCTCGCCGGCTCTTGGTTGCGCCCCGCTGACTGTGCGCATAGCCGTGCTGGTCCTTTTTCATTCCCCAGCTTCAGACTAAGGTGCCCGCAGCCGTCGTCCGTGGAAATAAGGCCGCCCTAATAACTGCCTACTAGCCAAATCCCACTTGTTGATTTCCAGCAGGTGACTAATCCTGCGTAGCCCGCACCACGCTTGCGAAAAGCTTTTTGGGATCGACGTTCATCGCTTTGGCTAGGGCGATAAATTCCACCACATCCAACCGTCTTTCTCCTCCTTCGATTTTTGCAACATATGACTGCGGCTTGCCCAACCGTCCGGCAATCTCCTGTTGGGTGAACCCAGCTTCAAGCCGTGCCGCAACAAGAACGGCAATAAGCTTTGAATAGGACGCCGAGTGAACGGATTCAATCATAGGCTCCAACCATATTTTCGGAGCTTTTGACTAATCCTACTTTCGGATTATCCCAGTTTAGGATATTACGATTTGGGCATTAGAAACTTGACTGGTTTGAGTACGGTAAGATGGACGGCTACAATTTCTGGCAGGATTTTTTTGACACCTATCAATCTCTTTCAAATGGGACGAAGGCGCTGTGGCTGATCGTGCCGCCCGCGTTTCCGCTCGGGCTGATCGCGATCATTCTGCGTTACCGCGTTGCGGTTAAGGAAGTCGAGACCGCTAAGCGCGGCGATCTCGTCTATACAATTCACCGCGATGCTGATGATCGGCTTCACGTCACCCGGCACGGAGCCGCGTTAGACCGCGAACCCGCCTTGGTGTTGCTCGACCCGCCAAACGGCGCCGAGGGGGGCAATGTTCACTGAGAGAAAAAGGGGAGGCTAACTTCCTCACGTGTTGGGTTATACTGGGTGAACGGGGCGCCCACGCGAACGGGCCCTCCGAGTGGCGCATTGCGTGCGCGGGGCGAAGAGACCATGAGCCGTGCCTTTGTTAAAGATGGCGAGAACGAATTCGAAGAGCTGCCCGACCGGCTGATCTCCGAGCACCCCAATCTTGTGACGCCGGAAGGGCTGGCGCATATCGAGGCGGAAGTTGCGCGGCTCGACGCTGAATTGATCGCGGCGCAGGCGGCCCAGGACCGCGAAGCGCTTGCAACGGTGGCACGCGATCTGCGCTACTGGAAGGCACGGCAGCTGAGCGCTGAGGTGGTGACGCCGCCGGAGGATGGCGCGCACGTGCACTTCGGGTCCACTGTGACCATTCAGCGGGAGGACGGGCGGCGTCAGGCGTTTCGCATTGTCGGTGAGGACGAGGCCGAACCGTCCAAAGGAACTATCCCGTATGTGGCGCCGATGGCGCGCGCGCTAGTGGGAAAGGGCGTCGGAGATGTGGTGCGTGTCGGCAATGGGGAGGTGGAGATTTTGGAGGTACGTTGATCGTCGCGCTCTGGCCGCTTACTCCGCCGCGTCGCGTTTGTCCGTGTAGCCGTCCAACTTTCCATCAATCACATAACGCAACATCGCGACGACCTGCTCAGGTGTCTCAGCCACAGCAAGGGCCGCGGCGTCCACTTCTTTCAAAGCGTGCGCGTTCTCTGCTGAGTGGATCACGATGAGCGGCGTGCCAAGTGCTGCGGCGTAACCGGCGTCAAAGGCCGCATTCCACTGCTTGTATTTCTCGCCGAAACGTACAATCACAATATCGGCTGCTTCAATCGCTGTGCGCGTGCGGATGGCGTTCAACTTGGCGCCCTTGTGGTCGTGCCAAAACTTGTTGGGCTCTGCGCCCAGGATGGCGACGCCGCAATCGTCGGAGGCCGCGTGATGGGTGACAGGTGCGGTGAAGGTGACGTCAAGGTCGGCGGCGCGCGCACCATCTTGGATCTGGTCGCGCCAATCCGTGTGAATCTCGCCGGAAAGGTAGATGCTCAGGGTCATGTGCGGCGTCCTCCCAAATGTTCGGGAAGCGACGTAGCACGACGGTGAGGTGCTGCCAAACGGGGCGTATGCGCGCGAGGCGCAATGCGTGGCGGCAAGCGGAACAGCCTAATTGTCGAGGAAGCTTCTCAGCTTTCTGGAGCGGCTGGGATGCTTGAGCTTGCGCAGGGCCTTGGCTTCGATCTGGCGAATGCGCTCGCGCGTGACGGAGAACTGCTGACCAACCTCTTCGAGCGTGTGGTCGGTGTTCATGCCGATGCCAAAGCGCATGCGCAACACGCGCTCTTCGCGCGGGGTAAGCGAGGCCAGAACGCGCGTCGTCGTCTCGCGCAGATTCGATTGGATGGCGGCGTCGATAGGCAGCACCGCGTTGCGGTCCTCAATGAAGTCACCGAGGTGGCTATCTTCTTCATCGCCGATGGGCGTCTCCAAAGAAATAGGTTCCTTGGCAATCTTCAAGACCTTGCGCACCTTTTCCAGCGGCATGGCGAGCTTCTCGGCAAGTTCCTCAGGCGTCGGCTCGCGGCCGATCTCGTGCAGCATCTGGCGTGAGGTGCGCACGATCTTGTTGATCGTTTCGATCATGTGCACGGGAATGCGAATGGTGCGCGCCTGATCGGCAATGGAGCGCGTGATCGCCTGGCGGATCCACCATGTGGCATACGTGGAGAACTTGTAGCCGCGGCGGTATTCGAACTTATCGACCGCCTTCATCAGGCCGATATTGCCTTCCTGGATGAGGTCGAGGAACTGCAGGCCGCGGTTGGTATATTTTTTGGCGATGGAAATAACCAAACGCAGGTTGGCTTCGACCATCTCCTTCTTGGCTTGGCGCGCCTCGCGCTCTCCCTTTTGCACCGCCTTGACGATGCGGCGGAATTCTAAGATCTCCAGGCCTGTCTCGGAAGCAAGGTTGTGGATCTCTGTGCGCAGTTGGTCGATGCGCATTCTTTCTTGCTTGATGAATTGTGCCCACTTCTTGCCGAGATCGGCCACGCGCTCCAGCCAGGTCTGATCAAGCTCGTTGCCGAAATACTCATCAATGAAGGCCTGGCGCGGCACGCCGTAGCTGTCGGCGAGGCGCATAAGTTGGCCTTCCAGCCCAACGAGCTTCCTGTTGATGCCATAGAGCTGATCGACCAGACTCTCGATGCGATTGTTGTTCAGCGAAAGGCTCTTGACGTCAGAGACAATCTCATCGCGGTGCTTGTCATAGGTCTTCTGCTGCTGACGTGAACCTGTTTCGCCGGCGACTTGTTGCTCAAGTTTCTTGTCCTGCTGCCGGCGCAGCTTTTTATACGTGCCGGCGATGCGGTCGAAAGTCTCCAGAACCTTCGGTTTAAGTTCGGCCTCCATAGCGGCAAGCGACAGAGCGTTCTCGTAATCGTCATCGTCGTCCATCTCGCCTTCGGCCTGCTGGTCGCCTTCGGCTTCACCCGAACCGTTGGTAGGTGCTTCAGGGCGCTGGGCGCCGTCCGTTGGAACAGGACCAGGAGGAACAACGGCTGGAGGCGGGGCCTTGGCTTCGGGGCCCTCGTAGGTGGCCTCAAGATCGATAATGTCGCGCAGCAGTATCTTGGCGTCGTTGAGTTCGTCGCGCCAAATGATAATGGCCTGGAAGGTGAGGGGGCTTTCGCACAAGCCGGCAATCATGGCTTCGCGGCCAGCCTCGATGCGTTTAGCAATGGCGATTTCGCCCTCGCGCGAGAGCAGTTCAACGGAGCCCATTTCGCGCAGATACATGCGCACGGGGTCGTCGGTTCGCTCGGCAGGCTCAGAACGTGTCGTGGTGGTGGCGGGTGTCGCCTGGGTCGCGAGCGCGCGCCCCCCTTCCTCTTCGCTTTGCTCCTCAGTCTCGGGGGCTTCGTCGTTTTCCTCGTTCTCCACGACGTTGATGCCCATGTCGGAGAGCATCGCCATGGTGTCTTCGATCTGCTCTGACGATACCTCTTCGGAGGGTAGCACAGAGTTTAGCTCGTCATAGGTAACGTAGCCGCGGGCTTTCGCCGTCTTGAGGAAGCGTTTGACCGCTTGGTCGGATAGATCGAGGAGGGGACTGTCACGCTCTTGCGTTTCGGTAGCAGCACCGCCTTGGTCCTCGGACTTGGCTGTTTGCTTCTTCGAACCCGACTGTGCAGTTTTGGATTTGAGGGCCATGGTTTTCATGTCTCGTCCCGATTAATCGGTTGTCAGGGGGCTGCGCGGCCAGTTGTTGCAAAGGACCCAGCGTCCGCACGGCGCGGTGCACACAGGCCCTCAAATTCAGTCGTGAAGTGTCCCAATTCGCACGACCCCCAATTAACAATTCCGCGCGGGCTTACGCGGGTCATTCTTATTCGGGCGCATTTACATCAGCACCCAATGTCAATCGCATGGCTCAACTGCGCTTGAATGATCGGGTGGCTCGCTTGCCCGGGCGAGCTGCCCCTTGATCTCGCAGATGCGCGCCAGCGCGTCCTCGGAGCCGTCCCTGTGCCATGCCTGGACGGCAGCCTCGAGCGACTCTTGCAAGCCGTGCCACTCATGCAGTGCGAGGGTGTGGCGCCAGCCATTCTCCACCTCAGCCCGCGGGGCATTGGGCTCTGCGAAACGATCGCTACTATGCGTAACCGAGCGTTCAACGAGGTCCACAACCTTGTCGAGGCCCGATCTGCTCAATTGGGTGCGTAAGGCGCTGCTGTCAAGGGAATTATCAAGGGCATGGAGCGTCAGAATGGCGTCGCGAAGGCGGCCAACCATAGTTGAGGCCAATGATAAGCCGGCAATTTGCTCTGCGTGCTCCTCAATTAACCAGGGGTGGTTGAGGACGGTCTTGATGAGCAGGGCCTCGCGTGCCGGGGCTAATTCAGATCGCTGGGTGAGTTCGGGGCTGGCAGCCAGGTGCTTTTGGAGCGGCGCCTGCTGGCTGGGGCCAAGGCGGGTGCGCTCGCGCAGGCGCCAATCCGGCGTGACATTGTTACGTCGTGCGCCGCCACCAGTGGTCTTGCGGCGCGAGCCGTCGCCGCGTGCGATTTCACGCGCGATGGTGCGATTAAGTGTCCACAACGTGTCACGCAACTCGCGCTCGTAATGGGCGCGCACGGTCGCGTCGCTAATGCCGGCGACTTTGGTGCGCAGGCGGGTTTCAAAAGCGGCACGCTGTTCAGGCGTAGACAGTGCGTGCTCTTGCTCTTCGCGTTCCCACAAGACGTCGAACAACGCGCGCGTTTTCTCCAATTCCATGGCAAATGCGTCGGCACCCTTCTGGCGAATGAGATCGTCGGGATCCAGGCCATTGGGCAGGAATGCAAAGCGCAGGCTAAAGCCAGGCTTCAAGTGAGGAAGGACGGTTTCGACAGTCCGGAACGCTGCCTTGCGCCCAGCTTCATCACCGTCGAAACACATGATCGGTTCAGGCGCCATCCGCCATAGAAGCTTTACTTGATCTTCGGTGAGCGCTGTGCCGAGCGGGGCTACTGCGTCGGCAAAACCGGCTTCACTAAGTGCAATGACGTCCATGTAGCCTTCGACGGCAACGACCCGGCCGCGCTCGTGCGCCGGCCCGCGTGCGCTGTAGGCGTTGAAGAGCAGGCGGCCCTTGTGGAACAGCGGCGTGTCGGGAGAGTTGAGGTATTTTGCGGGCTGGTTGGGATCGAGCGCGCGGCCGCCGAATGCAATAACGCGGTTCTTAAGATCGGTGATCGGGAAGATGACACGGTGACGGAAGCGATCGTAGGAGACGGGAATATCGTCACCGGCAATCAGCATTCCCGATGCAATCATGTCGTCAGCGCTGAAACCAGCCTTGGCCAAATGTTCGCGCAGGGCGGAACGGTTGTTGGGCGCATAACCGATACGGAAGGCGGAGATCGTCTCGCGGCGAAGGCCGCGCATTTCAAGATAGCGGCGTGCTTCTCCGCCAGCCGACGTTGCAAGATTTGCCTCAAAGAATTTGGCCGCTGTTTCAAGCAGCCGGTACAGCCGGTCGCGCTCGTTCTCGCGCGCCTCATCGCGTGCCGATATTTTCGGCATTGCGAGCCCGGCCTCTTCGGCTAACCGCTCCACCGCTTCGGGAAACGAGAGCCCTTCAATTTTCATGAGGAAGGTGAAGATGTCGCCATGCTCGCCGGAGGCGAAACAATGATAGAAGCCCTTCTGGTCGTTGACGAAGAAGGACGGCGTTTTTTCCACTTTGAAGGGAGATAGTCCGGCGAACTCGCGGCCCTTTTTCTTAAGGGCGACCTTGCGGCCCACCACTTGGCTGACGGACAGCCGGGTGCGGATCTCATCCAGAAAATGGGGCGGAAAGCGCATGGGCTCGCTCAGGATCGAATCGGAACAAACCGTGTTTTGCCCTGATTCGCTTGCCAGGAGGCGGAAGTTGAACGCCCTTTCCCGGCTTTGAACAGGTGCGGGGCCGACAAAGACGCCTGCAATTTGGACACTTGATGTCCGCCAGACAAAGATTGCACGTGGGGGTGTGCATATTCACGTTGGGGAGCTATCGCCCTTAAAATGGGGCATTGCAGTCCCCGACAGCCCATACCGAGCTGATATAATGTCTGAATTGGCGCTTAGTCCCTCGCTGTTGATCTACCTCACCCGGCATGGCGAGACCCAATACAACCGCGAGAACCGGTTCAACGGACGCACAGATTCACCCCTCACGGATCTCGGCGTGTCGGAGGCCCATCGCCAGGGGCGCATTCTGAGCAAGGTGATCGAACCGGACAGCGGCTTGCGCATCGTCTCCAGCCCTCTGGGGCGCGCCGTGCATACGGCCGCGATCATCCGCGATCAGATGCGCATGACAGGCCGCGAGGTCGAGACAGACGAGCGCCTGACAGAGCTCTCATTCGGCCAGTGGGAGGGCCTGACGATGGACGAGATCGAACGGCGCTATCCCGGCGAGTGGGATCGGCGTCACCAGAACATGTGGACCTACGTTATGCCGGGCGGCGAGAGCTATGAGATGGTTGCGCGACGCGCCAGCGATTGGTTGAACGAGGCACATGGGCCAATGCTTGTTGTGACACACGGCGGCGTGGAGCGTGTCCTGCGCGGGCTTTATGGTCGGTTGCCGTTGAGCGAGATCGGCCATCTCGCCGAGCCGCAGGACGTACTGTTCCAACTCAAGGGTGGACAGATCACAAAGATCTAAAGCGCGCGGCTTGGAATTCTCATTGCGAAGGAGGTGTTACTTGAGCAGCTCTTTGGCGGCAGCGCTTGCCTTACCAAAGTCCATTTGTCCCGCAAAGCGATGTTTGAGCGCGCCCATAACCTTGCCTATGTCCTTTGGGCTTTCCGCCCCGACTTCCTTGATAACGTCTGCGACGGCTTTCTTGGTCTCTGCCTCGTCCATCTGTTTGGGTAAATAGACTTCAATGATCTTGACCTCAGCAAGCTCCTTGTCAGCGAGGTCCTGACGTCCGCCCGAAGTGTACTGCACAATGGAGTCGCGTCGCTGCTTAATCATCTTGGAGAGCACGCCGAGAATAGCGTCGTCGGAAATCTTGTCCTTGCCCGACGGGCGCGCATCTATGTCGGCGCTTTTGATGGCGGCGTTGATAAGGCGCAGCGTGCCGACGCGTTGCTTGTCGCCCGCTTTCATCGCCTGTTTCAGGTCGGCATTAATCTGCTCGCGCATTGCGCCCTCCTTCGTCGTGAGGAGCGAGATGTAGGCCGGAGCGGGCCTGCAAAGCAAGGGCGTCGAAGCTGCGTTTGCGTTGTTGGCGGAAATAGATGTTCTCACTGAGATTGCAGCACTCATCACGCGGCGCGTGGGCCCTTGCTTGTTTCTTAGGGAACAGCGCAGTGCGCCGTTTTCGGTCATTGGAACAGCACCAGAGGTGCAGTTGCGTCACGAGCGTGGCGAGACGCGCCCTCTGCCGAAATTATGGAGCAGACAACGCAAAAGGGATGAACTCATGTGGACGATGAAGCCTATCTTACCATTTGCGGCGATTGGTGCCGTACTCATTTCAGCCAGCAGCGCTTTTGCCGGCCCAGTGCCGCTTGGGCTTTGGATCGATCACACCGGACGTGGCGGCGTTGAAATCACGCAGTGTGGCACGCGCCTTTGCGGACACATCGCCTGGTTAAAGGACGCTAAGAATTCGGAAGCTTGCGGTGTTCAGGTGATCGGCGACGCAAAGCAGATGCGTAACGGCACGTGGGATCGCGGCTGGATCTACGACCCGGAGGCCGACTCGAAATACGACGTGGAGCTGAAGCCCATTGGCTCGAAGAAGCTGCGCGTCATGGGTTACGCGGGAACGAAGTTCCTGAGCGAGACGATGATATGGAAGCGGGCTCCCATTGGTCTCACGAAGTGCACCAAGCCTGGCAGCGAAAAAACGGCGACTGCGACAGTGTCCGAGAAAGAGGTAAAGACCTCGCAGAACTCGAATAACGAAGCCAGGCCCGCGATCAGCAAAACAAAGGCTAATACAACCGGCATCGCAACGAATGAGACAACGGCCGTAGATCCGGAGAACACCGAGGCAACCACAGAAGCTGAGACGAAGGGTAAGCGCAAGGGCGCGCTCGCCAAGATCGTCAAAGCCGTCGCAGACATGAGCGATGAAAAGGGTAAGTCGCCCTCAGGCTCAAAGCGCATGTGCCGGGTCTCGGTTCCCTATCTCAATATGGTCGTCAAGGTTCCTTGCGACGGTTGAGGAGAGATGCGCGCGCGGCGTAACACTTAAGCGCCGCGCCAAAGACCCTGTGTCCACCTCTTGGGTTTATGCTTGGGCTTTTCTTGATCCGCGAGCGCTAGGACACTGGAGGCCAACTCGCGGCCGCGCGGAATGCCTATCACCGCGACAGGCTCGGCAACGCCGCGCACTTCCACCGTCATTGTGAATTCGCTTGAGGGATCCCAGCCCGCTTCGCGTGCGACGTCACGTGTCAACATGATCTGAAACCCTTTCTCCTTGGCAAGCGCCTCAAGACGGCTTGCCACATTGACGGGGGTGCCAATCACCGTGAAGTCGACCGCCTCACCGTAGCCAATGCGGCCGAGCAGGAGGGAGCCGCCCGAGATCCCAATGCTGACCTCAAGGGGTCTGCCAAGCTCGGGCTCCAGTTTTTCGTTGATGCTGTCGAGGGCGTAGTCGATGGCGCGTGCGGCCCGCAACGATTTGCGGCAGCCCATTTGAAATCCTTCATGCTGTCCAAACACGGCAAGCAGGCCATCGCCCAGAAATTTGTCAATCCAGCCGCCGTGAGCGGCAATGGTCGTACCAACCACGCCGAAGAACTCGTTCAAAATGTAGACGACGTCAAACGGAAGACGCTTTTCCGATAAACGTGTGAAGGCGCGCAAATCGACGAACATGACAACGAGACGTTTCTCAACGCCCGCAGAATCAGCTTCGTCAAGCTCGATGGCGTCGGGGCCGGTCGTGGCCGCATTCAAGAGCCGCGTAACGAAAAGCCGGCCCTCCGGGCGGATTTGACAAGCAAGTCTGACGCCGGGCGGGGCACCTATGCTCCCCAGCGTTATTGCCTCTGGGAATTCCGGTGGAGGTAGATCGTTTGACCCTCGCTCGATACGTACGCGGCAGGTCGAGCAGCGTGCGCGTCCTCCGCAAATGGAGGCGTGAGGAATACGAAACATGCGGCTGATCTCGAGCAGTGTAGGCCCTTGGGGGACTCTAACGCTCGGACCGCCCGTGTAGCTGACCAATGATTTGGGTCCAGCTAGACGTGCAAAGTAAGCCCAGGCGATGCAGGCCGTTACGACGGCGAGCAGTGCCGCATACTCGACACGCACCAGTGTGCGAAGCCATGCCAGCATCTCCCCATCTTCCAGGTTTGGCCAGTTGGTTTGGGATTTGAGGTTGCTCAGCATCGCTGGGACTTCGATCACCGAGGAAACGCTGCTTCCCGCCACCGCGAAACCTCCAAGCGCGGCCAGAGGAATGACGATGGCAATCGCCAAGAGCACGGGCGCTACACGGCGGTAGGGCTGGTAGAGACGCAGCCAAAAATGTATCCCTAAGCACCCGTGAACCCACACGAGGAGTAACAGGAAACTTTGCGTAATCGCACTGGCGGGCCAAAGCCGCGCAAGCTCGTAGACATAGATGTCGTTGACACCGAAAAACACGTGCGCAATGCGCGTATTGATGATGTGGGGAAACAAGAAAATTGGGATCGTCAGCCCCAGCGCGATCTGAACAAACTCCCACGGTGGAAGGCGTAGATTCTTACGGGTGCCGAGCTTATAGAGCGCAAGAGCAACGTGTGTGATCAGCGCGGCCAGGAGAATGATCGTTCCCGGCCACGAGCGCGTTACCATCCAGCGCCATTGTTGGACGCTTTGCATCAGTTCGACACTGGCAAGTCCTAGCGCGTGGTTTAGGAAATGGGTCGCAGCAAACGCAAATAGGATAAGCCCGGAGACGAGCCGGAGCTTTTGCAGTATGTCACCGCGCCACAGGACGTTCATCGCGATCCACGCCCAAATCAAATTAGTTCTGGGCGCAGGTTACACCTTCGCCGTCTTAAGCGGAAAAACGTGCCAAGACGCTCACCCAGACGTTGGGGCCGGGCTTCGATCGGCCAAAACTTAGCCGTGCGCGCGGTGGCGGTGCACCAGCGAGTTCAATGTCTCTTTGTCAATTCTGCCGCCGATAAAGAAAAGCGCTACCGCAAGCGTACAAAGGGCTAGAGCGGCGTCGACTAAGAACGCGACCCCTATGCCTTCGGTCAAGTTGGGCGCCGAGACAACGATGGCGGTGTTGAAGCCCAAGCCGATGGACCCTCCGGCGATCTCGGCCATGTAGATGATGGCCCCACCGAGGCTGGAGCGCGCCTTGTCGAGGCAGGTAATCGCCGCGGTTGTAATCGACGAGTAAAACATTCCGATGCCCATGCCCAGCACGACCATACCGGGCACGAGTTCGGTGAAGGTAGTCGTCGGCTCGATGTATGACAGCAGGAACATGCCCAAGGACAGGAACGCAGCTCCGGTCGAGACGATCGCCTTGGCGCCGAATTTCTCGTAAAGCGGCCCGGCGACAAATGACGTCAACGCAAACACGCCCATGACCGGCAGGAGGCCCACGCCGGACTCGATCGCCGTGAAGCCCAACACCTTTGACATAAATTGCGGCAGATAAATCAGGCCGGCAAAAAAGATGGCGGAACTCATCAGCGTGGCCAAAAACGCGGCGAAGAACTCACGATTGGTTAGGACGTCATCGGGGATCAGCGCTTTGGTACCTGCGTGACGCTCCACGAATGCAAAGAAGATGAGCCCAAGTGCGGCCACAGTGAACAGCGTGACGATCAAGGGATCGGTCCATCCCAATTGCGTCCCCAAATCAAGGCTGAGCAGAAGGGAAAAGAGCGCGACCGAGATCGTAACGATGCCGCCGTAGTCAATGCGCCGATCTGTATCGTCCGTCTTCTCTGCCGGAACGACCCACCACGTGACCAGAACGGCGAACGCCGCCACGGGAAGGTTGAGATAAAAGATCCACCGCCAGCTCATGAGGTCGGTCAGCGCGCCACCAATCAAGGGCCCAACCGCATTTCCGAACCCTGCCGCACCTAAGACGAGAGCGCCCGCAATTGCGGCTCGGTTCTGCGGTAAGAGCCCATAGGTCATCCCAAGGATGGCGGGCCACATCATCGCGCCGCCAATCCCCATAGTGCCGCGGGCGGCCAAGAGGAGCCAAATGTCTTGCGCGATGCCGCCCAGCAGCGAAAACACAGCGAATATTGCTGCCCCGAGAAAAAAGATGAGCCGCCGGCCGAACATGTCGGCCAAGCGCCCACCGGTAACGATGAGGACGCCGAACACCAGCGCATAGCCATTAATGATCCACTGCACGGTGGTGACGTCGGACTTGAAGTCCCGCTCTATGTGCGGCAGCGCCACCGAGAGGGCGGTGAAATCATTGGCAATGACAAGCACTCCCAGGGCCATGGCGACGAGTCCAAGGAGTTGGGATTTGGTGAGCGGGGGCCTCGTGGGGGCCATCGATGGGCTCCGTTTTCTCGTGTGGCGAGCGGAAGTATCGCACTATGCGGTGTTCAAAACTATGTGTCCTGCTCAGGTTTGCGTTTGGCTCATTTGGAAATACAGCACCAGTTGACCAAGCAACGGGGTTCTCCTAGTTTCCGCGCGCATTCCGCTATTTGAGTCGCGCGTGCCAATGAGACGCTCGGCAGGTGAGCGCAGGGCAAGCTTGCGCGGGTGCCTGGAGCGCTATTGCAATGAGCACGTCACCACAGCCGCCAAATTCACCCGCCCCGTGGGCTGATGCCCCTTTGACGGGGCGGCTCGTGTTGGCGGATGGAACGGTGATTGCAGGTGCTGGTCTTGGTGCTGTGGGCTCTGCGGTGGGCGAAGTCTGCTTCAACACGGCAATGACCGGGTATCAAGAGATTCTCACCGATCCGTCCTACGCAGGCCAGATCATCACGTTCACGTTCCCGCACATAGGAAATGTGGGAGCGAATTTGGAAGACACGGAAACGTCGAACCTGGCCGCACGTTCGGGTGTGAGGGGATGCGTGCTACGAGCCACTATTACCGATCCTTCCAACTACCGTGCAGCTGAGCATCTCGAAAAATGGCTCAAGGCGCGCGGCATCATTGGCATCTCAGGCATCGACACGCGCGCACTCACCGCGCGCATTCGGGAAAAAGGAATGCCCAACGGCGTCATCGCTCATGATCCCGATGGTAAATTCGATATCGACAAGCTGAAATCTGACGCTGCCGCGTGGCCGGGTCTGAATGGCATGGACCTCGTACCTGATGTGACAAGCGGGCAAAGTTATACTTGGGACGAAATGCGTTGGGTTTGGAACAACGGGTACCCGCGGCAGGAGAACCCTGAGTTCCATGTGATCGCAATCGACTATGGGCTAAAGCGCAACATTCTGCGCTGTCTTGCCAACGCGGGATGCAAAGTGACGGTGGTGCCGGCAACAACGGCGGCCGACGAGATTTTAGAGCGTAAGCCTGATGGCGTATTCTTATCGAACGGTCCTGGCGATCCGGCAGCAACCGGACGGTATGCCGTCCCGCAGATTCAGAAGATAGTAGACTCCGGCCTGCCCGTGTTCGGCATTTGCCTCGGTCACCAAATGCTGGGATTGGCCCTCGGCGCCAAGACGAAAAAGATGCACCAGGGCCACCACGGCGCAAACCACCCGGTGAAGGATTTCACGACGGAAAAAGTAGAGATTACGTCCATGAATCACGGCTTCACGGTTGATCGCGATACGCTTCCAGAGAGCGTTGCGGAGACCCACGTGTCGCTCTTTGATGGGTCGAATTGCGGCATCCAGGTCAAGGGAAAACCAATATTCTCTGTACAGTACCATCCCGAAGCTTCACCCGGACCTCAGGACAGCCATTACCTTTTCGTGCGGTTTGCCGACCTCATGCGGGTCCGCAAGACTGCCTGATCGTTAAGGTGTTTGGCCCTTTTTCCTACAAAACGTTAATCCCAGTGGGGCTGAAGGTGCACCGATGCCCTGTTATATTGTAAGCATGCTGCGCGGGCGCGCCCGTATAGCGAAGACGCAGGAAAAATGGGCCGCTGTCGCGGGCTAACCTGGAGGACCAGATGCATCGCTGTGTTGCGGCTTGTGCAATGATTTTCGCCCTAATGGCGCCGTCATCAGCGGCAGCCGATGAAAAGTGCAAGGCGCAGGTCAAGGAGTCCTTCTCCAAGCAACGCACCTCACGGGCCTTTCGCTTGGTGGCGAAGCTGCGTGGAGAGACAGGGCCGGTTGAGATCACTGCGGAATATGTTCCCCCCGACCGGATGCGACAGGTCATCGTGGCGCCGGGGCAGCCCGCGCCGCTCGAAACCGTGCTTGTCGGCACGCGCGCTTGGAGTAATCAAGGCGGGCAATGGGAAGAGTTGATGCCAGCATTGGTTCATTCGATTATTGCGCAGGTCCGCGAAGCCGTGATCGATCCGCCCAAGGTGGTTGGTGACTTCGAGTGCCTCGACAAAGTTACCGTCGATGGCAAGGAGTACCTCGCTTATCGCAGCATCGAAAAACCGGGCGCACCCGCTAAGGCTTCGCTTATTGAGGGGCCTGTGCACCGCACGGTCTATGTGGATCCTGACACAGGTTTGCCAGCCATTAATGTCGTTAAAGAGAAGAATCCTGACGCCACACCGATTTTTGAAGGCGTCTACACTTATCCGACCAATATCGTTATTGAGGGACACCCGACTGCGCCTCTGGTGAGGATGCGATAGTGAGCACGTCGTTTGCCCCTTGCGGCGAGCGGCACTAAATCAAACTTGATGTGTGCCTGGAAGACGTGCACGCGAATAGACGATAAGGAGAGTAAAACTGATGCGCCGAATTGTTACGGCCCTAGCCCTTTGGTTTGCGTCGAGCGCTGCGGCTTATGCTGACTGCAAGGAGGATATTGCCGCTGCGCTGGCAAAGCAGCGGAATTTGAGCATGTTTCGCATGGAGTCGGTCATGTTGACGGCAGAAGGCCAAGTTCACATGGTCGTGGACTATCTGCTGCCGGATCGAATGCGCCAGATCGTAGAGGCGAAGGGCAGCACCGAACCCGTCGAGACGGTGCTCATAGGTAAAAAGGCATGGAGCCGCCAGGGCGGGGATTGGAAGCCCGTGCATCCCCAGGTAGCCGGTGCACTCGTCGACCAGATGCAGCAGACTGTCAGAGACGACAAAGAAGGCAGGCTCACTGAGTTTGAGTGTCTTGGGAAGGTAACTGTCGAGGGCCGCGAGCTCTTAGCCTATCAGGGCGAGAATGAGGATCCGGGCACCAAGAACTTGGGGGCCAAGGACAAGCCCAAATTGCCCGATCGCCCTGTACGGGTGATTTATGTGGACCCCATTACGGGATTACCGGCACGTAGCATTTTTGGGCGCGCCAGCAGGCTCGATACGCCAATTTTTGAGGCGAAGTATACATACCCCGTCGATATCGAAATCACAAAACCCGCTACGTCGACCGAATAATCCTCGCCGCAATCTATCGGTGCACCGGCTGTGGGGGGCTCCTGCACGGCAGGTTGTGCATGGCCGGGTGCCCGAATGAGGTCGCCTATAGCCAAATCCGCTGATCGGCAATAAAAGGCCGCCTCATGCCAAAGCGAACGGATATCGAATCTATCCTCATCATTGGGGCGGGCCCAATCATTATCGGGCAAGCTTGCGAATTCGACTATTCAGGAACACAAGCCTGCAAGGCCCTCAACGCCGAGGGCTATCGGATTGTACTGATCAATTCGAACCCGGCCACGATCATGACCGATCCTGAATTGGCCGATGCGACCTACATTGAGCCGATTACGCCGGAAATCGTTGCCAAGATATTGGAGGCAGAGCGTCCCGATGCATTGTTGCCAACGATGGGTGGGCAGACGGCACTCAATACCGCGCTAACACTGGAGAAGCAGGGCACTTTGTCTGCGCTTGGCGTTGAATTGATTGGCGCAAGCGCACCAGCGATCGACAAGGCAGAAGATCGTCAGCATTTCCGTGAGGCGATGAAGAAGATTGGCTTGGAGACGCCGCGCTCCATGCTGGTCCACGATCGCATGGAGGCTGGTGCTGCGCTTGAGTTTATCGGGTTGCCGGCGATCATGCGCCCATCGTTCACGCTGGGCGGTACCGGCGGCGGCATCGCTTATAACCGCGAGGAATTTTTGGAACTGATCGAGCGTGGGCTCGACGCCTCACCTACAAACCAAGTGTTGGTCGAGGAAAGTGTGCTGGGATGGAAGGAATTCGAGATGGAAGTGGTCCGCGACCATGCGGACAACTGCATCATCGTGTGTTCAATCGAAAACGTCGATCCCATGGGGGTGCACACCGGCGATAGCATTACCGTAGCACCGGCACTGACACTTACCGACAAGGAATACCAGATGATGCGCAACGCCGCGATCGCGGTGTTGCGCGAGATCGGCGTTGAGACCGGCGGCTCAAATGTTCAGTTTGCCGTCAACCCGGACGATGGGCGACTGGTCGTCATCGAAATGAACCCGCGTGTGTCACGCTCTTCTGCTCTGGCATCCAAGGCGACCGGTTTTCCAATTGCCAAGGTTGCAGCTAAGCTTGCTGTCGGCTACACGCTGGACGAACTCGCCAACGATATTACGGGCGGTGCCACACCGGCTTCGTTCGAGCCGACGATTGATTATGTCGTCACGAAGATCCCGCGATTCGCCTTCGAAAAATTCCAAGGCGCCGATTCCACATTGACGACCTCCATGAAATCGGTCGGAGAGGCAATGGCGATCGGCAGGACGTTTGCTGAAAGCGTGCAAAAGGCGCTGCGATCAATGGAAACGGGCCTTTCCGGCTTGGATGACATTGCGTTTGAGGGGTTGGGACTGGGTGATGATAAGAACGCTATTCGTGCAGCACTTTCGAAGCCAACGCCGGACCGCTTGTTAAAAGTGGCCCAAGCGTTGCGGCTCGGATTTGATCTTGAGCAAGTCTACGCATTCTGCAAGATCGATCCCTGGTATCTGGCACAACTGCAGGAGATCATCGGCCAGGAAGCGCGCGTAAAGGTACATGGCCTTCCAGCCACTGAGTCACAGTTTCGAGCCTTAAAAGCGATGGGCTTTTCGGATGCTCGTCTTGCTCAACTTGCTGGCGTGGCGGAGAAGGACGTGCGCAGGAAGCGCAGGGACCTTGGCGTGGAGCCCATTTTCAAACGCATAGACACGTGCGCAGCCGAGTTCGCCGCACCCACGGCGTATATGTACTCGACTTACGAAAGCGGCCTGGCAGGCGCTCCTGGTTGCGAGGCCGTCCCAAGCGAGGCGGAGAAAGTCATCATCTTGGGTGGCGGCCCTAATCGTATCGGCCAGGGTATCGAATTCGACTACTGCTGCTGCCATGCTTGCTTTGCGCTGACAAAGGCGGGCTTTGAGACCATCATGATCAATTGCAATCCCGAGACTGTCTCGACGGATTACGATACCTCCGACCGGCTTTATTTTGAGCCCCTCACAGCAGAGGATGTGCTCGAGATCATAGCGAAGGAGCAGACTCGCGGCTCAGTGAAGGGCGTCATCGTTCAATTCGGCGGCCAAACCCCTTTGAAGCTTGCTGCGCCTCTTGCCGCCGCCGGCGTGCCGATTTTAGGGACATCGCCCGACGCCATTGACCTGGCGGAGGATCGTGATCGCTTCAATGCGCTGATTGACGAGCTTGGACTGCAGCAGCCGCAAAGCGGAATCGCGCGCACGCCTGGTGAGGCACGTGCGGTTGCTGACGGCATTGGCTATCCGGTGGTGATCCGTCCCTCGTACGTGCTTGGCGGGCGTGCCATGGAGATTGTGCACGACGGTGCAGAGGTCGACCGCTACATCTCACGGCTATCGTCAACGCTCGATCGGCCCTCTGAGCTTGTTGTCTCGGATCAGAGACCATTGCTGATCGATCGCTATCTTACCGATGCCGTTGAGGTGGACGTGGATTGCTTGGCCGACGGCAGCGATACCTACATTGCCGGGGTCATGGAGCATATCGAGGAGGCGGGTATTCATTCAGGTGACAGCGCATGTTCTCTGCCACCGTATTCGCTTTCCGAAGACGTAATCGAAGAGCTCGGGCGCCAAGCTCGCGAGCTTGCACGTGCTCTCAAGGTTGTCGGTCTCATGAACGTGCAATTTGCGATCAAAGACAGCCAGGTCTACGTGCTTGAAGTCAACCCGCGGGCAAGCCGCACAGTGCCCTTTGTCGCCAAGGTTATCGGCAAGCCCATAGCTGCCATCGCCGCCGAAGTTATGGCCGGAAAGCCATTGCGGGACTTTAGGCTTGCGCCAGCCAAGTTGGATCACGTTGCCGTCAAGGAAGCCGTGTTCCCGTTTGCACGTTTTCCCGGAGTTGACCCGATCTTAGGTCCGGAGATGCGTTCAACGGGTGAGGTTATGGGAATCGATAGCGATTTCGCCATCGCATTCGGCAAGGGGCAATTGGGCGCCGGTCAGCCCCTACCCACAAGCGGCACCGTCTTCGTATCTGTGAAGGATAGAGATAAGGACCGAATGGTCGCTCCGGTGAAGGAATTGGAAGGCATGGGCTTCAAGATTATAGCCACGCGGGGCACTATGCGTCACCTACAGGCAAACGGCGTTCAATGTCAGGGAATTAACAAGGTCTTGGAGGGCCGCCCGCACATTGTCGATGCGATGAAGAATGGAGACGTGGACCTCGTTTTCAACACAACGGAAGGCTCAAAGGCCTTGGCCGACAGCAAGGACATCCGGCGGACCGCCTTGCTTCATCATATCCCATATTATACAACTTTAGCCGGTGCGGTCGCGGTTACACGGGCCATTAGAGCTCTTAAAGCGGGCACTTTGAGAGTTGCGCCTCTGCAAAGTTTTGTGACGCGCGCACTCTGATCCACTGGACCGCTAGACCGTACGAGCGGGGTGGTCTGTTCCACACGAGTTGTAAGACAGTGTGTGTAGCTGGTTCTGGCAGCCCTGTCAGACCTATGGGAGACACTAGGAAATGACGATGGAACGGGTGCCGATGACTGTTGAGGGGTTCCAGAGACTGGAGATTGAGCTTCAGCGCCTCAAGTCAGAGGAACGTCCCCGTATCATTCAACTCATTGCCGAAGCGCGTGAGCACGGTGATCTTTCCGAGAACGCCGAGTATCACGCCGCCAAGGAAGCCCAGGGTCTCAATGAGGCGAAAGTCGCCGAATTCGAAGATCGCTTGCGGCGCGCCGACGTGATTGACACCTCCAAGCTGTCGGGCAAGACGGTCAAATTCGGAGCGACGGTCACGCTTGTCGACGAGGACACTGATGAGAAGGTGAAATACCGGATCGTTGGGGATTTCGAGGCCAATGTGCGCGAGGGAAAAATCTCAATCTCCTCGCCAATTGCGCGGGCGCTTATTGGTAAATCGAAAAAAGACAGCGTCGAGGTTGTGACACCCAAGGGCGCGCGCTCGTACGAAATCCTCAAAATCGAGTGGAAGTAACGCGCTCCTCGTTCACTTCGTTGGTTCGCTGGGTACGGTAATGGGTACGCCGGGGTCACGCTTCGCACGCCGAATGGTAAGGAACGTCTTGACGCTCGCCACGTTGGGCGCGGTGGTGAGCTCGTCTAAGATAAACTCCTGGAATGTGGGTAGGTCCCGCGCAATGCATTTGAGCATGAAGTCACTTTCGCCTGACAGCATGTAGGCTTCGCGCACCAGCGGCCAGCCAAGAACCAAGTTTTCGAAAGCACGCAACTCCGCCTCGGCCTGGTTGTGCAACCCGACCATCGCAAACGCGGTGAGCTCAAAGCCAAGCGCCGGCTCATCGAGGAGGACAGTGTAACCGGCAATAAGGCCGGCCTCCTCCAGTGCACGCACGCGGCGCAAGCACGGCGGTGCGGAAAGGCCGACGCGGTTGGCAAGCGCCACGTTTGTCATGTGGCCGTCGCCTTGAAGTTCTTTGAGGATGCGCCAATCGATGGCGTCGAGGCGGACGGGCATGGGAAGTGGCTCCCTCGGAAAACGTCAGCAGAGGCCTTGCATAGCGCCGCGGGCCGGGCTTGTGCAACTCAGACACGGACTTATGGCAGCCACACATTACTGGCGTTTTGTGGCCCCCACGGCCGCCATGCGTTCTTGCCTCGGGAAGATGACTCGACTCTTAAGCCGCTAGCGGAGAGAAGAACGTCTGATGACAGCCGACTTGCGCAGCGCCACTGGTTCTTCTTCTCGCCCACTGGCTGGAGCGCGGGCGTGGCTCATCACGGCAGGAATGGCCGGTATGGACGCGCAGGTGCGAGGCGTCGCCGATGCGCTGGGCCTTGACTACGAGATGAAGCATGTCTTGCCGAAAGGCATTTGGAAGCTCGCCGCACCTTGGGGCCCAGTTGCCCCCGCAGAACGCTTCGGGCAACCGGGATCGCTATTTGCGCCACCTTGGCCGGAGGTCGCAATCTCATTAGGCCGCCGCAGCGTCCCCTATATGCGTGCTTTGCGGCGGCGGGCGGGGTCTGAGACGTTTACGATCATGATGCTGGATACGAGGGCGGGGCTGAAAGTGGCAGATGTGATCTGGGTTCCCGAACACGATCGTCTCCGTGGTGACAACGTCATCACAACGCTAACATCGCCGCACAGCTTCACTGCAAAGCGGCTTTGCGAACTGCGCAGCACCGTGCCGCCGGGGATCGCGGCGGTGCCCCGTCCGCGCGTGGCCGTAATCTTGGGCGGCAGGAACAAGATCTACACGTACACCGATGCGGACTATGCCCGCTTGGAATGTGGTCTGCGATCTCTGGGGCAACTGGGCGCAAGTTTTCTGATCACCCCTTCGCGGCGGACGCACGCGAGGCTGTTGGAGGTTGCGGAGGCGGCAACGAGGGACTTTCCGCGGATGTTGTGGAAGGGAGACGAGCCAAATCCGTACGCAGACTTTCTTGCCCAGGCAGATGTGCTCGTCGTTACCGCAGATAGCGTGAACATGACTGGAGAAGCCTGCGCCACAGGGCGCCCAGTGCTCGTGTTCGCGCCATCGGGCGGCTCAGCGAAGTTCCAGCGTTTTCATGCCGCATTGCAAGCGCACGGCGCAACGCGACCGTTGCCGGATCGTCTGGACGCGGTCCCGGATTGGAGTTACGAGCCTGTGCATTCGGCCGACGATATCGCTGCGCAGATAGAGCAACGCTGGCGTCAGCGCCGGCCCGCGTAGCCGGGGATAAGACAGGGTGGGGAGCATCTTTTCTCCAACAGAGGCGTTGAGCGCAGGGGGAACGCTTTCCATTGCAAAGCCTTCGCAATTGCGCCGCGTATGGCTCACAGTGGAGCTAGCGCTCGTTTACGTCGGCGCTCCGCTCGCCATGATGTCGGTTGTGTATGACCATCGGCTACCGATCTTCGTTGCGCTGGTTCCGGTGCTGGCCGTCATTATGGCCTTTTTGCTCGTCGATCCGACATTCTCGCTGAGACGCGAGCTGACGCGCGGGTTCGGCTGGCGCTCGATGTTTTGGATCCTAGTGGTATTCGTAATCGGCGGCGGGGCGGTTGCGCTTTACATCTGGCACTATCACCCAAGCTGGTTGTTTGAATTCCCTCGTAATCGGCCCGAAACGTACACACGCATCATGCTGCTCTATCCGGCGATGTCGGTGGTCGTGCAGGAACTTTTCTACCGGACATTCTATTTCCATCGTTATGGCGTGCTGTTCGGCAATGCATGGTGGCTGGCCATTCTGTTGAACGGTGCGTTGTTCGGCTTCGGTCATATTGTGATCGGTACTCAGGTTGCCATGCTTGGCACCATGGTGACGGGGACACTGTTTGCCATCCGCTATGCGTTGACGCGATCATTCTGGGCTGTGTTTATTGAGCACACGCTGTGGGGCGCGCTCGTATTTACGGTGGGGCTCGGGCGCTTTTTCTTCACCGGCGTCCCGATCCTTGGCTGGCGCTGGTAGCGAAATTAGGAAGCATTGAGCAAATGGCGCTGATCGGATAGAAAGCCGCCAATCCCCATCACACCAAGTATGCAGAGGCGCCGATCGATGGCCACGCCGCAGTACGTTTTTCACATGCAAAACCTCTCGAAGACCTATCCGGGGGGAAAGCAGGTCCTGAAGGACATTTCGCTATCGTTCCTGCCCGGCGCCAAAATAGGCGTCGTTGGACTTAACGGTGCGGGAAAGTCGACCTTGCTCAAGATTATGGCCGGACAAGTCACGGACTTTTCAGGCGAAGCATGGGCTGCCGACGGTATCAAGGCCGGGTACTTGGCCCAGGAGCCGGAGCTCGATCCCGAAAAGGATGTCCTCGGAAACGCCATGGAGGGCGTTGCGGAGAAGAAGGTGCTTGTCGATCGCTATAACGAGCTCGCCGCCAACTATTCCGACGAGACCGCAGAGGAGATGGCAAAGCTCCAAGACGCCATCGACGCGCAGGATCTGTGGGATCTTGATACGCAAGTGGAACAGGCGTTGGATGCGTTACGCTGTCCACCAGGAGACGCGGATGTCACCAGGCTTTCGGGTGGCGAGCGCCGCCGCGTCGCGCTGACGCGCCTCTTGTTGTCCAAGCCCGACATTCTCATGCTCGATGAACCGACCAACCATCTGGATGCGGAGAGTGTTGCCTGGCTGGAACGTTACCTCAAGGAGTATGCGGGCTGCGTGATTTTAGTGACGCATGACCGCTACTTCCTCGATAACATTACCGCGTGGACGCTGGAGTTAGATCGCGGCGAGGGCGTTCCCTACAAGGGCAACTACTCAAGCTGGCTAGAGCAGAAAGCCAAACGTCTGGAAGTCGAGAAGGGTCAGGAAGAATCCAAGCAGCGCACGTTGAAGCGTGAGCTGGAATGGATCCGGGCATCTCCAAGAGCGCGGCAGGCCAAATCGAAGGCGCGCATCACCGCTTACGAGAAACTTGCCGAGGAAGCAGGGCGGGAACAGACCGGCCGCGCGACCATCCAGGTCGCGCCAGGACCCCGGCTGGGTGGCGTTGTCATCGAGACCGACGGTTTGACGAAAGGCTTCGGTGACCGGCTACTCGTTGAAGACCTCTCGTTCAAACTGCCGCCCGGCGGAATTGTCGGCGTGATCGGGCCTAACGGTGCCGGCAAGACGACGCTGTTCAAAATGCTGACCGGTCAGGAAAAGCCCGATGCCGGGAGCATCAAGCTCGGTGAGACGGTACAACTCTCCTATGTCGATCAGTCGCGTGATCACCTCGATGACAAGAAAACGGTGTGGGAGGAAATTTCTGGCGGTTTAGATCAGCTTATGGTGGGTAAGCGCGAGATGCCGAGCCGCGCCTACGTCGGGTGGTTCAACTTCAAAGGGCCTGATCAGCAAAAGAAAGTCGGGCTGCTCTCAGGCGGCGAGCGCAACCGCGTGCATCTTGCCAAAATGCTCAAAAAGGGCGGCAACCTGTTGCTGCTCGACGAACCGACAAACGATCTCGACACCGAAACATTGTCAGCGCTTGAAGCTGCGCTTGAAGACTTCCCCGGTTGTGCCGTGATCATCAGCCATGATCGCTTCTTCCTGGATCGCATCGCGACCCACATCCTCGCGTTCGAAGGCGATAGCCATGTGGAATGGTTTGAAGGAAACTTTGCCGACTACGAGGAGGACAAGAAGCGCCGCTTAGGCGATGCCGCCGTTGAGCCGCACCGCATCAAATATAAACGGTTTGAACGGGCCTAGGGCATTGGCGGATTAGGCATCGCTGTTGGCTGCGGTCCGTCATCACTTGGAGTCGATAGGCCCCGCGACGTTTCGCAACATTGCTGTGAGCCGTGACACATTGCCTGAGCCAAGCTCTTGGGCAAGGTAGGTTTGTGCTTTTGACCAGTACGGCAACGCCCTTTTTAGTTTTTCCTTCCCGCGCTGTGTCAGTTCGGCCATGCGCACGCGCCTATCATCGCCGGCAAAGGCGACAAGGTACCCGCTGCGTTCGAGCGGCTTCAGATTGCGAGCCAGTGCGCTGCGCTCCATCCCCAGGATCGCCGCAAGTTTCGTGAAGGAGATCGGCCCTGTCTGCGCCAGCACGGCCATCACATTGAACTGCGTGGTTCTCAAACCGGTTGGCTTGAGAACCTCATCATAGTAGCGCGCAACAATTCTTGAGGTGCGCCGAAGGAGGAAGTTCAAGCATCCTCTCGTGTCTTCCAACTGCGTGGCCAATCTTCAAGATCCTTCATCAAATCCACCAGCCGGTCTTATGCCGCCGGGCGGCCATTCTAGTCAAAGGCGCGCTCTCTTACGCGCAACAAGCGATTGTTGATCATCGAACAGATTGCTTCACGGATACCGATGTGTCATATTAGGGGTATATACCCCTTTTATTCCGTTCGCAAAATATGGGTGTTGGTGGTGATGTGATTGTCGATGCCTAGGGAGAAGTAGCATTGAGCACGCTCGCATGGTTCCTCATTATATTTGTCGGCTTTGGCGGCACGTTATGGCTTGTGTCCTTCCTCATGGAGGCTCTAAGGCCAACTCCGCATACTCCCAGCACGCTGCGCTGGGCGCCCGAGATCCCAATCGAATACGTCGAGGTCGGGGGGAACAAGCTACGGTATGTCAAAGCCGGCACGGGACCCGTTATCGTCTTGCTGCACACGTTGAGAACACAGCTCGACCTATTCGAGAAAGTCATACCGGAACTGGTGAAGGACTTTACCGTTTATGCGCTGGACTACCCGGGTCATGGGTATTCTGATATTCCCGAGGCTCGTTATGACGCGGACTTTTTTGCAGAATCGGTGGAAGGTTTCCTTGAGAAGCTCAACCTTCGCGAAGTCACGCTTGCCGGTGTGTCGATCGGCGGGGCCATTTCCCTCATCATTGCAAGTCGAGGCAATCGGCGGGTGGCGCGCGCGGTCGCGATAAATCCCTATGACTACGCCAAGGGCCGGGGAATGGCGCGCAGCTCTATGCTCGGTTGGGTGCTTACCTGCGCGTCTCTTGTTCCTTTCATTGGCGAGACATTCATGCGGTTAAGAAATCCCATGGTCGTGAAATCCGTTCTTCGCGGCTGTGTCGCAGACCCAGAGAGCATCTCGCCAGCACTCATGAATGAAATGTATCTGGTGGGAAATCGCGCCGGTCACTATCGCGCGTTCATAAGTCTGCTTCGCTACTCACCAAGCTGGGAAGAGGCCACAAAGGATTATGGGCAGATCACAATACCCGTCCTTTTGATTTGGGGTAGCGAGGACTGGGCGCGACCATCGGAGCGGGAGCACGACCGTAAACTTGTGCCCGCCGCCAAAATGGTGACCGTCGATGGCGGCGGGCACTTCCTAGCGCTCGATAGACCCCAAGCCGTGGTTGCGTACATGAAGGACTTCATCGGCTAAGGCGATGGGAGGGCAAAACGCCATGTATGTGCTTTATGGTTTTCCGGGATCGCGGACGACACGCGTCACGTGGACGCTCGAGGAGATAGGAGCGGACTATGAGTTTGTGGCGACGCATCCACATTCCAAGATCGCATACTCGGTCAATCCAAGCGGTAAGCTGCCGGCACTGAAAATCGAGGACAGAACGATCATTGACTCAATCGCGATCTGTTCCTACCTGGCAGACTGCCACCTGGAGGCAAATCTTACATACAGCCCTGGCACAATCGAACGAGGGCAGCTGGATAGCTGGCTTCAGTTTGCAGCACTCGATCTGGAGGCCCCACTTTGGATGTTTAACCGCCAGACAAGGCTCCTTCCCAAGCCGAAGCGCACGCCTGACATCCTGGATTTATGTACTGGAGACTGGGAAAGCGCCGTCAGAACGATGGCTGTTCGTCTTGGCGACAAGGCGTACGCAATGGGTGAGCAGTTCACAATTGCCGATGTTGTATTGGGACACATCGGCCGCTGGGCAGCGCGGATGAAGTATCCCATCGATCCGCAGTCCGTGATCTCATACTTTGATCGTGTGCATAAGCGTCCGGCGCTTGCACGCGCCCTGGAAAGGGAAAGCGCTGCCGCGACGGCGTCTGCTTAACGTTCAAACGCGCAAACTTCTATCGATTGAGGGCGACGACGAGAGATTTCGGGTTTCCGCCGTTCTCGCTGATGTAGTTCTGGAACAAGTTATCGAGAAACGACGTCATCCAAAAACCAATCACCTGGGCATCGCGAACTTTGTGGGTTTTACCTCTGCGCACCACGAGCCAGCGCACATCGTAGCTGTCCCCATTGCGGAGCTTGATTCGGGTATCGACGTAAGTACCATAGGTGGCACCGCGGGACTGCGCCGTCACGATAATACGCGCCACGGGATACCTTGGAGACTCCTTGGCGGCGTAACGGGCGATGAAGTTGACCATGCCGCTGTAATAAGTGGGGCGGTCAGAACGCGGCAGACGCCCGGCGTAGGATCCCAATGCGGAAAGACCGATCGAGGGAACATCGGCATTGGCCGCAAGAACTTTAGCAAACTGTGCAGATGAACCGGTGCGGTGGGCTGCCAGGAGTTCGTTGCCCACCCTCTTCATATAGGCCGCAGGAGATTCGGCGCGTGCAGCAAAGCCGGTGAGTGCCAGGGCAACAGCCGCCAGCGTTATTGTTTGGACAATGCAGGATTTGCGGATACGGGGAGTGTGGCGCAGCGAAGATTCAATAATCATACTTTGGAGGCTCCTCCTGGAAAACGCAGGTCGCGGGCACTGGTTAGACATACGAACACCCGCCGTTGCCTCTTCAACACAGTAAGCCATGCGCACAGCGCTAGAGCCAGAGGTTGACTGAGGATAACGACGACATTTTGAACGGATGACGGCTCAAACATGTGCGGGCCTCCACCGGCTGAATTTGGGGAGGCGCGGCCACATGACATTGAGGCGATAAAATTCTTTTGGTGGAACCACGGTTTGGCCGAGCAACACTGCAACACGCTCGACGTCTTCCTGCAACATGCAGTTGGAGACTCCAATCAGAACTGACTTTCTTCGTTCTGGATGAACGAGAATGAGTTCGTGGCGCGTACCAGAGAGTGATGCACGCAGATGGTGTGCAATACCAACGAACGAGCTAAGCGGTTCGGTCCATTCCCAAGAGCGAAAGGTCTTGTTCTCCGTCACGGTGACCTTGGTTTCGTCGATCTCCACGGTACGTTGCACTGCGAGGCGGTCGAGCAGACGCTTTAGGGGCAAGCCGAGCAAAAAGGTGCAAAAGGCAATTGCCGCCAAAATTTCAAGGGCAAGCATTGGCCGTTGCGCAACGATGGCGCGTGCGGCCGGCGCAGCCGCCGCTTGCACGATGAGGAAAGTGCAACCAAAGGCCAGGGCAATCACGAAGGGGACAAGGAGGAGCAAAAGCGCCGTCGCCGTGCGGCGCGAGCACGTCTGTACGCTTCGGAGAGGGAGACCAGACGGCTCGTGGGGTTCAATCCGGTCGAAGATGGCTGCACGCATGATGAGTTCCGCAACTGAATGACAGATCCCGGCCAGGGTAAAAAATACGGCTTACTCTGAGGTTAAGACCTGTGCCGAAAACGGGCGCCGAGGGCAGGAAGGCACCTGAAACGCACTTCTTGACACATAAACATATCTTTATATGATCGGCGGCCACAGGAGGGTCTCGTGACAAGATCACTGTCGAGCGTAGAGGTTGTGACGGCGCTGAAGGCGGCAGCCGAACCGACACGCTTGCGCATCTTGCTGCTGCTTGCTGCCGGTGAGTTGAACGTCAAGGATCTCACTGAGATCCTCGGCCAGAGCCAGCCGCGCATCAGCCGTCATTTAAAGCTTCTGGCCGAAGCGGGGCTTGTCGAACGGTTCCGCGAAGGGAGCTGGGCCTATTTTCACGTTTCGGACGGCACGCAAGGGGGCAAACTCGCGTTAGACGTTTTAGCGCTCGTTGACGGGGCCGATACCATCGTCGAGCGTGACCGCGAGCGCGCAGAGGCCCTGCGGCGGGAGCGCGAGAGCGCCGCGCAGATTTATTTCCGCGAGCACGCCGCCGACTGGGACCGAATCCGCTCGTTACACGTCGCCGAGAGCGAGGTTGAGGAGGCGATGAGCGCTGTGCTCGGGCCAGGGCCATTCAAGCTGATGGTGGACCTTGGCACGGGAACGGGTCGCATACTGGAACTCTTTGCCGAACGTTATGAGCGCGGGCTGGGGTTCGATCTTAGTCAGGCGATGCTGACATATGCGCGCAGCAAGTTGTCGACGACGCAGCTAACTCGCGCGCAGGTCCGTCATGGCGACATATATGGGCTGGCTCTCCCGGACTCGATCGCCGATGCAGTCATCATGCATCAAGTGCTTCACTTTCTTTCCCAGCCCGCACATGCCATTCGCGAGGCGGCCCGCGTAATCGCGCCGGGCGGCAGGTTGCTCATTGTCGATTTTGCGCCGCACGATTTGGAGTTTTTGCGCGAGGATTTTGCGCATGACAGGCTCGGAATTGAACCGGAGCAGGTTGCGCAGTGGTTTAAGGATGCGGGTTTGGAGCCATTGGAACAGCGCGACCTTGCACCCAGGATCAAGGACGGTCGGGAACAGCTAACGGTATCACTCTGGCTGGCTGAGCGCCCTAAAACCATTTCCACGCGAACCAAGATAAAACGAACACACGCCGTCGCAGTGCAGGAGGCTTCCTGATGGTGAGCTTGACTGAGCGTAAAAGCCGGCTCCTAGGTGCTGGTGAGATTGAGGTGTCGTTCGAATTCTTCCCGCCGAAGTCGGAGAAGATGGAGGCGGCCCTTTGGGCGGCCATTGAACGGTTGGCGCCGCTGCGGCCGGAGTTTGTTTCCGTCACGTACGGTGCCGGCGGTTCCACCCGCGAGCGCACACACGCAACCGTTACTCGCATCATCAAGGAAACTGAACTCAAGCCCGCCGCCCATCTGACGTGCGTCTCGGCGACGAAGGATGAGGTTGATGCTGTAGCGCGCGACTATTGGGATGCCGGCGTTCGCCACATTGTCGCCCTGCGCGGCGACCCGCCTTCCGGTCCGGGCACCAAATACGAGCCGCATCCGGGCGGCTACGTTAATGCGGCCGATCTCGTTGCTGGGCTAACGGCGATCGCGAATTTCGAGATATCGGTTGCCGGCTATCCCGAAAAGCATCCCGAGAGCGTCTCGCTCGCCGCCGATATGGATAATCTCAAGGCCAAGGTGGATGCTGGGGCCGATCGCATAATCACGCAATTCGGTTTTGATAATGCACATTACCTCCGCTTTCTGGAGCGCGCACGTGCGGCAGGAATTTGGGTGCCGATCACGCCAGGCATCGTTCCAATCCACAACTACAAACAAGTTGCGGGGTTTGCTCAGCGTGCGGGCGCCAGCATGCCCTCCTGGCTAGCACACCGCTTCGAGGGACTAGAAGACGATCCAGCAACCAGCCATCTCGTTGCCGCGGCAGTTGCAACCGAGCAGGTGATGGGCCTTGTCGATGAGGGCGTGAAGGATTTCCACTTCTACACGCTCAACCGCGCGGATCTTGTTTACGCAATCTGCCATCTGTTGGGCTTGCGGCCGCATCAAGTGGTGCACGGCGCGAAACAACGCGCGGCCGTATAAGGGAGTGCCGCGAGTGAAAAAAATTGCGAGCGCAAAAACGCTGGAAGCAGCGGCAGCTCAGCGCATTCTCATTATCGATGGTGCCATGGGCACTATGATCCAGCGCTACAAGCTGGACGAGGCCGGTTATCGGGGGGAACGCTTCAAGGACTGGAAGCAGGACGTGAAAGGCAACAACGATCTGCTGGTGCTGACGCGGCCGGATATTATCGAGGCCATCCACGAGGAGTATCTGGCCGCAGGTTCCGACCTTTTGGAGACCAACACGTTTAACGCCCAACGCATCTCCATGGCCGACTACGGCATGGAGGATCTCTGTTATGAGATCAACGTGGCAGCGGCCAAGATCGCTCGCTCGGCAGCCGATAAATGGACCAAGAAGACGCCGGAGAAACCGCGTTTCGTCGCGGGTGCTGTCGGCCCGACAAACCGCACCGCGTCGATCTCGCCCGACGTCAACAGTCCTGAATTCCGTAACGTCGATTTCGATGAATTGCGTGAAGCCTATAAGGAGCAGGTGCGCGGTCTCGTGGACGGCGGTGCCGATATCATCCTGATTGAAACGATATTCGACACCCTCAATGCCAAGGCGGCCGGTGTGGCGACGCTGGAGGTGTTCGAAGAGAAGGGCGTTGAACTTCCGATCATGGTGTCAGGCACCATTACCGACAGGTCGGGCCGCACGCTTTCAGGACAGACGCCTGAAGCGTTCTGGTATTCGATGCGGCACCTCAAGCCGTTTTCGATCGGACTGAATTGCGCGCTGGGAGCTGAACTGATGCGGCCCTATCTGGCCGAGCTTGCTGCCCATGCGGACGCGCGGATCTCCGCCTATCCCAACGCTGGCTTGCCCAATGCGATGGGCGAGTACGAGGAGACGCCCGACGACATGGCCTGTCAGATCGAGCCATGGGCCAAGGACGGCATCCTAAACATCGTTGGCGGCTGCTGCGGCTCAACGCCTGAGCACATCGAGCACATTGCCGAGCATGTGGAGAAATACCCCCCGCGCGAGATCCCTGAGATCGCACCTAAGATGCGGCTTTCGGGCTTGGAACCTTTTGTTCACGGATAATGAGCAGCTCTCTAAACATGACCACAACAAGCGCGGCACAAGCATTCATCAACGTCGGCGAACGTACGAACGTCACCGGCTCGGCCAAGTTTCGCAAGCTGATCGAGGCGGGCGACTATGCGGCTGCGGTTACGGTTGCGCGCGATCAGGTTGAGAATGGCGCCCAGATCATCGACGTCAATATGGACGAGGGTTTGCTCGATTCCGAACAAGCGATGACGACGTTCTTGAACCTCATTGCATCCGAGCCCGACATTGCGCGTGTGCCAGTCATGATCGACAGCTCCAAGTGGAGCGTGATCGAGGCGGGTCTGAAATGCGTGCAGGGCAAGCCTATCGTCAACTCGATCAGCCTCAAGGAGGGCGTGGAGCCCTTCTTAGAACACGCCAAGAAAGTCTTGCGCTACGGGGCTGCCGTTGTCGTGATGGCCTTTGATGAGAAAGGGCAAGCAGAAACGGCCGATCGCAAACTCGCGATCTGCGAGCGCGCCTACAAGCTGTTGACCGAGGAAGTTGGGTTTCCGCCTGAGGACATCATCTTCGATCCAAACATCTTCGCCGTCGCGACAGGGATCGAAGAGCATAACGGCTACGGCATTGCCTATATCGAGGCGGCGCGCCGCATCAAAGAAAAGATGCCGCTGGTGCATGTGTCCGGCGGCGTCTCTAACTTATCGTTCGCCTTTCGCGGCAACAACCCCGTGCGTGAGGCCATGCATTCGGTTTTTCTTTTTCATGCCATTCAAGCTGGGATGGATATGGGCATCGTCAACGCGGGTCAATTGGCCCTTTATGACGATATCGATCCTGAGCTGCGCGAATTGTGTGAGGACGTGGTGCTCAACCGCCGCGAGGACGCAACCGACCGTCTGTTAGAGGCCGCCCACAAGTTTAAGGGCGAGGGTGGGACGAAGAAGGCAGTCGCAGACCTCTCCTGGCGAGAGGGTACGGTCGATGAGCGCTTGTCGCACGCACTCGTGCACGGCATCACCGACTTCATTGAAGAGGACACAGAAGAAGCGCGTCAGAAGGCGGATAAGCCCCTTCAGGTGATTGAAGGGCCTTTGATGGCAGGCATGAACGTGGTCGGCGATTTGTTTGGCGCGGGAAAGATGTTTCTGCCGCAGGTTGTCAAGTCGGCGCGCGTCATGAAGCAGGCGGTCGCTTATCTGCAACCCTTCTTGGAGGCGGAGAAAGAAGCCTCTGGCCTCGAAGCGCTTCCCGCCGCAGGCAAGGTCGTCATGGCGACGGTCAAAGGCGACGTGCACGACATCGGCAAGAACATCGTCGGCGTGGTCCTTCAGTGCAACAACTACGAGGTGATCGATCTCGGTGTCATGGTGCCGGCAGCCAAGATTTTGGAGACTGCGAAAAAGGAGAAGGCGGACATTATCGGCCTATCGGGTCTCATTACGCCCTCGCTTGATGAGATGTGTTTTGTGGCCGCCGAAATGGAGCGCGAGGATTTTAAGGTGCCGCTGCTCATCGGTGGTGCGACGACAAGCCGTGTTCATACTGCAGTCAAGATCAGCCCTAACTACGAGAAAGGCCAGGCGATTTACGTGCTCGATGCCAGCCGGGCCGTGGGCGTTGTTTCAAAGCTCCTGTCGGAGACTGACCGAGCGAAATACGTGGGCGAAATTCGCGCAGAGTACGTCAAGGTGCGCGAGGCACACCTTCGCAACGAGTCCTCTAAGCGACGCATTACACTTCGCGATGCGCGCGCAAACAAGTTCGCTATTGATTGGGAAGGTTATGCGCCGCCCAAGCCTAGTATCCTCGGCGTCAGGTCATTTAAGGACTACGACCTCGGCGAACTTGTGCCCTATATCGATTGGACCCCGTTTTTCCAAACGTGGGAATTGAGGGGGCGTTATCCTGCAATCCTGAAAGACAACAAGGTTGGTTCAGAAGCGCAGAAGCTCTTCAACGATGCGCAGGAGATGTTGAAGACCATTGTTTCGCAGAAGTGGCTAAAGGCTTCGGGCGTCGCCGGGCTCTGGCCGGCAAACAGCGTTGGCGATGATATAGTGCTATTCACTGACGATAGCCGGACGTCCAAACTCGCCACGCTCCACACGCTGCGCCAGCAGATCGCACGTGATCCTTCGCGCAAGCGCGCACACTCCGCGCTTTCAGATTTTATAGCGCCGCAGGAAACGGGACTGGCCGATTACGTCGGAGGATTTGCCGTCACCACAGGTATTGGCGAGGAGGAGTCGGTCGCCAGCCGTATTGCCTCTACTGACGACTATGGCCGAATAATACTCAAGGCACTCGCCGACCGCTTGGCCGAAGCATTCGCTGAGCGTCTTCACGAACGCGTGCGTAAGGAGCTCTGGGGCTATGCAGGCGCGGAGACCTTCACGAATGAGGATCTCATTGCAGAGAAGTACCGCGGGATTCGTCCCGCGCCTGGTTATCCCGCCCAGCCCGATCACACAGAGAAGGCGACGTTGTGGGAGCTGATGGACGTTAAGGAGAACACCGGTATCGCGCTCACTGAGAGCTACGCCATGTGGCCGGGCGCCTCCGTCTCCGGGCTCTATTTGTCTCATCCCGACAGCCATTACTTTGGTGTGGGCAAGATCGAGCGGGACCAGGTGGCAGACTACGCAGCGCGCAAGGGCTGGAGCGTCGAAGAGGCTGAGCGATGGTTGGCGCCGGTGCTTAATTACGATCCACACGCGATTCGCAACGCGGCCGCTTGAGCGTGGCAATATAGGCCCGGTAGCAACGCGGCCTCATCCACAACTCCCATCGCGTTGTTTCGTGAGCGCCGTTCGCGTGATAGCGTCCCCGCGTCGTTCCATCTTTTCGGACCGGTGCTGGCAAATCTTGGGGGAGATACGATCAATGCTCGGACGCTTAATCCTGCTACTTCTGCAAATCGTGATCGCGTGGTTCTTGGCGCCGATCATCGCCAAGTATGTTCCCGTAGGCGGTATCCTCAGCCTGTTTGTGTTCGCGATCATCTGCGCCATCATCGTCTTCTTGGTGGGCGTGCTTGCGGCCCAGGTTCTCAGAGACGTTGGTCAGCCTGGCAGCGCAACGCTGACGTGGTGTCTTATCTTGGCGTTGGTTGCGGCAGCGATCGCAACCTGGGGACCAGATCTCGTTCCACAAATTCCGTGGGGTCGTATTCCGGATCGCGCGCTTGTGCTAGCGGGCGCGGTCCTCGGCTACCTCGTCAAGAAGTAAGAGCCGAGCACGCGATCCTGCCAAACTACAAAGGCGCGGAGTGATCTCCGCGCCTTCTCTTTGTCCCTTAATCTTCTCAGTGCCGTTCCGAGGCTCGGGGGGATCGCTCGGAACTGGTATCGAAGCTTAATTGTGTTTGGACTTCAGCTGCGCCTCATACCATGCCAAACACAATTGCAGCGATGAAGCCGAATGACAGAAGCGCAGCAAGTACGTTCAGTCTCATCGAGAGTTCCATCGTCGCCTCCATACCGGCCACCTTGCTTGGTGGCTCATTCCGATGCGGAAGGGGCCCCGCATCGATCCGCGGACCCTAGGCGGGCACAAGAAGACTTGCCAAGTTAAAAAGTTTTTGCGGTGCAAGAGCATGCCCGTCTTTTCGTCATATACAATCAAATGTCTGGCAGATTGGGCATTGCCGCCACAGTGGTGTGGTTTGGGCGCAAAAGCGCTTATTGGCTCGTGCCTTCACCCTGAGCAAATTGGATGGATTTGCATCAGATGTGATGTTGTCCAGGAACCTAGCTGCCTCTCATCGCGTCAAATGGCCCTGTTTTGCGCCGCGAGATAGCCCTGTGAATGGCCTGCGATTTGTGCGGTGCGGGCGGTTTTCAAGACCGGAAAAACAGCTCTAACACGCACTCAAGTGGTCTCCAGGCAGGACCGTAGAGCGGCAGATTCCGGGGGTGTCTCGCTCACCGTCCTTGAAAACGCGGCTTGCGTTTTTCCAGAAAGGCTCGCCGTCCTTCCGCGTAGTCTTCGCTGTTGAAGCAAGCGGCAACCGCTGCATCGAGTGCCGCCATGTCGGGCGTCTCGGGGTGACGGACTATCTCGCCGATTACATGTTTTGCCGCGCGTAGTGTAAGTGGCGCGTTGGCCGCGATCTCTTGCGCGAGCGCGCGCACTTCGTCTTTGAGTTTATCGGCTTCAACAACACGGTTAACGAGGCCTATGCTGGTGGCTTCCGCGACATTGAAGCGGCGACCGGTAAACAACATTTCCTTAGCGCACGATGGTGGAACGGCGGCGAGCAGCGGGCGCACCCAGCGCGCATTGTATCCCAACCCGAGCTTGGCCGCTGGAATGGCGAACTCGGCCTTCTCGTCGGCAATGCGGATATCGGTGCACAAGGCAAGCCCGAGCCCGCCGCCGAGGCAGAAGCCGTGGATCATGGTGATGGTAGGCTTGGTGCAGCCACTGAGCGCGGTAAAGGCACCGTGATTGAGTGCGTCGTACTCCGAGGCTTTTTGACCCGTGCGTGCGCTTTCGAACTCAGAGATATCGGCACCGGTAGAAAAGGCACGTTCTCCGGCTCCTCGCAACACAATGACGCGAACGGTGTCATCGCGCTCCGCCTCGGCAAGCAAATCCGGCAACGCCTTCCACATCGATGCGGTTAATGCGTTCATGCGCGCCGGGTTGTCGGCGATGATCCAAGCGATTTCACCATCGCGCTCAATTCGAAGCGTGGGGGGCGGGGTCGAATTCGGCATTGTGGGTCCTTAAGTGACTTTTCCAACGTATAGAGCGCGCTTTAAGCACATCTGGCAATTAAGCTATGCGGCAGCCACGTATAGGCTCATTTGCGAACCGTATAGAGGTCTTAAGGTTGGAAGGCGTTGACGTGGCAGCGCCATCTTTGTAGGCCGGTCGGAGTCAGAGCCGCGAGGTCTAATGGTCGTCCACTACAACCCCGGGGCAAACGGCTCAGGAGCATAATCATGGCAACCAGAACGCCCTCGGTGCCGGCCGGCAAGATCAAGGCTCTGGACCCCATCTGGTCGGAGATTCGCAAGGAAGCGCAAACGGCCATGACGGCTGAGCCTGCGCTCGGCAGTTTCGTTTTCGCCACCGTGCTAAGTCACGACCGGCTGGAGGACGCGATTTGCCACCGGTTGGCCCAACGCATACAACATGCTGACGTCGATGCTGTGCTCCTTAATCAGACGTTTCAGGGCGTGCTGTCAGGACACCGCCATCTCGGCGAGGTCTTCAGGGCGGATCTGGCCGCCGTATTCGATCGCGACCCAGCCTGCAACCGCTATCTGGAGCCGCTGCTTTACTTCAAAGGATTTCATGCGCTCGTCATATACCGGTTTGCGCATGAGCTTTGGAATGATGGGCGGCATGATTTCGCGCTCTATCTGCAGAGTCAGAGTGCGCATATGTTCAGCACCGACATTCATCCCGCCGCAAAGCTTGGCCAGGGCATCATGCTAGATCACGCACACGGCTTCGTCGTCGGTGAGACGGCTGTGGTGGGCGACAATTGCTCCTTCTTGCACGCCGTTACGCTTGGCGGCAGCGGCAAGGAGACAGGCGATCGCCATCCCAAGATCGGCGCGAACGTACTGATCGGCGCCGGCGCCAAGGTGCTCGGCAACATTACGGTGGGCGAAGGCTCGCGCATCGCAGCGGGAAGCGTCGTTCTCAACGATGTCCCTGCGCACGTGACGGTGGCGGGTGTGCCAGCGAAAGTGGTTGGTTCGGCCGGTTCCGCTGAACCCGCCTTGGAAATGGAGCAGACGTGGGTCGACGACTTCGGCGGCTTATGAGATCTGGTTTGAGTCTCATTACGGCGCACAGTGCGCACAGGAGAATCTAGGAATGGATAAGGAAGAATTGGCACGGCTGCAGGCGTATCTGCGCAAGACATTCGGCACACCAAACTTGGAAGTGCGCGCGCGGCCGAAAAAGACAGACTCCGCTGAGGTGTTTATCGGCGATGAGTTCATTGCCGTGCTGTTCCGTGAGGAGGAAGACGGCGAGACCTCCTACCAGTTTCAAATGGCAATCCTCGATCTCGATCTGGAAGAGGTTTAGGGCGTAACTTCGCAGTTAGAGGGACGTCATGGCGCTCTACGAGCTCGACGGCGTACGTGTGGTGACGCCAGGAGAAGGCCACTACTGGGTCGCACCCAATGCCATTGTCATCGGCAAGGTCATTATTGAAGAAGATGCCAGCGTCTGGTTTGGCAGCGTCCTGCGTGGCGACAACGAGACGATCCACGTCGGGATGGGCTCCAACATCCAGGAGGCTTGCGTACTGCATACCGATCCAGGCTTTCCACTCACCATCGGCGCCGGTTGTACCGTCGGTCATATGGTCATGCTGCACGGATGCACGATTGGACGCCGAAGCTTGATCGGCATCGGTTCTATTATCCTCAACGGGACAAAGATCGGCGAAGAATGTCTCATTGGCGCCAACACGCTGATTCCCGAGGGCAAGGAGATCCCGCCGCGTTCAATGGTGTTGGGCTCACCGGGAAAGGTCGTACGTCAATTGACTGACGAAGACGTGGCACGGTTTGGCGGTGCCGCCGGCCGCTACGTCAAAAATTGGAAGCGCTATGCAGCGGGCCTCAAGTCGCAGACGTGAGCCTGGCGCACCGCGAAAGTTGAAGACGTGTCAGCGTTCGTTCTTCACACCGGAAAGCGCAGTTGAGACCGGCGTGTGCCGCGCGTCCAATGCTACCCAAACCTGTGGGTCGAGATAGGACTGGCGCATCACAAACTCATAGGGTGTCCGGGTCCAAAGGCGAATGTCCTCAAACTTGTTGTCGAGAATGAAGTCGCCTTGCAATGTGCGCGCCGTTAGGATTGCATGCCCGTCGCCCTTCTCGTCGCGCACAACCGTCAGCAGTAGCGAGCTTACGGGCCAACCGCGGCCGATAAGCATACGCCGCTTCAGGAGCGCATAATCTTCGCAGTCGCCGCGCGTGCTGGGCAGCGTCCAGTACTCCTTGATCCCGTAGACTTCCAAGTCGGTGGCAGGCGCTATCGCATGATTGATCAGGCGATTGATGTCGTCGAGTTCGCTGAGGCGCTCTGAGCTGGCGTCAAATCGGCTTTCTGGTCCGCCATCACCGCTGCATTCCTCGGGCCGCTTTTCGCAGAAGCGTACGAAGCCGTGCGGCGGTGACGCAGGTCCATAGATGCGCATGAAGGCGGGCGCACGCACCGTCGATCGATCGACGGAACGATAAGCCGTCACTTCCTGTGCGGTTGCCCCTGGTGACACCAGGAGGGTTCCGACAAGTAAAACTGCGCTATACCGAACCCGCTGCATGACAAACTACCCCGTTACTCCTTGCGCTAAACATATCTGACAGTGCTCGTTTTACTCTGAAGTCCAACTCCGAGAATTGAACCAAAAGTGGTTGCAGTCTTTAGGGTTTTCTTCGCACCTCTTAACCGGGCGCGCGTCATCCCTGAGTGACAAATATTATGAGTTTGTTAGTCCTCCCGACCGCGCATTAATGAATGACAGAGCGTTACATTCGCCTCGATCGCGCGCGACCAAGTCGCGTACGTTCCCTTCGGAAACGAACAGGGAGGAAGCGTGGTTGAGCACACGCATCGATTGGGTGCTGAATGCGAATGTGGTTTGCGCGTGAGGGCAGCCATCGCTTGCGATGGGCCCCGCAACATTCAGTCGATGACGCGCCGATGGCGCCAAACTCCTAGACATAAGCCATTCCTGCGATTGGGCCGCGGTGTGCGGCCAGCGCGATTAGCGAGCCAGGGCTAGACGCGTACGCTGGAGGCTCAATTCATCGTCGAACTATGCAGGTGAGGCCGTTAAAGAAGGGCTAATCAGCGCACCAAAATTGAATGCTCGCGCACTGCGCGTGCCAAAGGCATAAGCAACTTGGTTGCATGAAATGAAATAGTGGATGTCAGGGCTAGAGCTCTTTGCTCGAAGTCCGGCCAAGGCCGCCCTCAACGACGATAAACTGCCGTTGCGCCATACGAACGATGCGCGCATTGCCGCAGGACGACTCCGCCGGAGAGTCAACCGGCGTTTCGTGCGTTGCGACATGAGAATTGAGAGTGGGCCAAACAAGTTCATTAGCCATAAGGCGCTTGTTCAGGAGCGGCTTGTCGCCAAGCCAGCCCGGACCTTCGAGTGGGGAACAGCAACCTAGAATTCGGTCAATCTTTTTCTGCGTGTGGAACAGAGGAAGCAGCAAAAGTTCAAGTTCAATCGCCTGCTCACCTTGTGCGGTTGCTTGGAAGCGGATGAGTGCCGTTGCGGCTTGGCTGGTGAGAACGGAAAGATTGCGGATGAGGACAAGGCGATCATCTGAGGGCCAGTCCTCAAGAAAGTCGGTTCCTCGTAGTTCCTTGCCGAAGATCTCGCACATGCGTGTCCCAGCCAGGCGGAACCGGTAGACCTCGTCGCTGCGCCGCTCCAGGATAAACGTGGTCGGCAAGATGCCAGCTATCTTCGATGGCTCTATCTCAAATCGTTTTGGCGCGGAACGCTCCCCGCGCACATCGTTCCAATATTGGTAGAGCTTCTTGCTGGTCTTATGTTTCATAGTATCTGACTGCAACAAAACCCTCCTGAGGCGGTTGCTCGACGCGTTTGATGAGCATCGAGAAGTGTTTCGTTTCGGCACACTCCGCCTCTGCCATTCCCCTGAAGAGACTACACCCAGCAGCATCCATGCCATCGCGCGCTCGCGTGGCATTCAAGGGGGTTCAATGTTGTGGCTAGAGCTCTTGATCGTTGTTAACGTGCAGGCCGCCGCGGTCCCTTAGAGCAGGACGAGTTCAAAAGAGCGGCCCAGATTCGCACAACTAGGAGGATCCGTGAGCCAGCACCAACCCATGTTTAATGTGCCTAAAGTTGTTTTGGCCATTGGGGCACTACTGGTTGGCGTTCATTTGGTCCTTTTCGTCTTACCTGAAGTTTGGCGAGAATGGCTGACGGTTGCGTTGGCATTCATCCCTGCGCGCTATGCTGGATTTGCAGGAGCGCTACCTGGGGGCCCGATTGCTGCGGCAACCTCGTTCTTAACGCACACGCTCGTGCATGGCGACTTGGCTCACCTCATGTTCAATGCAGCTTGGCTCGTTGTGTTCGGCGGGGCTGTCGCCATGCGGATTGGCGCCATCCGCTTCCTGTTATTCTTTGCATTCTGTGCTGCGGCAGGAGCCCTGACATTCTTGATCCTCAATCCAGGTTTGATGGCTCCGGTTGTCGGGGCCTCCGGCGCGATATCCGGCCTCATGGGCGGGACGATGCGGTTCTTATTCAACGCGATTGATCGCGGCGGATTGTGGATGCTGCGTGGTGCGCCGCAAAAAGTGCCGCTGATGTCCATCTCGCAGATGCTAAATGACCGGCGCGTCTTGGCCGTGAGCGGGATATTTATCCTAATGAATATATTAGCCGTCTTTGGCATTGGCGGCGTCGCGGCGGGCGGGATCGCGTGGGAAGCCCATCTTGGCGGTTATTTTGCCGGCCTTCTTGCATTTGGTTTTTTTGAGCCAAAACCAAAGGTTCATTCACTAGACAAGCAAGTTCTGCATTGAGTACTTGCGTCCAATTCACGATTGCATCACCATAAGCGGCCCGGGATGTCCGCTGATGTTCCTGGTTAATTGCGAAACGTCTGTGTATCGCATGCAGAGACAGCGTATCGTTGCATTCTCTCGAAGGGAGATGCGCACACAACCAGTTCCTCGCTTCGATGGGGCAGCGTATTGGGAGGAAGGGCCGTGAATATCGCTCAACTCTTAAAAGCAAAGGGCCGCGCGGTGACTACCGCTCGACCTGGCCTAAAGTTGCTCGACATCATCGCCTCTCTTGCATCGAAAAGGATTGGTGCAATTATTATCGTCGGGGATAAGGGCGAGCTTGCAGGGATCATCTCGGAGCGTGACATCATCCATGCTCTGGCTAAATCCGGCGAGGCTGTGCTTCAGGATCCCGTCTCCAAGCACATGACGCGCGACGTCGTCACGTGTCAGGAATCAACGACAATCGATGAGGTGATGGAGCTTATGACGCAAGGCCGTTTCCGGCATATCACCGTGATTGAGGACGGTGCACTGGTCGGGATCATTTCCATCGGCGACGTCGTTAAGAATCACATCGCGGAAGTAGAGATGGAAGTGACTGCAATGCGCGGCTACTTCGCGACCGGTTAAGTTCGGGCGACGAGTCCACTACGCTTAAGTCAGACGGATTCAAGTGACGCCTTGCACGGCATCTGATTTGGTGCGGGAAATGCGGCGGCGCGCTTCGATCTCACGCGTCATGTCTCCAAGCTCGCGGTTGGCGGCTTTTTCACCGCGCTCGATGAGTTCATCGGCACGGTGGAAGTCAAACAGACCAATCCCAGTTAGTCGCGGACTTATCATCATGTCTGGCGGATCACCGGCCAATCGTGAACGTGCGATGCGGTCTTGTACAATGTTGAAGGCTTCCACCATGACGGTCGAGATGCCAGGAGCCGTCTCGCCCTTACCAAAAATCTGACGCCGCAGCAGCCTGCGCACGGCCATGCCATTTTTGCCGAGAATTGGCTGCTCGGGTTCGGGTTCGGGAGGGGCCTCAACAATGTCGGGCTCAAAATGCGGCACGATGGTACCGCGGCCGCACATGTCGAAGTTTAGGTTGACGGCGATTACGTAGCGGGCGCCGTGGGCACGGCACACTGAGACGGGAATCGGATTGACCAACGCTCCGTCAAACAGCCAGCGGTCATTTATCTTCACCGGCTTAAAAACGCCTGGCAATGCATAAGATGCGCGAACGGCGTCGACAACACGTCCGTGCGATAACCAGATCTCATGGCCAGTGCCAATTTCGGTTGCAACCGCCGTAAAGCGCGGGTCCAATTCCTCGATGTGACGGTCGCCAAGCTCCTGGTCGAGCCGCTGGCAAAGCCGCTGCCCATTTATTAGGCCAGTGCCTGCAAAATTGAAGTCGAGGTAGCCAAAGACGCGCCTGCGGGTCAGCTCCCGAGCGAAATCTTCCAAAGCGTCTAGATGGCCTGCGGCAAAGCAGGCCCCAACAACTGCGCCGATCGACGTTCCCACGATTATGTCAGGCTTGATCCCGGCTTGGGCAAGGGCTTTGACGACGCCGATGTGCGCCCAGCCACGCGCCGCTCCGCCTCCTAACGCCAAGCCAATTTTTGCCTTTGCCATCGTCAGCCACCGATTTGTGCCGCGCACCATTCGCCGGTCTTTTCAGAACAGCAATTTACGTGCCGCCCTCCGACCCCGGCCAGGATGCGCGCATTAAAGGTCGCCTCCTTTAACTATAGGAAGCCAACGTTAATTTAGCACTGTTTAGTGAGTCGGGGATGAATGAGCGACGGCTACGTGGTAGGTTTTTTTTAAGGTGTAACTTTGTCAACGCGCCTACGTATTTCCAACGACCGGCGTAAGCCGTAAAGTGGGCGTTGGTGCAGCGCCAAGGGGCACGGAGCGGTAAAAACAACTGCGCTGCCCCGTATGACAGGCAAGACCATCACCTTCAACATTGACGCGCAGCCAGATGACGTCTTGGTCACAATCAATGCGCATCTCGATGACGGTAAGCGTATTGCCGCTCTCTTCACCTTTTCGCCAAAGGCCTCTGCGCGAGCGACTCCAAAAGTTGGCGGCGCGGGTTTCGATGGTGCGGGCCAACGCGTCCCCGTTCATCCAGGCAAACATCAAGACCTCGCCTGATGACGCATCGGTGACAATCGCGGGGATTAAGCCGTCGGCATCAAACTTCGGCTGAAAGGCCGTTCCGGCTTCAACCGCTTGCTTGCTGCCGCGCGATGTGAATTTAGGATTTGTCGTATCAGACATCTTTCCTGCTCTTCATGAAATTGCGTGCGGTGCGTAAGAACACATGGAATTTGTTATTCGCTATGCGGGCCTTGCACCACCTTTAGAAAACGGTCTCGCCAGCTTTCGTCTGTTCGGAACACGCCGGTGAAGTGAGTCGTCACCATCGTGGCACCTGGCTGGTTGACTGCGCGTAGAGTCATGCATTGGTGCACGGCGCTGATCATGACGGCCACGCCCTTGGGCGCAAGCACTTGCTGGATCGTGCTTGCGATCTGTGCGGTGAGCGACTCTTGAACCTGTAGCCGGTGCGCAAATATGTCGACCACGCGCGCAAGCTTCGATAGGCCGACGACACGCCTATCGGGAACATAGGCGACATGTGCCACGCCAACGAAAGGAGTAATGTGGTGCTCGCAGTGACTCTCTAAGCGAACATCGCGCAGCAAGATCATGTCCGCATAACCGGAGACATCCTCAAAAGTGCGCGCAAGCTCAGCTGCAGGGTCCTCATGATATCCGCAAAAGCGTTCCTCAAAGGCATCGGCGACGCGCTGGGGCGTATTGGTCAGGCCCGGCCGGCCGGGATCGTCGCCCGCCCAGGCGAGCAGCGTACGCACGGCGTCTTCCGCCTCGTCGCGGGAGGGGCGGCGCTTTGTGGGATTTGTTGCTTGAATGCTCGCAGTTTTCTTCACTTTTGACCTTTCGCACCAACCCTCAATATCGTGGGCGCGCCGGATCTTCGTCAGGCAAATGCCCTTTTGGGCTGGCCTCACCTATATTATTGGATGTGGCATGAGAATAGGGAAGTGGGGAGGGGCATTGGCCTCTATCACGCGTTAAGCTTTGCAATGGCCGATCTGGACGAGATCTATAATACGAAGCTTCTGGAGCTAGCGGCGCACATTCCGCGCTCTGAGCGGCTGAAAGCGCCCGATGCAACAGCGACCGCCCATTCAAAGCTGTGCGGTTCGACGGTCAGCATTGATCTGAGCATGCGTGACGACCGGGTGACGGACTTTGGCCAGACGGTAAAGGCCTGTCTACTTGGACAGGCAACATGTGCGGTCGTTGGGGAGAATATCATTGGCGCGACCTCGCAAGAGGTGCACGAGGCCAGCGCGGCGATGCGCCGGATGCTTAAGGAGCAGGGTCCGCCGCCGACGGGGCGGTTTGCCGACCTGGTCCTATTGGAGCCGGTGCGTCACTACAAGGCGCGGCACGGCTCGGTGATGTTGGTGTTTGAGGCACTTGAGCAAGCGATCGCCGAGATCGAGGGCCGCGAGGAAAAGCGTGGAGGAGAGCCCTCGCTTAGGCAGACGAGTGGCGAGCCTCATCTATGAGCGTCGCGCGCACCCTATTGAAGGCGCCGATCCATGCCTATCGTTGGACGCTGAAACCTTATGTAGGCTGGCACTGCCGGCATGTGCCGACGTGCTCTGAATACGCGCTTGAAGCCATCGATAAGAACGGCGCATGGAAAGGCCTATGGCTAACGGTCTCTCGGCTAACGCGTTGTCACCCCTGGGGAACGCAGGGACATGATCCCGTTCCCGACCTCACCGCGGAGCGCCATCCATTCACCCCCTGGCGCTATGGGCGCTGGAAGGGACTGCGGCATCCCACCGGATGACATCTGCGCCCAGCTCCCCTATATACCTCGCATCTTACCTGCTTGGTTGGCAGCGATTGAGAGGAGATGAGGTCGATGCCCGAAATCAGTTTGACGTTTCCCGATGGCGCAAAGCGCGCGGTGGAAAAGGGCATCACCGGTAAGGCCCTGGCCGAGAGCATTTCCAAAAGTCTGGCAAAAAAAGCCGTCGCCGTCTCGCTTGATGGTACGCTTGCCGATCTGGCCGATCCAATCGACGCCGACGCCAAAATCAGAATTATTACCCGCACGGACCCGGAGGCCTTAGATCTGATCCGGCACGATTGCGCACACGTGATGGCTGAAGCTGTGCAGTCGCTGTGGCCAAAGGTGCAGGTCACCATTGGCCCCGTGATCGAGAACGGCTTTTATTACGATTTTGCCAAACAAGAACCTTTCCATCCCGACGATCTTGCTAAGATCGAAAAGCGGATGCACGAGATCATCCAGAAAAACGCGCCCTTCACCAAGGAAGTGTGGAGCCGCAAACAGGCGAAGGATTTCTTCAAGAAGACCGGCGAGTTGTTCAAGATCGAGCTTGTCGATGCCATCCCTGAGGGTGAAGAGATCAAGATCTATAAGCAGGGTGAGTGGCTCGATCTGTGCCGCGGGCCTCACATGACCTCCACCGGTCAAGTCGGCAAAGCGTTCAAGCTGCAAAAAATTGCAGGCGCATATTGGCGCGGTGATCCCAACAAGCCGATGCTTCAGCGCATCTACGGCACGGCGTGGGCAAGCGGGGAGGAACTGCAGGCTCACCTGAAGATGCTGGAGGAGGCAGAAAAGCGCGACCACCGGCGTCTGGGCCGCGAGATGGACCTGTTCCACTTCCAGGAGGAGGCGCCGGGGTCCGTGTTCTGGCACCCGAAAGGTTGGACGCTATTCCAAATCTTAATCGAGTACATGCGCCGGCGTCAGAACGCGGCTGGCTACCGCGAGGTCAACTCACCAGACATGTTAGATCGCGGGCTTTGGGAATTGTCCGGCCATTGGGAGAAGTTCCGCGAGAACATGTTCATCACCGAGACGGAGGATGAGCGCGTCTTCTGCTGTAAACCCATGAACTGCCCCGGCCATGTGCAGATCTATAAGCACGGTCTCAAGAGTTATCGTGATCTACCCTTAAAGCTGGCAGAATTTGGCAAGGTGCATCGCTATGAGCCGAGCGGGGCGCTGCACGGGCTCATGCGCGTGCGCCACTTCACGCAAGATGACGCGCATATTTTTATAACGGAAGACCAGTTGATGGAGGAATGCCTCGCCATCAATGACCAGCTTTTATCGATCTATGAGGACTTCGGCTTCACCGACGTCGTCGTGGCGCTATCGACGCGGCCGGAAAAACGCGTGGGTTCCGATGAGCAGTGGGACCGCGCCGAGAAGGTTATGGGCAAAGTGTTAGAGGAAATTGCCAAGCGTGGCGGGGGACGCAACAAGACCGTGGTTAACCCGGGCGAGGGCGCCTTCTACGGACCGAAATTCGAATACATCCTGCGCGACGCCATTGGCCGCATTTGGCAGTGCGGGACGACGCAGGTGGACTTCAACATGCCGGGCCGGCTTGGTGCCTTTTACATCGATGAGCATTCTGAAAAGAAGGTGCCGGTGATGATCCACCGCGCCATCTTCGGTTCGCTGGAGCGCTTTGCGGGAATATTGATCGAGAACCACGCAGGACATTTCCCGCTGTGGATAGCGCCGCTACAGATCGTGGTGGCAACGATCGTTTCTGATGCCGACGCGTATGCGCTTGAGGTTGTGAGCAAACTAAAGGCGGCAGGCCTGCGTGCCGAGGTCGATCTGAGAAACGAGAAGATCAACTACAAGGTGCGCGAGCACTCGTTGGCAAAGGTGCCCGTGATGCTGGTTGTGGGCAAGCGCGAGGCCGAAGAGGGCAAGGTTTCGATGCGCCGGCTGGGCAGTCAGGACCAGCAGGTAATGGTGCTTGATGAGGCCATTGCCCTTTTGGCCGATGAAGCGGTGCCGCCTGACTTAAAGCGCGCACGTGTAGCGCAAGTGGGGAAGGCGGCTTAATCCTCACGCTTATTATGTCCGTTCGTGGTATTTGATTCCTGATGACAGTCAATCTGTAGGTTTGTGCAAGGCGGGAGTCTTGTCGACAAGCCGCCTTAGGCCGTCGAGCAAGGGCTCATAGGATTCTTCATCCCGGTCTTCGGGATATGCCAAATAAACCGGATAGACGAAACGCCGTGCGCGCTCGACGATCTTCAACCGGCCGTCGGCCAAATAGGGAGCAGCAATCCGCAGCGGGAAGTAACCGGCGGCCTTGGCGTCAAACAAGTAGTTTACGCCGATCGCTCCAAGATCCAAATGCAGGCCCGAGGACGCGAGCTCTGGATAAGTATCCGCGTGGTCTGCCTCAAACTCAGGCCCCCAGTTGACGAACACATACCCGCGACCTGGCTTACGCGCAGAGCCGTCGCCGCTGCTCACCAGCACAAGTTCTTCATCGAGAATATGCTCGATGACGATCCCTGCGCGGGTCTGTGCTCTATAGACAATCGCCAAATCCAGCGTGCCTTCCGAGAGCCTTTCGATCAATACGTTTGAGGCGCCAACCGATGTTGTGACTGCGATGTGAGAGTGCGTATCACGCAGCCAAGCGACCCACTTTAACAAGAACCCTTCCCAGAGGCTGAGCTGTGCACCCACCGCAAGATGGTCTGTGTGGTGATCTGACAGGGCGACATCAAGCTGAGCATGCCGCCAGACGCGTAGCAGCGCTGTCGCGTGGCGTTGAAACTGTTCACCGGCCGGCGTCAACTTCGCGCCGGCCTTGGAGCGTTCAAACAGTGAGCGACCGAGAACGTCTTCTAGCGTCCTAATACGTGTACTCACTGTTGATTGGGTAACGCAGAGCCGTACGGCTGCGTCCTTGAAGTTTCCAGCCTCGACAATTGCCTGGAATGTTCGTGCGAGCGTGATGTCCATTGAAGGCCAGTGTCCTGGGCCGCAGTTCACTTCAACTTTTTCAAACTGAAGCTCCGGAAAATATCGTTTGTCAAATTCGAAAAGCGCGATCATAAATCCCAATACTGGCTATGAGGCCAGTATCGATTCAAGGAAATCAGGGAACGGCAAGATGAAACGACAGAAACCGGGCTCAACATCGCGGAAAACCAGCGGACCAGCGGTCGGAAAACCCAAAACGACAGCAAAAGCCGCCGCAGCTTCGGCCAAGGCGAAGAGATAAGGCTGCGAGGAGTTGATCTCATGAAGAAATTCGAAATATTGGCACTAGTGGGCACCGTGGGAGTGCTTGGCATAGTCTGGCCGGCAGAAGCCTTCACCATCATAAACCGTGATGCGCAGCCGCATGTTCTGAAAATCATCGAAGGTGATAATGAGCGTGAGGTCAGTATCGAGCCTTATGGGCAGGCCGGCGATCTCTGCAGTTCGACATGTGATGTCGTCGTCGATGACGGTCCTGACTTCTACGAGGTTGCGGCGAGCGAGTCGCTGTCCATCGAGGAAGGCGTGCTAATGGCCGCCGACGAGGCGGCTGATGAGCCTACAGAAGAACCAACCGAGGAGCCTACGGAGGAACCGGTCGAGGAGCCGACCCAAGAATAACAAACCGAAGTGGTCGTGGTTAAGTTTAGCGTGCACGGCCGTTTAGCGGCACCGATCCATCTCGGTGCCGCAATTTGCTTTTTGGAAGTCACATGGGACGAGTTCGAGCAGTTTGCCGTCAGCAATGTCAAAGTACGCACCACGAAGACGCAAGGTGCCATTGCCCAGCCGCTCTTGGATAAATGGTAACGTCTTCAGGTTCTCGATCGATTTGCGACGTTCCGCACAACGAACAGCTCGCCCGGACCGGCGCTGAAGATGGGTGCGGGATCAACGCGGCTGTCACAGCACGCAATCTCCATCGTTTTGGGCGCTTGACCGTCTTCGGCCAGCGACCGGTAACGATCGGCTTCGGGTGGATTCAGATCGGACTGAAATCGGCGATAGCCGCTCACCAATTCAGCAACGTCACGCATTCCAACTCCTTCGTCGCGTTGAGGGGCGTTGTCTGAAGCTTTCAAGTTCTCAACCGGGAGATTTAGGACCAAGGGGGCTTTCAGGCTGTCACGAAGTAAACAGCCACGCCGGTGATTGAGCGAGCCAAGGAGCACGATGTAGAAAGTTGGGTAAGCTTAAAAGCCGCCGCCGAGCGTGGAGTTTACGAGATCGCTGACCGTCGGTTGCGTCTTGCGTCTACGGGGGCGAGCGGCGCGAAAGCGAGACGACCGCTTGGCTTCTTGAACGGGCTGAACCGGGGCGAGGTGATCGCGGCCGACGTTGATTTCTTCCCATTGCCCGGCAAGCGCCTGCCTGATGCGCTTTTCGTGCCCATAAACATCGGAGAATGTGCGCAACTTGCCGTTATCGTCTACCCAGGCGGTGAAGTAGACGAGGTGGATTGGGATCTTGCGATCCAGCTTTATCTTGTTGCTGAGGGGGCCGTTTCGAGCCTCCTCATCGACACGAGCCTTGTCCCAGCCCTTATCCTCCTTCAGCACAACCTCGGCCATGCGCATGGGATTACGCAGACGCAGGCAACCGTGGCTCAGTGTTCGCCGGGACCGGTTGAACATCCACTTGTCCGGCGTATCGTGCATGAAGATCGTGTGCTGGCTGGGGAATGTAAACTTCACCTTGCCCATGACGCTCTTGCGGCCTGGGGGTTGCACCACCTCATAATCGCGGATGTCGGCCTCGTGCCAATCGATGCGACGATAATCGAGCGGTTGCCCCTCTTTGGTCTCAAGTTGAAGGCCATAGGTGCGGAACATGCTGCCCCCTCGGCGCAGGTTCGGCCAAAGCTCGCGCACCTTGATCGATTCTGGCACGCGCCACATGGGCTTAAAGACGATGTGCTTTAAGGGGCGCGTATAGATCGTGGTCTGTTTGCCGACCTCGCCGACGACGATGCGTTCTTTGTGGAGCACCTCGCCGTTCTTAAAGAAGCGCACTATGTACTCAGGAACGTTCGCCAGGATGTGCAGCTCGCCCATATCATCAGGCATCCACCGCCAGTGTTCCATGTTGGCGCGCAGCTTCATCTTCATGCCCCTGCTGCGTGTCTGTAAATAGGCCTGTCGCAGTTTCTCAAACTGGGGATGCTGGGGATGAATGTTGCGTAGGTAGGCGTCGGGCTCCTGTGTGCGCGAGATGTTTTCTAGAATGACTTGAGGGTCGAGTAACTGCGGTTTGCGGTCAAGGTTAGAATTGAGGAGGATTGTTGGATCAATTATGCGTCCCCCGCGGGCATAGCGCGCGTATTTCAAGATAGCGAGCGAGAGCGCCAATTCGGCTTCAGCAATCTCATCAGGTGCGAGCTCCACTGCGTTGTCGGCAGGGTTGGCCGTTCTAGGTAACTCAAAATCCTTGACCTCAAGTCCCCAGTCATCCGCCTTTTTGATCTCATTGATAACGGCGACGGCCTCAGGCGTCAGTCCCTCTGGCGTTAGCCATAGCGGAGCGCTGGCGCGCGCATCGTAGAATTCCACAAGGATAGCGCGCTCTTTGATCTCCTGCGCATTGCCGTCACGGGGAAGTGCAGAAATTTTGTCGCGTAGTGCCTGAGCGGCCGGACTGGCTGGCGTGTTAAGTTCGCGGTTCTCAGCACTTTGAGTGGGGGAAGAGATTGCCTCATCCGTGACGGTGGGAAGTGCCTTAGAGTTGGTCACGTTGGCCGCAGCGTGGCCAGCCACGGCAGTTAGCAAGATCAGGCAGAGTGTTGGTCTATCGAAGCGAATCATCCATTCCTCTCAAGGCAATGCAGAGACGCTAGCCGAGCGGCTATTTCATGGCCAGTACGCACACGTTCTCGAAGTGCGTTTTGCCTGACTGTGGTTGGTCGCTGTTGCCAAAAAGCAAACCTCTCCACGCACGATGTGTTCTCGTGGAAGGTCGAGGGGCTGCGCGCCCTAATGTTGTGCTTATGAATTGATTCAGTTGTAGCAATATCGGTTGCATCTATCTCATCTTCGCGGCCCCAACGATTCCTGACGCGGACAACACACGTGGAATTCCCTGAACTGTCCTATGCGAATGCCACGGACCCGCCGTTGCGGCGCGGGTTTATCCGTCTGCTCGAACAGCTCGCCGGCCGCGATTATTTCGCGCCACTTTATGTACGTTGGCGTAGCGAAGTTGTTCCCCGAGGCGGACAGATCATTCGCCCCATGCTTCGCTTGATCGACGTCAACTTGCAGATCATTGCAAGCGAGTGGCCGCCGCACCTCGATCCTGCCCGCCCGGCTATTCTGGTTGCGAACCATCCCTTTGGCATCCTTGATGGCATAGCGGCGTTGTCGCTGGCTGAAGATCTTGGCCGCCCCTTCAAGGTTCTCATTAATAAAGAGCTGATGAAGGTGCCCGAGCTCGGCCCGTACTCGCTGCCAATCGACTTCGAAGAAACGCGCGCGGCGCACAGGACAAATTTGGCAACCCGCCAAGAGGCGCTGCGCCTGCTCGGCGAAGGAACCACCATTGTGATTTTCCCCGCCGGCGGCGTAGCGACCGCCGCAACGCCATTCGGGCCGGCGGAGGATCTACCCTGGAAGCCGCTTGTGGGGCGACTCATTCAAGCAGCGCACGCCTCCGTCCTCCCGGTTTACTTCGAAGGGCAGTGCAGCCCGCTCTTTCACTTGGTCTCGCGTTTGAGCATGACGCTGCGGTTATCGATGCTTATTCACGAGTTTCGCCGCAGCGTGGGCCGCAAAATTGTTGCGCATGCCGGCGATGTCGTGCCTTTCGAAACGCTTGCGTACGGAAATGATCGCAAGGCGCTCGTTGGAGAGCTGTATGATCTCGTTCATGGCCTTGCGAATACGGCACGAACGCCGTCATGAACATCCTAATCTTTACCTTTGGCTCGCGCGGCGATGTGCAGCCGTATGTGGCGCTCGGCGTTGCGCTCAACGCACAGGGGCACGCGGTGGCGATCTCGACGGGCCAGGGCTTCGACGAGATGATTACGGGCCACGGGTTGGCTTCGGCTCCTGCCTCGATCGACTTTCGCGAGATTATCAAATCGCCAGAAGCACAAGAAGCGTTGCGAACGGTGTCGGGTAAGTTCAAGGCGATGCGGAGTTTCAAGGGCCTCGTGCGTCAGCAGTTCGAGGACATGTGGCGCATTGCGAAGGAAGTGGGGCCGGACCTCATCATCTATCATCCAAAGGCGACCGTCGCCCAACACATCGCCGAGGCACTGTCGGTGATCGCCGTCCCTACAACCCTGCAACCCATGTTCGTGCCCACGGGACAATTTCCAGCCCCGGTACTTCCATTCCGCGATCTTGGCCGGTTGGGCAATCGCATGACGCACAGGTTTCTCAATTGGGTATCGGCCAAGGGGCAGGGGTCATTGATCGGCAACTGGCGACAGGAGCGATTAGGTCTCACGCCCAAAGACCAACGCGCATTCTTTGAGGGATATGACCCGCAGGGGCGGGTGGTGCCGCGTCTGCACGGCTACAGCACACAACTTGTCACCAAACCGGCCGATTGGACGGAACGGGAGCACATCACAGGCTACTGGTTTTTAAAACCTAAGGATTGGCAGCCACCGGAGGCGTTGGCGCAGTTTCTTCAAGGCGGGCCGCCGCCGGTCTACGTCGGCTTTGGAAGCATGCCGGCGAAGGATGCCAGGAAGCAGACGCAGATCGTTGTCGAGGCCTTGCGCAAGTCAGGCCAGCGCGGGGTGTTGGCGACAGGTTGGGGCGGTCTCGCTGAAGTTGCGCGATCAGAATCCATTCACGTTTTAGACGCAGCGCCACATGACTGGCTGTTTCCGCGGTGTGCGGCAGTGGTGCATCACGGGGGTGCTGGCACAACCCACGAAGGCCTGCGCTGGGGACGCCCGACGATCATCTGCCCGTTGTCGGTCGATCAGCCCTACTGGGGACGGCGTGTTATGGAGATTGGCGCAGGGCCAAAGCCCATTCCGCAGAAGCATTTGAACAGTGAAGATCTGGCCGCCGCGCTCGAAGCAGTGAAAGACCCCGGCATCATTTCGCGTGCGGAAGTGATCGGCGTCGCGATGCGCGCTGAAGGTGGGGCGGTGGAAGCGGCAAGGGTGGTGGAGACACTTTTCGGCAAAACGTGAGAATTGCAATCACGCAGAATCAATTTGCCTGACGCATCAGATACCATTAACGCGCACGCCGTAGAAATATCCCTACATTAGAGAACGAATGGACAGGATTGATCAGATGGACGCGCGTGAGGAATGGGTGTTGGGTAGAACGCTTGCCGGTGTATTGCCTTTCGCAGGGACGTCGGCAGGTCTCGCTGCAATTTTGGGTCTCATAAGCTTTGCGGGCGAGACCCAGGCCGCCTCCATAAAAGACTTTCAAGAAGTCGTTGAAACGTATCTCACCGAGCGCAAAGTACCCGAGCATATCACTGGCGTGTCGGCCTATGTCAGCTTGGGCGATCCAGGCCCGGTCCTGGAGGTCTTCGCAGGTGAAACGTCTGAGACAAACGGCGTGCCGGTTTCCGGCGATACGCTCTTTCAGATTGGCAGCAATACGAAAGGATTTACGGGCGCGCTTATCCTGGCTCTGGAATCCGAAGGCAAACTTACTATCAAACAAACAGTGGGCGATTGGCTGCCGCAGTATCCTGCATGGAAAGATGTGACGATTAAGCGCCTGCTCAACATGACGAGCGGGCTACCCACATACTCAGAGAGCATTCCTCTTAGCCGGCTGTGGGTGCAGCAGCCCACGCGCCACTACACGCCCCAAGACCTTATTGAATATGCCTATCCGAGCGCGACGGTAAACCTGCCGTCGAACTCCGGTTACTTTTACTCCAACACCAATTACATCCTTGCCGGCATGATTGCTGAGAAGGCCGGCGGGAAGCCTTACAAGGAGCTGCTTGAAGAAAAGCTGTTTGCGCCCGCAAAGCTGCGCGACACATACTATGAGCCGATCGCCTATCCGCCGGTAATTCTTGCACGCACGGCGAGCGGTTATTTCAACAACCCCGATTGCGGGCTTTATGAGCCAGATTGCACGGAGGGTACGTTGGCGCCGATGATCGGCCGAGACGTGCGCACTGATGACTTGAGTTGGGGCGGCGCCGCCGGCGGCATCATCTCCACCCCGCGCGACCTTGCTCGCTGGATCCGCGCAGTCTTCGCGGGCAAGATCTTGCCGCCCGAGCAGCTCAATGAATTCCTCTCGTTCATCTCAACGAAGACGGGTAAGCCTATTGGGAGGGTGACGAAAGACGACCCGCGTGGGTTCAGTCTTGGTCTGGTACGCGTGCTGAAGCCCGAATTGGGAGCATTTTGGTTTTATGAAGGGGAGACGCTCGGTTATCGAGCGGCGTTTGTGTTCTCTCCTGAGGATGATGTTCTCGTTGCCGCCGCGACCAACAGTCAACCTTCGGGCGAGGAAGACAAGCTCGTACCGATGCTGGCCAAGTTATTTGTGATGGCGAAAGTGGCGCGTAGCGAATTGAGCGCCGCTAACGACGACTGACCCGGCTTGATGCGCTCGCTTGCCCGCGCACACTGAACCCGACAGCGAAGGCCGAGCTCAGCCCCGGCCTCGGTAAGGAGCAACACCCTGGTCGGGGAGCCACACGCCCTCAGGTATTGTACCCGTTTGCCAGAACACGTCGATCGGCATGCCGCCGCGTGGAAACCAGTAGCCGCCGATGCGCAAGTATTGCGGCTCAAGTAGTTCGACAAGCCGCTTGCCGATCGCAATCGTGCAATCCTCGTGAAAGCCGCCATGGTTGCGAAAGGTGGCCAGATAGAATTTCAGCGATTTGCTCTCCACAAGCCAGTGCTTTGGAACATAGTCGATGACGAGGTGCGCAAAGTCCGGTTGTCCCGTCACGGGGCACAAGCAGGTGAATTCGGGCGTAGTGAAACGAGCGACATAGTTGGCATCAGGGTGCGGGTTCACAATGCGCTCCAACACCGCCTCGTCGGGGCTTGCCGGCAATTTCGTGGCCCGCCCGAGGATCGTCACCGGTTTGTCTTTATGGCCCATCGCGCTGTCACTCTGCGGCGATCGACGTTGGAAGCGGCCCGGTAAAGACGCAGCCCTCGTTGCAGCTGTCGCGCGCGATCTCGATTTCGGCAAGACCCGGCACGCGATTTTGCAGCCGGTTCCAGAGCCAGATGGCAATGTGCTCCAGGGTCGGAGACTTCAAGCCGTCAACCTCATTTAGGAGGCGATGATCGAGGGCGTCATGCGCATCCGCCATGGCGGCGGCCAGATCGTCAAAATGGAATACGTAACCGGTATCGGGGTCCGGCATACCGTCCAGCGTGACGCGCGCACGGAAGGAATGACCGTGCAGGCGCGCGTTCGGTGTGCCCGGCTTTGCGCTTGGCAGATAGTGGGCCGCTTCGAAGCGGAACTCTTTGTAAATTCGCATAGACGCTCTCTAGGAGATTTTTCCTCGAAATTCCAGAGACCTTAGCGTCACGGAATGCCAATGAGCTTGTGAGTCTGGAGTGACAGCCTCCAGATAGGGTTTGCCGTGCAGTAGGCGACGGCAAGTTCGGTATTACGCAATTGGTCTGCGCCGTCCATGGGCTGCAGGAAGCGGTGCTCGAATTTCAAAGCCTCAAGGGATGCAGGCTCCAGATCCGCTTGTGGGAAGACGAGCTTCAACTCATGGCCCGTCCGTTGGGCAATCTTGGTCCCGGCCTTTGGGCTGACGCAGATCCAATCGATGGAATCGGGGACGGGGAGGGTGCCGTTGGTTTCGATTGCGATGATGAAACCGCGCGCGTGTAGAGCGTCGATGAGTGGATCATCGACCTGAAGCATTGGCTCACCGCCGGTGAGAACCACGAACCGTGTCTTGCCGCCAATTCCCACGCACGCATCGGCAAGTGCACCCGCGTGCTCAAAACGCCCCCCACCAGGGCCGTTGGTGCCAACGAAATCTGTGTCGCAGAACTGGCACTCGGCATCGGTGCGGTCGGTATCGCGGCCGGACCACAAGTTGCAACCAGCAAACCGGCAAAACACGGCCGGGCGACCGGTCTGAGCGCCCTCTCCTTGGAGGGTGTGGAAGATCTCTTTTACTGAGTACATGTGCATTCCCTAGTCCTCGGCCCAGCCCAGTTCAAGGGCGCAACGGTGGGAGCAAGAGACCACAGTGGGAATTATACCCAGGTAGAATTGACAAGGTTCTTTTATCCGGGTAAAAGCCCCACTGTTTCGATGGGCACTTCAAATGGATCAGCAAAAAGACATCGCCTGCTCTGCATTTTGCGGTGAAGACCGCATCGCGCGCGGGGGCCTGCGCCAAGTGGCTCTGAAGGCCAAAGCGATCTGGGAACGAGGCGAACCCCGGCCCATTTTCATTTGGGAGAACATGACCGGCCGACTGATCGAAATCGATCTCAGTGGGACAGATGCCGACGTTCTGAGACGCGTTAGAGATCACCAGTCTCATCAGGCGAAAGGCAAAGGCTCTAACGAAGCGAGTCAGAAAAAGCAGTGCGGGCCGGGCCGTCCGAAACTTGGCGTGGTCGGTCGGGAGGTGACGTTGCTTCCGCGACACTGGGAGTGGCTGCGCACTCAGCCGGGCGGCGCCTCGGTGGCGTTGCGCAAGTTGGTCGAGCAGGCGCGGCTGGGCAATGGCGATAAGGATCGCGCGCGCCAGTCTCAACAAGCAGCCTACCGGTTCCTATCGTTCATGGGCGGGAACCGACCGGGTTTTGAGGAAGCAAGTCGCGCATTGTTTCGCGGCGAGCGGGAGAGTTTTGAAGCGCTCATTGCTGACTGGCCGGCTGATATTCGCGATTTCGCAAGAAAACTCGCTGCTGGCAGCTTCCAAGAAGAAGCTGCGGCGACACGAGCCGTTGACACTTGATCGCATGTCTCGCGTCAGCTCAACCGGTGTGATTGCTGCGACTGGCCTCATATAAGAACCAAACACGCTTCTCAGTCTCGTCTATCCAATTCTCCAGGAGGCTCGCGGTTGCGACATCACGGTGTTCGCCACAAAGGTCGTGGACCTCGCGCATGCGCGCCACTAGGTCTTTGTTATCCTCGCGCAACTCGGCCACCATGTCGCCGGGTGTGACAAAATCGGCGTCATTGTCCTCGACGCGCTGAAGGCGCGCGATCTGCCCGATGGAGCGCAGCGTCGTGCCGCCGATTTTGCGCACGCGCTCGGCCAATGGGTCCGTCATGGCGAAAATCTGATCACCATGTTCGTCGAACAGCAAATGAAGATCGCGGAAGTGCACACCACTGACATGCCAATGGAAATTTTTGGTTTTCAGATAAAGCGCGAATGTATCTGCTAGCAGCATCGTCAGCGCGCCGGAAAGGTCGCGAACGGCATTACTCTTAAGGTCCGTTGGCGTGACGAGCGGGGCCTTGCGTCGTTCAGAAGCTTTTGCATTGTCACCCATGATCCATCTCCTCGGCTAGCTTTGTCTTGCCCAATATGTGTTCGCGATTCTGCAATTGCGAGGGCGCCGGCGGCAGATGGGTGATGTCACAATGGAAGGGCGACATTATCGCGCACATGACGCACGGATGGCGCCAAGCTCGGCGTTTGGATCGCCGAACTCTTCATACTCATGCGATATTCGCCGGTACCAATAGCGGGCGTTGTCGTGATCGCCCTCGATCTTATGCAGAACGGCGTGCAGCCAGTCGGCCGTCGCGTCGCCTTCGAGTTGTTGCGCAGCCTTATGCGCTGCGTCCCACTCACCGGCTATGGCAAGATCGACAGCCTTGATCAGCTCGTCTTTTGTTGCTGCCATTTCTCCCATCCTTTTGCGCGCAGATCGCAAGCTGGACAATGGCCGCACCCGTAACCCCAGGTGTGACGGCGCGAGCGAATGCCAAGATAACAGGTGTGGGAGTCCTCGACGATCAGCTCGACCAACGGTGTGCCTCCAAGCTGCTCGGCCAGCGCCCAGGTGCCGGCTTTGTCGATCCACATGAGCGGCGTTTCGAGAGTGAATTGCGTATCCATGCCGAGCGAAATAGCTTCGCCCAGCGCTTGCAGCGTTTCGTTGCGGCAGTCGGGATAGCCGGAATAGTCCGTCTCGCACATGCCACCGACGAGAACGCGTATCCCGCGGCGGTAGGCCAGCGCGGCTGCATACGTAAAAAAGAGCAAATTGCGGCCGGGCACGAATGTGGAGGGCAGGCCGGCCGCCGTCAGCTGGATCTCGGCATCGCGGGTGAGCGCGGTGTCACTGAGGCATCCCAGCTCCGGCAGCTCCAACATGTGATCGGGCCCAAGACGCCCGCCCCAGTACGGTGCCAAGCCGCTCAGGCTATCGCGCAACGCTTGGCGCTGCCCGAGTTCAGCTGCGTGCCGTTGACCATAAGAGAAGCCGACAGTCTCGATGCGCTCATAACGGTCCAGCGCCCACGCGAGACAAACGGTGGAGTCCTGCCCGCCAGAAAAAAGGACGAGAGCGGCATTGTTTGTCGATGCACTCATAGTGCATACCATGCCAGCAACATTGCTATGCGCGCTAGCCCTGCGTCATTTTCCCCAATTCAACGCGGCACTTGCGCAAGGCGGCAGACCAGATAAAACCCGGCAAAACCATCTCGATCTATAGGACAAAACCATGACCGCCATCATCGACATTGTCGGCCGCGAGATCCTCGACAGCCGTGGAAACCCGACCATCGAGGTCGATGTCGTTTTAGAGGACGGCGCATTTGGGCGCGCGGCGGTGCCTTCAGGTGCATCAACGGGTGCGCACGAAGCCGTCGAGCTGCGGGACGGTGACGCCCGGCGGTATCAAGGCAAAGGTGTCACCAAGGCGGTCGACGCAGTTAACGGAGAGATCTTCGATGCGCTGGCCGGCATGGACGCAGAAGACCAGCGCGGGCTCGATGAAGCCCTTATCAAGCTCGACGGAACCAAAAACAAGAGCCGGTTGGGTGCGAATGCCATCTTGGGCGTCTCTCTTGCTACCGCCAAGGCGGCTGCTGAAACGAGCGGGCTTCCCCTCTATCGCTATGTTGGCGGCGCGGCTGCGCACGTGTTGCCGGTGCCGATGATGAACATCGTGAACGGCGGCATGCACGCCGACAACCCAATCGACATCCAAGAGTTCATGGTTATGCCTGTCGCGGCAGAATCGTGTGCGGACGCCATACGAATGGGTGCCGAGATCTTTCACACGCTAAAGAAGGCGCTGAAGGAAGCTGGTCATAACACCAACGTGGGCGATGAGGGCGGATTTGCGCCCAATTTGAAGTCGGCGGATGAGGCGCTCACCTTCATTATGAAAGCGATCGAGACAGCTGGTTATAAGCCGGGCGATGATGTGATGCTGGCGCTCGACTGCGCTTCGACTGAGTTCTTCAATGACGGGAAATACAACCTGGCTGGCGAGGGCAAATCCCTGGATGCGGCGGGCATGGTCAAATACCTGTCCGACCTTGTTCAGCGCTTTCCGATCGTTTCGATCGAAGACGGGATGGCGGAGGACGACTGGGAGGGTTGGAAGGCGCTGACCGAGGCCATCGGCGCGCGCTACCAGCTCGTGGCCGACGACATTTTCGTCACAAACACCGAGCGCCTCGCTCGAGGCATCGCGCAGGGCATCGGCAACTCGATCCTCGTCAAGGTCAATCAGATTGGCTCGCTGTCTGAAACCTTGGATGCCGTCGCGATGGCGCAGAATGCCGGCTACACGGCCGTCATATCGCACCGCTCCGGCGAAACAGAGGACTCCACGATTGCAGATCTCGCCGTGGCAACGAATGCCGGTCAGATCAAAACGGGGTCTTTGTGCCGCTCCGATCGGCTGGCCAAGTATAACCAACTCATCCGCATTGAGGAGGAACTGGGTGTGGTAGGGCGTTATGCCGGAAAAAGCGTTATTCGCGGCACAATCCCGGCCTAACGCGGTCTTTTGGCCAGCTAACTGTCTGAAAGCGCGAAAGCGGCACACGGCTTTACCCCAGATTAAGGAGGTGCGTGGCATAAATCTGGGGTTCACCAGTTTTGTGCGGCGTACCGAAGTTATGCGTCAGCTAAGTCATGATCGGCGATCGAGGCCACGGCAGGCGACGGTGTTGCTTCTCTGCCTGGGTATGACGGCCTATTTTGCCCATCATGCGATCAATGGCCGGCACGGCCTCGAGGTGCGATCCACGCTGATTGAACGATCAGCGCTGTTAGAGTTTGAGATCAAAAGCCTTGAGGCCGTGCGCGCCAAGCTTAAGCGCGACGTGGCCTTGCTGTCGCCTGAGCGGCCCAACCCCGACATTGTTGAAGAAATCGCGCGAGGCGTCCTAGGCTTCGTTGATCCCGACGATCGCGTAGTGACCGGCCGCCAATAGGGGTCTGGGTCCGTTCTGGTCATCGACAACGGCGTCTTGTAGATTTCCCGCAAGCCAGCACGCGCAGCCGGTTCGTCGCCGCAGCGCAATCGTCCTTATCATGAACCTGGGTAAACCTAATGGCGCCAGCCAAAGCGCAACGCAGCCAGAAGCGATCTCCCTCGGGCAAGACGAAGGCGTCGTCCCGAGCAAAAAAGCAAGCCGTGCCCGCTGAGGCCTTCACACGCGAGGAACAACTTGATGCCTACCGCATGATGCTGCTCATCCGCCGCTTTGAGGAGAAGGCAGGTCAGCTCTACGGCATGGGACATATTGGCGGCTTTTGTCATCTCTATATCGGTCAAGAAGCGGTCGTCGTGGGGATGCAGGTGAATTTGAAGCCGACTGATCAGGTGATTACGGCCTATCGCGATCATGGTCATATGCTTGCGGCCGGAATGGACCCCAAAGGCGTGATGGCAGAGCTCACCGGTCGCCGCAGTGGTTACTCCAAGGGCAAGGGCGGCTCAATGCACATGTTCTCCATGGAGAAGCACTTCTATGGTGGGCACGGTATCGTCGGAGCAACCGCTCCGTTGGGCGCTGGGTTGGCATTTGCCAACAAGTACAGAGGCAATGACAGTGTCACCTTGTGCTACTTCGGCGATGGCGCAGCGAACCAGGGACAGGTCTACGAGACGTTCAACATGGCAGAACTTTGGGGGCTGCCGGTCGTGTTCATCATCGAAAACAACAGATATGCAATGGGGACAGCGATTGAGCGGTCCTCGTCGACGACAAACCTTTCACAGCGAGGCATTTCGTTTGCAATTCCCGGCGAGCAAGTTGATGGCATGGACGTACATGCGGTGCGCCAAGCGGGCGCGCGCGCAATCGAATATGCCCGATCGGGCAAAGGCCCGATCATTCTCGAGATGATGACCTATCGTTATCGCGGCCATTCGATGTCGGACCCGGCCAAGTATCGCACTCGTGAAGAAGTGCAAAAAATGCGCGAAACGCACGACCCAATCGAGCATGTGCGCGAACGGCTGTTACGCGACGGTTTGAAAGACGATGAGTTAAAAAAAATCGACCGTGTGGTGCGCGATATAGTGAATTCGGCTGCCGATTTTGCGGTCTCCGACGCCGAGCCCGATCCGGATGAACTTTACACCGACGTGTTCGCAACCGATTGAGCCGTGCGGGGACGAGACGCGATGCCGACGCAAATTCTCATGCCAGCACTTTCACCGACCATGGAAGAGGGGACGCTGGCCAAATGGCTGGTTGAGGAAGGTCAGGACGTCAAGTCGGGTGACGTGATCGCCGAGATTGAGACCGACAAGGCGACAATGGAAGTGGAAGCGGTTGATGAGGGGACGCTTTCCAAAATTCTCATTCCCGCGGGCACCGAAGGCGTGAAGGTCAATACGCCGATTGCGGTAATTAGTACCGATGATGAGAGCGAGGAGGCCCAAGCACGCGAGATCCCCGACGCGAAGCCAGCCGAGATTGACAGGCGCCAAGCTCAAGCACCCGCCGTTGAGGCAGCAGTCAGAGCGTCAGTTCCCTTGCCCGCCGCCGAGCCTGAGTTGGCACCAGGAACAGAGACCGTCGTCGTTACCATGCGCGAAGCGCTGCGCGACGCCATGGCCGAGGAAATGCGCCGCGACCCCGACGTCTTCCTCATGGGTGAGGAAGTGGCGGAATACCAAGGCGCTTACAAGGTGAGCCAGGGATTACTGGAGGAGTTCGGAGCAAAGCGTGTCATCGATACCCCCATTACCGAGCAAGGATTCGCCGGCATAGGGGTGGGCGCGGCGTTTGCGGGTTTGAAACCCATCGTGGAATTCATGACCTGGAACTTCGCCATGCAGGCCATCGACCAGATCATCAATTCAGCAGCAAAGTCACGCTACATGTCGGGCGGCCAAATGAGCGTTCCCATCGTCTTTCGCGGGCCGAATGGCGCTGCTGCCCGCGTCGCCGCCCAACACAGCCAATGCTATTCAGCATGGTACGCACATGTGCCTGGACTCAAAGTTATTGCACCCTCTACGCCCGCCGATGCAAAGGGACTGTTGAAGAATGCGATCCGCAATCACAACCCGGTTATCTTCCTCGAAAACGAAATCCTCTACGGTAGCAGTGGCCCGGTGCCGGCGGGTGACGATTGGATTGTGCCAATCGGAAAAGCGCGAATTGTGCGTGAAGGACGGCATGTCACCATCGTATCGTTTGCACGCGGAATGACATACGCCTTGGAAGCAGCCGATCAGTTGTCCAAAGAAGGCATCGAAGCTGAGGTTATCGATCTGCGCACATTGCGTCCCCTCGATCTGGAGACGGTGTTAATGTCGGTGCGCAAGACGAATCGCATAGTCACGGTCGAAGAGGCGTGGCCAGTGTGTTCGGTGGGCTCCGAAGTCTGCGCCCAAGTGACGATACAGGCTTTTGATGATCTCGACGCCCCGCCGGCCAAGGTCTCCGGCGCGGATGTACCGATGCCCTATGCGGCAAACCTGGAGACACTGGCGCTTCCTTCGGCCGATCAGGTCATCGCAGCGGTCAAGTCGGTACTCTACGTGTAATTCTGCAAAGGAGGACGAGCAATGGACGATGAGCTTCCAGTTGAGCTCGATCCACCCGACGGTGTTGAAGAGTCGGAAACCGCGGTCGAAGTGCTGCGCGCCTGGATCGGCGATGGATCCCTGCTGGTATCGCTGAATGCGTCGGCGTTTGGAGATCACGTGGCAGATTGGGGGAGGCTTTTGGCCGAAGTCGGGCATCACGTTGCCAAGGCTGCGGCTCTCAATGGGTATATGGCAGAGGACGAGGCGCAAACCGCGCTACGAGAGGCTTTCACAAGCAGCTTTGAGGTGTCGTCGGACAACATGTCTGGTCAACTCAAGGGGCAGACGAAGCATTGAGGCCGGGCTGCAGGTCTCCTAACACGAGGCTAGGCGTGGCGTTTGGCGTTGGGCTGGTCGATCAGTGGGACCGTGCACACGGCCTGAGGGGCGCGAGACGATGGCAAACGTAGCTGAGGCCGTTGAAAAGGATCGCATCCTAGCGTCTCCGCTGGCACGAAGACTGGCCAAGCAGGCCGGCCTTGACCTTGCTGACTTGCAGGGGTCCGGGCCGCGCAATCGCATCATTAAACGCGACATTGAGGCAGCGTTGGGCGCGGGGCGCGGCGGCGCTCCTGCGGGACAGGCCGTCGCAACTGTGCCGGGCCGCGCCTTTGCCGCTGTTCCGGCGCTCTCTGATGAAAAAATCCTCGCTCTCTATGACAAGGGCACCTACGAAATCGTGCCTCACGACAACATGCGCAAGGTGATTGCGGAGCGCCTTACGATTGCCACGCAAACAATCCCGCACTTCTATTTGTCGATCGACTGTCTGTTGGACGACCTGATGCGCGCCCGCGAGCGCATGAATGCGGCTTCACCGAGCGAGGGGCCACGCGCTTACAAGCTTTCTGTCAACGACTTCATCATCAAGGCGATGGCGCTCGCACTTCAAGAGGTGCCGGCAGCGAACGCGACGTGGACCGAGAGCGGAATGTTGCGCCACAAGTATTCGGACGTCGGCGTGGCGGTAGCTGTAGAAGGCGGACTGTTTACGCCCATCATTCATCAAGCCGAGGTCAAATCCCTCTCAGAGATCTCTAACGAGATGCGCGATTTGGCCGATCGCGCGCGCAAGCGCCGACTAGCGCCACACGAGTACCAGGGCGGCAGCACCTCGATTTCGAATCTGGGCATGTACGGAATCAAAAGTTTCGACGCCGTCATCAATCCGCCGCATGCAACGATCCTTGCCGTTGGTACCGCCGAGCGCCGGGCCGTCGTCATAGGCGAGAGTATCGTGGCTGCAATCGTGATGAATGTTACGCTTTCTTGCGATCATCGCGTCGTCGATGGCGCGACCGGTGCGGCCCTACTTTCCGCGTTCAAAGCATTCATCGAAGACCCTGTTCGTATGCTCATTTGACGGCGGCTCGTAGCCCGACATCCGTGCGCGGTACAAATTTGGGGCTCCTGCCGGACTTGCGAAAGGTACTTTGCGACCTGTGGCGAAGCGGGCACGTTAGCCTCATTTCCACTATATAATGCCTGCAGTTTACGCATTGGGGGCATACGTTTAAGGCACTTCGCTTGTGACTGGTCGGCGGCGAGACTAGAAGCGGAAGGAACGCTGCCGGCGTCCCTTCCCAACGTTTCAGCGTCGGAGTACTGCGCTATGAAGACCAATAAAAAATTCTGCATCGCTTCTCTTGCGGTCGCGGTTCTCGTCTCGGGTTGTGCCCAAGACGGTACGATGACCACGGGCAGCCTGAATGCCGCCCCCGATCCCGCTTGTGTGACGCTTGCTGCCCAAATCAAGACGCTACAAGACCAAGGCGTACCTGAGAAGGTCGCTAAGGCGGCGAAAAAGAAGCACAAGCTGAATTCTTCGGACCTTGCCAAGGCTGCCGAACTCAACAAGGCCAACGCTGACTTCCAGGCGAAATGCTCAAACTTGCCGACGAGCCCAAGCGTCGCAGCGGTGCCGGCGGATGCAGACAAGAAAAAGGCTGCGGCCTTAAAGCGAAAGTTAGCAGCAACGAAGCCGCCCATTCCCGTGCATAAGCCCACAGTGGCCTCGCTCGGCGCGGCGGACGCAAGTGCTCAAGCGCCGAATAAACCTGAGGCAACCCAAACAACTCCACCGATGGGAGCGGCCGTTATCGCTCCACCAGCGCAGGACAATCCCACTCCGGCGCAAGCATCTCCTCAGATCGGAACCGCTGTGATCGCACCAATAACCCAAAAGGAGCCCGGGCCGGGGCAACCATCATTGGAGACGGGAAGTATATCAGCTGCACCGGCTGAAGCGGAAACGACGCAGACGCCAGCACAGCAAGAAGCCCCTGCCGATGTGGAACCGGCGCAGTAAGACACGACAACCGCACGCGAGGGGCTTGCGCACTACGTTTACGTGTGGTGAAAACACGACTTGGCTTGTCTCTGGTGGTGGAGGGCAAGTAGAAGGACACGGGGCAAAGAATGTGCGTTTCTAAGAGGCTTGTTACCAGCGCTGCGACGTTAGTGCTTGCGGCATGTGCTGCCAATGGCGATCCCGGCGCAGCCCCTCTGGCCGGGGGCCAAACCTGCCAGACTATTCGCACCGATCTCAACCGTCTCGACAGCAAGGGCGTGCCCGCCCTCGTGGAACGGCAGAACGCTGGTAAGAAGCTCTCAAAATCACAAAAAGCCCAGGCTGATCTCTATAATCGCCTCTTAAACGAATATCTCGGCGCACGCTGCCACGTATGATGTGGTGGGGGCTCGGCACCACTCGGCGCCGGAGTTCTTGCCCTAGCGGAGGGGTGCGCGCCGCATGACCAACCGCGACTACGACATTATTGTCATCGGCGCTGGGCCTGGCGGCTATGTGGCCGCCATTCGCGCTGCGCAACTTGGGTTTCGAACCGCTGTCGTCGAGCGCGCCCACTTGGGCGGCATTTGTCTGAATTGGGGTTGCATTCCAACCAAGGCCCTCCTGCGGTCTGCTGAGATTTTTCGTACGTGCGCACGTTCCGATGAGTTCGGCGTCGCGCACGGCGGTAATACGCACGCCGATCTAGAAGCGCTTGTGGGCCGATCACGGGCAGTGGCCGGCGAGCTCAACACGGGTGTTGGCTTTCTGCTCAAAAAGAACGGTGTCGATATCATTTGGGGAGAGGCGCGGATTGCCTCTCGCGGAAAACTCGTGGTCAAGGCGCGTAAGAAGGCGCCCGCGGCCTACGAAACTTCCGCCCCCAAAGACGCGTTAGGCCCTGGAGACTACGCGGCAAAACACATCATCGTTGCAACCGGCGCGCGGCCTCGGGTGCTTCCTGGTCTGGAGCCGGACGGCAAACTGATCTGGACGTATTTTGAGGCAATGGTGCCGCCGGCAATTCCAAAGTCGCTGCTCGTCATTGGCTCCGGCGCGATCGGAATCGAGTTTGCCTCCTTCTATCGAACCCTCGGTGCCGACGTGATAGTGGTCGAGATCCTGCCTGAGATTCTGCCGGCCGAAGACGCAGAAATTGCCACGCAAGCGCGAAAAGCGTTCGAGAAGCATGGCATGAAGATTTTCACGAGCGCCAAGGTGGCCGTGTTGGAAAAAGCGGCTGGTGCCGTTAGCGCCACCATAGAGCTTGGAGACGGAAAGCGTCACACCATGAAAGTAGAACGCGCGATATCGGCTGTCGGAGTGGTGGGAAATATCACAGGGCTGGGTTTAAAAGAGCTTGGCGTCACGATTGATAGAGGAACGATTGTTGCCGACGGCCTCGGGCGGACGAATGTCCCGGGCATCTACGCGATCGGCGATGTGGCGGGAGCGCCAATGCTGGCACACAAGGCTGAGCATGAAGGCGTGGCGTGCGTTGAGGCAATCAAGGGCCTCAACATTCATGGGCTCGACAAGCTGCGCATCCCCGGCTGCACGTACTCAGATCCTCAAGTCGCATCCGTTGGCCTCAGTGAAGCTAAGGCTAAAGCGGCGGGCCGGCAGGTGCGCATCGGGCGCTTTCCATTTCGCGCCAACGGCAAAGCGCTGGCGCTAGGCGAACGCGAAGGCCTCGTCAAAACTATATTTGACGCCAACACCGGTGAGCTGATCGGGGCCCACATGGTTGGCGCTGAGGTGACCGAGCTGATCCAGGGCTTTGTTATTGCGATGCAACTTGAAGCCACTGAGGAAGATCTCATGCATACGGTCTTCCCACATCCCACACTATCGGAGATGATGCACGAGAGCGTATTGGCGGCTTACGGCCGGGCTATTCATATCCCGCCGGCTGCCAGCCGCTGATTTCGGCTGCATACAGCGCCCTAGGGCCTTAGGGGAGGAACGATAATGAACATCGAAACACGCGCGCTAATCACTTTCCTCATCATTGGTATCGTCGCAGGCTTCATCGCCTCATTGGTCGTCGGCGGAAGTGGGCTTGTGCGATATCTCATCACGGGCGTTATCGGCGCCTTCGTCGGGGGCTATCTATTCGATGTGCTGGGCGTTGATCTCGGGATCAAGAACCGCATCGCGTCGCAAATCGTCACAGCAACGGTGGGCGCCATCGTTATCATCATTCTGGCACGTCTCATCGCGTAAAACAGAAAACATAAAGAGCACTTCAATAGGGGATTGGCGAGCGATGGAAGATTACTCAGCTTACTGGCCGTGGATCATCATGGCGCTAAACGGTCTCGTTGCCGGTTGGCTCGCCGGGCTGATACTCGGTGGCGGAGGGCTAATTCGAAACATGTTCGTTGGAATCATTGGAGCCTATATAGGCGGCGCCATGGTTCGTGCGAACCTGCTTAATCTGCCCTTCACAACAGGGTCCGAATTCGGCGACCAAGTCGTCGTTTCGACCATCGGCGCTATCGTCATAGTCATTCTGGCGCGCATCATTGCGCGATAGCATGATCTGGCAGCAAGCGCAGGGCTTGATTGGCGCCAAGGTATTGGCCACGTTTATCGCTGAAAAGGCGGCCTGCTTGCTGGTTGCTGCTTGGAGCGTGAATGGAAAGCATCCCCGCCAAAATGGATGCCAAGAGTTCGGGAGCGGACGGGACGAGCCCGTCGCGTCCGATCAAGCCGGCGTGGATCCGTGTGAAGGCGCCCGGCTCCCCGGCGCACGCGGAGACCGCCCGTATCGTTCGCGCACACGGTCTGCATACCGTATGCGAAGAGGCCGGTTGCCCCAACATTGGCGAGTGTTGGGAAAAGCGCCACGCAACCTTCATGATCATGGGTGACACCTGCACGCGGGCATGCGCCTTTTGCAACGTGCACACGGGGCTGCCGCGCCCACTTGATAATAGCGAGCCGGAGAACGTCGCAAGAGCGGTTAAAGAGCTGGGCCTTAAGCACGTGGTGATCACATCGGTTGATCGCGATGATCTCGACGACGGTGGGGCTCGTCACTTCGCACGTGTGATCTGCACCATCCGGACCGCGCTGCCGACAGTAACAATCGAGGTTCTAACGCCTGACTTTTTGCGCAAAGAAGGCGCACTTGAAACAGTCGTTGATGCGGCTCCTGATGTGTTCAACCACAATCTCGAAACGGTGCCGCGACTCTATCTGTCCATTCGCCCCGGCGCGCGTTATTTTCATTCGCTTCGCCTGTTACAGCGCGCAAAAGAAATCGAGCGCCAACTCTTCACAAAGTCGGGGATCATGGTCGGGTTGGGCGAAACGCGCGAGGAGATCATGCAGGTAATGGACGACTTGCGCTCTGCCGATGTCGATTTTCTCACTATTGGTCAGTATCTGCAGCCCAGCCGCCGCCATGCCGAGGTGCAGCGCTTTGTTCCGCCTGACGAGTTCGACGCCCTGCGTCGCATTGCTGTCGCCAAGGGATTTCTGCTCGTGGCGGCGAGCCCTTTGACGCGCTCGTCCTATCATGCCGCGGAGGACTTTGAGCGCCTCAAGGCAGCGCGACGGGCGATTTGAGACGAGACGGAGCTGTCATTGCACAAATTCCAGATTTCGCGGCGCGTGCCGTTCAGCGCCGAACAGATGTTCGCGGTGGTTGCCGACATTGAAAGCTACCCGGAATTTCTGCCCTTATGCGAGAGCCTCACTGTTCGCTCGCGTGAGACGCGGGGTGCTGAAACCGAACTCGTGGCGACGATGGCAATCGGCTATCACAAAATTGCTGAATCCTTTACGAGCCGCGTGAGACTTCGCCCTGTTGAGGGACAGATCCTCGTTGACTATCTAGATGGACCCTTTTCCTATCTTGAAAACAGTTGGAGCTTTCGCGATGTTGCGGGCGGCTCAGATATCAACTTCTTCATAAAATATGAGTTCCGGTCCAAGATGCTATCGTTACTTATGGGCACCGTGTTCGACAAGGCTGTGCGCAAGTTTACCAATGCCTTCGAGGAGCGTGCGCGTGAACTTTACGCGAAGCCGGCGCCCCGTGCGCAGACTGCTGAACCCAGCAAGTAGCAGCTCAGCAGCGGATCAACTTTAGTGGATCGACTTCTCGAAGTTGCGCGCGCTTTCCAACCCCAAAGCCGTATCCAGCCCGCGCACTCCTGTCAGGTTCGCGCCGTAGAGGTCGGCGTCGGTAAGATCGGCCCTGGTAAGGTCAGCGCCAGTCAGATCGGCGCGGGTCAGATCAGCGTGTTTGAGCACGGCGCCCGAAAGATCAGCGCCGCGTAGACTGGCAAACGCAAATAGCGTGTAGCTCAGATCCGCGTCCACAAGCGTCGCCCCGGAAAGATTGGCGCCTGTAAGTTCCGATCGCCAAATGTATTCGATAAATCCTGTTTCGTTGAAGGGTGCGAGCGTCGCGCCGTTTAAATTCGCTCCGCTAAGATTGGCATGATTGAATCGTCCAAAAATCTTGGCCCCCCGCAAATCGGCGCCCGCGAAGCTTGAGGCTTCACCGACGGTCGCCGAAAGCGATGAGAATGCGGTCGGGCGCAGCATGGTGGCGCCCATCAGGTTGGCCCCATCCAAGCGCGCCCCAATAAGTATGACGCGATCAAGCCGCGCATTGCTGAGATCTGTCTTGGAAAGATCGGCTCCTGAGAGGTCGGCGCCGAACAGATCGCTCCCTTTCAGAGCCGCGCCCTTAAAATTAAGGCCGCTCATATCGAGTTCGCGAAGGTCCATGTTGCTGAAATCAGGCGCCGCCGCCGGGTCTGCGCGGAACAGGCGCACAGTCACCTCGCGCGCAGTGAGGTCTGAGGCACATGCCTGCGATTGCAAAAGCCCCGCCGCCAGGAGGACGGAAAGTGCGGCGCCTCCAGCCAGTAGGCGAAGTCCGTTTATCATGTACACCTGCTCCTGAGGCGGATGCCTTTGTCTCATCAAAATGGGGCCTAAGTTGCGGTTCTGTTAGGGGGACATTCGGCCAGAACCGCGCTCACGATAGCAATGGCCTCCCTTACGCTGGCAAGACGAATGGCGTGCCTGCCTAGATTTCCAAAGCGGTATTCACGGCAGAGTGCGGCCGATCCATTCCGGGCTCCCGCAATGTAGACCAAGCCAACTGGTTTCTCCGCGCTCCCGCCGTCGGGGCCCGCGATGCCTGTCACCGAAACCGCGATATCGACGGGGGCATGGGCAACGGCCCCTTCGGCCATCGCGCGGGCGACCTCCTCACTCACCGCGCCATATTGCGTAAGAAGCGCAGGATGGACCCCTAGCAGTTCCTCTTTCGCGGTGTTGGAATAGGTGACGAAGCCGCGTTCCAGAACGGTAGACGAACCCGGTATCTCGGTCAGCAATCCGCAGACGAGACCGCCGGTGCAACTTTCAGCAACTGCAAGCGAGAGTGAGCGGCGCTGCAACTTTGAGAGTAGAGTCTCAGCATCGCGGAGTAGGTCATCAGGAAACAGTGCGCTCATACGGTACGACAGACATGGGAACGGCAGGTTGCGCGTTCCCTAATCTCGCGTGACCAGTTGGCGTCGTCAAACAGGAGCGAGCTTTTCGGCCTGGCTCAAGAGACTATCGAGCACGTTTCGGCTTTCAGCTCCCATAGCTGAGACGGCGCGCTTCTGCGCATCCTGCCAAATCGGGAAGGCGTCCTTCAGTATCGCTTGACCTTTGGCGGTTAAATGCAAGCCCCGGCCACGGCGTCCAGCGGGTGGATCCATGATGATATGGCCCAGAGCTAAGAGCCGCTTCAGGTTGCGCGACAGTGTCGACTTCTCGATGTCGAGCTCATGGCCAATCTCAACAGCAGTTATGCTGTCGCGGGCGGCAAGCTGTGCCAGCAACGTGTATTGGCTCGCCGTGATGCCCAGCGGGCGCATAGCATCGTCATAGACGCGCGTTATGATGCGTGAAAGTTGGCGAACGCGCGTCGCAAGACAAGCCCCCGCCGTTGTCTCAGCAATATCCGCAATACTGGCCGTTTCTGCTGGCTTGCGCTCCAGCGTTTGTGTCATGACATTCATTAGCGGCCCCCGAATTCGTTCGTGGTCATACAACCCCTCGGTACTTGATGCCGCGATTCTGTTGCAGGGGTCAACGCGTCTGGCATGCGAATCGCGAGACGAATCAAATTACGTCGGCAGAAGAACCGTGGCGCTGGCTAAGGCCGCGATACCTTCGCGCCGCCCAACGAAGCCAAGACCCTCTGTCGTCGTGGCTTTGACGCCAACGCGTCCGATGTCAATTTGCAGTAAGGCAGCAATGGCTTGGCGCATCGCTTGGCGATGCGGACCGATCTTGGGAGCCTCGCAAATCAGGGTCACGTCCACGTTCGAGATGCGTCCCCCAAGCTTGCGTACGCGCGCAACGGCGTCCTCGACAAAGAGGTGGGAACTTGCGTCCTGCCAGGCTGGGTCGGAAGGTGGAAAGTGTTGGCCGATGTCACCGTCTCCAATGGCACCGAGGAGGGCGTCGGTGAGGGCATGTAACCCCACGTCCGCATCAGAATGACCTTCAAGTCGATGCGTATGAGCAACCTTGATCCCGCATAGCCACACGTGATCACCGGCTGCAAACGCGTGCACATCGAAACCAGTGCCGTTTCTCGTTTCCAAAAGGGCAGGGGCGGGGGTTAGCAGCCACTCAGCAAGAGCAAAGTCTTCCGCAGTCGTCAGTTTCATGTTGTTGGTCGAATCCGGCACAAGCTTGACGCTGAAACCGGCCCATTCGGCGATCGCGGCATCGTCTGTGAATCCGGTCTTGCCTGCCTCTAGGGCGCGACGGTGGGCATCGAGGATCGCGGTGAAGTGAAAGGCTTGCGGCGTCTGCGCGCGCCAGAGGTTGGCACGGTCTATGGTCTGCTCAATCGTGCCGCCAGACGCAGACCGCTTCAATGTATCGGCGAGGGGGGCGGCGGCGATGGCGCCCGGAGCGCTCTCAAGAGCGCTAAGCAGCCGTGAAATGATATCAGTGCTGAGGAAGGGGCGCGCCGCATCGTGAATCAAAACGCGGCTGGGACTGCCTGCGCCCAGGGCCTCAAGGCCAAGGCGGACTGACTCCTGGCGGCTGCCTCCCCCCGCAATAGGCTCCACCAAGCGATCCGAATACGGGGCAACAGCCGCGTCAAATAGCCTCCGGTCGTCGGGATGAATGACAACCTGGATAGCGCCGATCTGCGGGCTGCGGGACAGCGCGCATAGCGAATGGGCTAGCACCGGCATACCGCCAAGCTGTCGATATTGCTTGGGAAGATCGGCCTTGCCGCCTGCGCGCTCGCCGCGCCCTGCCGCCACAATCACCGCTGCTGCCGTCGTCATCGCCGCTCACGCCTTAGAAAACCTGGTGCCTGCTTAGACACGCGATGGCGAAACAGCAATTGTGGAGGACCCTTTTCGCGCTTGCGAAATAGAGGACTTGGTCCTATTCTGCTCAAATGAAGGGCATTCCTCTATGGTGCCTAATATATAGGCATTAATGATGACTTCCTACGGTGACACAATCCAGATCGGCTCGCAAAGCGTGCCAGGCAGGGTTCTGCTGGCACCGATGTCGGGTGTCACCGACCTGCCGTTTCGCCGTATCGCACATCGACTAGGGGCCGGGCTCGTTGTTTCAGAGATGGTGGCGAGTAGGGACCTCGTACACCAAAGTCCCGACGTCCTGCGCCGTGCAGAGGGCCGCGACCTTGCCCCCTTTGTCATCCAACTCGCCGGGCATGACGTGCGCTGGATGCGGGAAGGCGCACGCATTGCTGAAGCGCTCGGAGCCGACATCATCGATATCAACATGGGCTGCCCATCGCGCCAGGTCACCGGCAAACTCGCCGGCAGTGCGCTGATGAGCAAGGTGACTCACGCGTTGTCATTAATCGAGGCCATCGTCAGTGTGGTGAGTGTTCCCGTTACGCTCAAGATGCGTTTGGGCTGGGACAACAACACCCGCAATGCGCCAGAGATTGCAAAGCGCGCCAAAGACGCCGGCGTCAAGCTCATCACGGTCCACGGACGCACTCGTTGCCAGTTCTTCAAGGGGTGTGCTGACTGGGGTGCAGTTCGCGATGTCGTGAACGCTGTCTCTATCCCCGTCATCGTCAACGGCGACATCCGCACGCTTGGTGATGCCAAGGATGCACTGGATGCTTCCGGGGCCGCAGGTGTCATGGTCGGCCGCGGGGCTTACGGCGCACCCTGGCTGCCGGGACGTATAGCGCAGTACCTTTCAACGGGACGCGATGAAGGCGTGCCGCCAATTAGCGAGCAAGCGCGCATCGCGCGCGAGCACGTGGAAAGCATGCTGTTGCACTATGGGACGAGCTTGGGTTTGCGCAACGCGCGTAAACACATCGGGTGGTACTTGGAAACCAGCGGGCGAGCAGTGCAGACGGTAATGGGCTGGCGCCAGCGGTTGTGTACCGACGAAAATGTGCAGAGCGTCCTTTGTGGACTTGATCAATTCTATGAGGCGACGCAGGAGGCAGCGGCATGACGGGCATTGCTGCAACCGCCAAACTTCCCCCAACGCCGCGCCGTCCCGTCGAGCACGACTTGTTGCTTGGCGCTTTGCCTCATCCCATCCTTGTGCTCGCGCCGGACAATCGCATTATCTATGCGAACGCGGCTGCGGAAGCGTTCCTCTCGACCGGCATCGCAGTCTTGAAACGAACACAGCTCGACGAGGTGGTCGCCTTCGGTTGCCCCCTGATTGCGCTTGTCGATCAGGTGCGCCGCTCCGGCTCGACAGTCAACGAGTACGGAGTCGAGATAACAACTCCGAAATTCTCCGCTCCCAAACTTGTCGACGTTTACGGTGGTCCGCTACCTGATCAGACTGATCTCATTGTGCTGATGCTCCAACAGCGCAACATGGCATTGATGATCGAACGCCAGCTTACCCACCGCGCCGCCGCGCGTTCCGTTTCCGGGCTTGCCTCGGTTCTCGCCCATGAAATCAAAAACCCGCTTTCGGGAATCCGGGGTGCAGCCCAACTCTTGGAGCAGGAACTGTCAGATGAAGATCGCTCCCTGACTCAGCTGATCTGTTCGGAAACCGACCGTATTCGCAATTTGGTCGACCGCATGGAGGTGTTCGGTGACGAACGTCCGCTCACCAAGGAACCGGTCAATATTCACGATGTGCTCGATCACGTACGGCGCTTGTGCGAATCCGGTGTCGGTCGCGGCATCCGCTATTTGGAAGATTACGATCCCTCGCTGCCCGCAGTGCCCGGCAGTCGAGACAAACTCGTACAAGCGTTCTTGAATCTCGTGAAGAATGCGGTTGAGGCCATCGGCGAGAACACGAACAACGGCCGCATCATATTGCAGACGTCTTTCCGGCCGGGCGTGCGGCTTTCAGTGCCGGGTTCGGAAAAGCGCATCAGCCTGCCGCTCATGATCCAGATTGAGGACAATGGTCCAGGCATCCCTGAACATTTGAGAAGTCACCTTTTCGATCCCTTCGTGACAACAAAGCGGTCCGGCACAGGGCTGGGCTTGGCGCTTGTCGCAAAAATCATTGGCGATCACGGCGGCATCGTCGAATGCGACAGCGAGTCTAAGCGCACGATATTTCGCGTCTTGCTGCCCATGCAGGATAGCACGCCACATCCCAAATCCCGTTCCAGCTTGAGGTAACACTATGGCCCGCGGAACTATACTTATCGCCGACGATGACACCGCCATCCGGACGGTGCTCAATCAGGCATTGGCACGCGCAGGATACGCGCCGCGCGCAACGGGCAACGCCTCGACCTTGTGGCATTGGGTAAGCCAGGGCGAAGGTGACGTTGTGCTCACCGACGTCGTGATGCCTGATGAAAATGCTTTTGATCTCATTCCGCGCATTAAGAAGATGCGTCCTGACCTGCCCATAATTGTGATGAGTGCGCAGAATACGTTGATGACGGCGCTGACTGCCACAGAGAAGGGCGCATACGAATATCTGCCAAAACCCTTTGACCTCAAAGAGGTCGTGGCCGTTGTTGGGCGCGCGTTGACGCAGCCCGGCCGTCGCCCGTCGCGATCGTCTCAGGAAATTGAAGCCGAGGAGCTGCCTCTCATTGGCCGATCACCTGCCATGCAGGAAATCTACCGCGTCCTCGCCCGGCTGACGCAGACGGATCTTACGGTGATGATCAATGGCGAAAGCGGTACCGGCAAAGAGTTAGTGGCACGCGTGCTGCACGATTACGGCCGGCGGCGGCAAGGCCCATTCGTTGCAATCAACATGGCTGCAATACCGCGCGAGCTCGTCGAGAGCGAGCTGTTCGGCCACGAAAAAGGTGCGTTCACGGGTGCACAGACTCGGACACAAGGCCGGTTCGAGCAGGCAGAAGGCGGCACTCTGTTCCTTGATGAAATTGGCGACATGCCGATGGAGGCGCAAACACGTTTACTGCGTGTCCTGCAGGAAGGCGAATACACGACGGTAGGGGGGCGCACGCCGATCAAGACCAATGTGCGCATCATCGCGGCGACTCATCGCGATCTCAAGTCGCAAATTCAGCAAGGACTCTTCCGCGAGGATTTGTTTTACAGGCTAAACGTCGTGCCTATTCGCATTCCGCCCCTGCGCGAGCGGCTGGAGGATGTCGGCGATCTCGTGCGTCACTTTCTGCGTGGAGCTTTGCGTGAGGGCCTTGGTCAAAAAGCAATCGAGACAGGTGCTATTGAGCGCCTCAAGGCTCATCCCTGGCACGGTAACATTCGTGAACTGGAAAACTTTGTACGCCGCATCGCAGCTCTTCATTCGCAAGAGACGCTAACGACCGAGATCGTTGAGCAGGAGCTGGCCGAGGCGCTCCCCAATTCGTCTGGAGATCAGAGCAACGCGGAAGCCAAAGATCTTAGTGAACGGGTCGAGCAATATCTGTCTGGGTATTTTGCCAGCTTCGGCAAGGAGCTTCCGCCCCCCGGACTCTATGACCGCGTGATCCGGCAAGTAGAGCTCCCTTTGTTGACGGCCGCGCTGGCCGCAACGCGGGGCAACCAGATCCGGGCCGCAGAGCTGCTGGGGCTCAACAGAAATACTTTGCGCTCACGCATTCGGGCCCTGGATATCAGGGTGTTTCGCACGCCTCAGCCTTGAGACGGCCGCATAGCGAGCGGCTTCATCGCCGGGAATATCATTTTTGCCGAGGGCTTAAGGGCTTGCCTTGGTGGTTCCGGCGCGTTACCCATCTGCCACGTCGCGAAAATGTCACGGTCTCGGGCTTTGTTGTGATCAGGCCGCGCCAGTCGACTTTCAGTACGGTGATCCTCGCATTCCGTGCGCGAGACCGCGGCGCCCGACACGTGTGAAGCCACCTGCGGCCCCTGGGACAGAATTCGATGCCAACAGTCAGCGTTGCACCGCAGCATCGACACAGCCTGGACGAAGGGCGTTCACCTCTTAATCCGGGCGATCGTGCATTTTGGATTGGCCTGAGTGTCGTCATCCTTTCGCTTGTGTCCGCGTTGGCAACTTATTTCATTCTTACAGGCCTGACGCCCATCGCCCCACGCGGCGAGGTCGTGTTCATCGTCCTCTTTCTCAACGTCATACTGATCCTCACGATGATCGCGATGCTCGCCTGGCAGATGGCGGGGTTAGGGCGAGCTTGGCGCGAGAAGCAGCCCGGTGCCCGTCTTCACATTCGTATTGTCGCGTTGTTCAGCCTAATCGCCGCGCTTCCCGCCCTGGTTCTTGCGGTGGCTGCAACCGTCACCTTCTCGCGGTCTCTCGACGGTTGGTTCTCTAGCCGCACGCGCGCCATCATTACCAGTTCGCGCCAAGTCGCCAATGCCTACCTCGACGAACACGGTCAGGTAATCCGCACGGACATCGTCAACATGGCCCGCGATCTTGATCGCGCCGCCGAGGCAATCGGGGAGGATCAACGCCAGTTAAAGCAACAAGTCATGGTGCAGGCCGGCTTACGAGATCTGCCCATGGCCTACCTTCTCGACGCAGATGGACGTCCTCTCGTCGAGGCAACAGCCAGCGATAAGTACAAATTCGAGCAACCGCCGGCAGGGGCGCTACGCATGGCGGCCCAAGGACACGTTCCACTGCTCATGCCAACAGCGCAGCGATTTGAAGTCGCCGCGGTCGCAAGGCTGGAGAACTATCCGGGCAAATTCCTCTATGTGGCCCGCCCCGTGAGCCCAAAGGTCATCCGCTATCTACAACGCACGGCGCGCAACGTCGACGAGTTTAATCGCTTAAGAAAGGCTCGCGGCGGGCTGAAGCTTGCGCACGGGCTCATGTACCTCTTGATCTCTATGACGGCCCTGCTGGCGGCGATCTGGGCTGGAATGTGGTTCGCGGGCCGTTTCGTTGCTCCCATTCGGCGCCTTATCGCCGCTGCACAACAAGTGTCGACCGGAAATCTGAAGGTCGAGCTGCCAGAGAAGCGAGGAGAGGGGGATTTGCGCCGACTGTCGCACACGTTCAACACAATGACGCGCGAGTTGAAACACCAGCGGGATGCGTTGGTGACCGCCAACGAGCAGCTGCTCGAACGGCGTTACTTTATGGAAGCCGTGCTCTCAGGCGTCTCAGCCGGGGTAATCGGGCTGGATAGCCAGGATCGCATCACACTCGTCAGCCGTGCGGCGGAAAACCTGCTCGGACTGGTGGAAAGTGACCTCGTCGGCGAGAAGCTGAAAGAAGCGGTACCGATGTTTGGCGCTATCCTTGACCAGCAAAACGAGCAGAACCTCAAGGGACGTTCGCAAGAGGAGGTCACATTCACCGTCGGCGGCGATGAACGGACGTTTGCTGTCATGGTCACCCGCGAACGTGAAAGTAGCGGCGACGTCGGCTCGGTCGTAACTTTTGATGATGTAACAGACCTCGTGGTCGCCCAGCGTACTGCGGCTTGGGCAGATGTGGCCCAGCGCATTGCTCACGAGATCAAGAACCCGTTGACGCCCATCCAGCTATCGGCTGAGCGCTTGCGCAAGAAGTATGCTAAGGCCATCACGACCGACAGAGAAACGTTCGATCGGCTGACAACAACGATCGAGCGCCAGGTTGGCGATCTCAAGAGCATGGTCGATGAGTTCGCGGCGTTTGCACGCATGCCCAAACCGGAGATGGCACGCCATGATCTGCGCCAAGCGGTACAGGAGCCTGTAGTGCTGTTCCGCGAAGGTCATCCCGACATCCAGTACGATCTAAAGCTTCCTGATGACCCGCTGCAAATGTACTTCGATTGGCGCCTGATGACCCGCGCAATAACCAATTTGGTCAAGAACGCGAGTGAGGCCATCGAGGCGGCCAAGGGTGAGGCGGGCAATCCAAAGGACTGGAAGGGGCGCATTGAGATTATCGTGACCCCAAAAAGCGACCGGGTCACAATAGAAGTAATCGACAACGGCATTGGTTTGCCTAAGCAAAACCGTTCCAGGCTGCTGGAGCCGTACGTCACCACGAAGGGCAGCAAGGGTACTGGCCTCGGCCTTGCGATGGTCCAAAAGATTACAGAACAGCACGGCGGCGCGCTAACGCTGGAGGATGCCCCTCCAGGCACCGGGCGTACGCGCGGCGCTCTTGTATGCATCACCTTGCCCATGGAGCATGAACTGGGCGTTTCTCATCGCCAACCTCCCACTGCAACCCCACCGCCACCATCACCGGCCGAGTAGGCCTCAGCGATATCGACCCAAGGAGTGAACGATGGCATCAGACATCCTCATCGTCGACGACGAGGCCGACATACGTGAACTCGTGGCCGGCATTCTGGAAGACGAGGGTCACCAGGCACGGCTTGCGCGCGACAGTGACGAAGCCCTGCAAGCAATTGAGGAGCGCCGTCCCCAACTCGTCATACTCGACATCTGGTTACAGGGCAGCCGTCTCGACGGGCTTGAGGTCTTGTCCCTAATCAAGCGCACGTATCCTGACCTCCCCGTCGTTATTATCTCAGGCCACGGCAATATTGAAACAGCTGTCACTGCCATTAAGCGTGGCGCATACGACTACATAGAAAAACCGTTCAAGGCCGACCGCTTGATCCTTGTCACGTTGCGCGCGCTGGAAGCGTTTCAACTGAAGCGTGAGGTGCGCGAGCTGAAGGAGCGCTCTACCTTCAGTGCCGATATGGTTGGCAAGTCAACCGCAGTGAACCAGCTACGCAATGCCATCGATCGCGTCGCGCCGACCAACAGCCGCATCCTCATTCGGGGTGCATCCGGCTCGGGCAAGGAACTCGCAGCCCGCGTGATCCACATGAAGTCAGCTCGGGCAGAGGCGCCATTCGTGGTGCTCAACGCTGCTGCCATGGCGCCAGACCGCGTGGAGGAGGAGCTTTTTGGCACCGAGGACCGCACCGGCGGCCCCCGCAAGGTAGGCGCGCTGGAAGAGGCGCACGGCGGCACACTCTATATTGATGAAGTGGCAGACATGCCCGTCGAAACGCAAGGCAAGGTCTTGCGCGTTCTCGTTGAGCAAAAGTTTTTGCGCATGGGCGGCTCGCAGAAGGTCGCAGTCGACGTGCGGATCATTTCCTCAACCAGCCGGGACCTGGAGCGCGAAATCAGCGAGGGACGTTTTCGTGAAGACCTCTATCACCGGCTCAACGTGGTACCGCTGCGCGTGCCTGGATTGGCTGAGCGGCGCGAGGACATCCCAGAACTCATTCAGTTTTTCGTTGGACAGCTCAGCAATGCTTCAGGTCTTGCGCCGCGCCGTATTGGCGAAGATGCAATTGCCGTGTTGCAGGCCCACGATTGGCCAGGCAACGTGCGCGAGCTGCGCAACAACATCGAGCGCTTGATGATTCTGGCCGGCGGCGACCCTAGCACCATCATCACCGCCGATATGCTTCCCGATGAGATCGGCTCCAACGTGCCGTTGCCCGTCGACGGCGGTGCTGAACATCTTATGTCTTTGCCGCTCCGCGAGGCGCGCGAGATCTTCGAACGGGAGTATCTACTGGCGCAGATCAACCGCTTCGGCGGGAATATCTCACGCACCGCAGAATTTGTCGGAATGGAGCGTTCCGCGCTCCATCGAAAATTGCGTGCGCTTGGGGTCTCATCTGAGAATCGCGGCGCCGAATTGCGCCAGGCGTAACGCGTGCGTTGAGACGCTGGGTCTGCCGCATCTAATTTTGAGGACTTCGTGAGCCGCATCGTTTACGTCAACGGCCGCTACCTGCCATACGCGCAAGCCGGCGTGCACGTAGAGGATCGCGGTTTCCAGTTCGCCGACGGCGTTTATGAGGTTTGCGAGGTGCGCAGTGGCGCTCTCGTCGACGAAGCGCCTCATATGGCGCGTCTTGGACGTTCTCTTGCCGAGCTGGCAATACCCGAACCAATGAGCATGGCCGCGCTCGCGCACGTCATGCGCGAGACCTTACGCCGCAATCGCGTTCGCGATGGTCTTATCTATCTACAGGTGACGCGCGGGACGGGCCCGCGTGATTTCGCTTTTCCATCTCCGGACGTCGAACGCACGGTGGTGTGCATTGCGCGGCCTCGCGCGCCAGAAATCGTGGAAGCGCAAGCAGAACAGGGCATTGCCGTAAAGTCCTTGCCCGACATTCGCTGGCGCCGCTCAGACATCAAGACGATCATGTTGCTGCCCGCATGCCTGGCCAAGGACACGGCACGAAGGGCGGGCGCACAAGAAGCGTGGTTCATCGATAGCGACGGTTTTGTGACAGAGGGCGCGTCGAGCAATGCCTGGATCGTGCTTGGTGGCGGTACTGTCATAACTCGGCAAATTGCTACCGATATTCTCGCCGGCATCACGCGAGCGACTGTGATTGAGGGACTATCTAAAGAGGGTATTTCGCTCATGGAGCGACCATTTCGATTGGCAGAGGCCCAATCGGCGCGCGAGGCTTTCATTACGTCCGCCAGCAATACTGTTATGCCGGTGGTGCGCATTGATGGCGTGACTATAGGGGATGGCAAGCCCGGTCCCATCACGCAAACACTCCGCACGAAATTTCATCAATTTGCCGCGATTTCAGCCGGCTGAGCGGCTTCATCTAGGAGGGAAAACTGGTATACCTAGCGGTAGTGCAGTGCGAAATAACTGCTATAATATAACACCCTCCCGGATCGCTCTTAAAGGCGGACGGGATAGCCCAAAGCAGACCTTAAAAAAGGCGGAAGAAGTCAATGGGTGCAGACCGAGTCCAGAACCTTCAGGACACCTTCCTGAACCACGTGAGAAAAAACAAGACCCCGCTCACAATCTTTCTGATCAACGGTGTGAAGCTCCAGGGGATCGTGAGCTGGTTCGACAACTTTTGTGTGCTGTTGCGTCGGGACGGTCACTCGCAGCTCGTATATAAGCATGCGATCTCGACCATCATGCCCGGGCAGCCCGTCCATTTGATGGAGACGGAGACGACCGAGGTTTAACCGAGCGGCAACGGCGATCGATAAACGCGTTGACATTGGGGAGGTCCCCCAAAAAGAACGGCGGGCGCACCATGCCGGCGGCGTGAGTGCACTCGTTCTTGCGCCCGACTTAAAGCGAACCGCGCGCGTTGGCCCCGAGGCGGGCGAAGCAAGTAGCTACGTCGACAGACTTGTACATTCGCCGAAAGATCGCCGGATCGAATCCACCGGACTCGCTGAGGCGATCGATCTGCATGTTATCGAAAGCCAAATTGTTCCTGTGCCGAACCCGCGGCCGGCCACCTTGTTTGGCTCAGGCAAGGTCGAGGCCCTTGGCACGTTCATCGCCGCGCACGAGATAGCACTCATTATCATTGACCACCCCCTGACGCCGATACAGCAGCGCAATTTGGAGCGGGCGTGGCGCGCAAAGGTTCTCGATCGTACGAGTCTCATTTTGGAGATCTTCGGCAGGAGAGCACGCACGCGTGAGGGGCGGCTGCAAGTCGAATTGGCGCATCTTTCATACCAAAAGAGCCGCTTGGTACGCAGTTGGACTCACTTGGAACGCCAGCGCGGCGGTTACGGCTTCCTGGGTGGTCCGGGCGAAGCTCAAATCGAGCTCGACCGGCGCATGATCGATGAGCGCATCATGGCGATCCGCAAAGAGTTGGAAGTTGTCGTGAGGACGCGCGAACTGCATCGCAGGGGCCGGCGGCGTGTACCGTACCCGATCATTGCAATCGTGGGCTATACGAATGCGGGAAAGTCTACGCTGTTTAATTCCATCACCGGCGCGGACGTGTTTGCCAAGCAGCAGGTGTTCGCCACGCTCGATCCAACCATGCGCGAAGTGCGCTTAAAGAGCGGGCGCCGCATCATCTTATCCGACACCGTTGGCTTTATCTCCGACCTGCCAACGACGCTCATCGCCGCCTTCCGCGCAACATTAGAAGAGGTGATCGAGGCTGATCTGATCTTGCACGTACGCGACATATCGCACCAAGAAACGCAGATGCAGGCGCGAGACGTGGAGTTGGTGTTGAATGACCTCGGAATCGATACTGTGACAGCCGATAGCCACATCCTAGAAGTATGGAACAAGATTGATCTCCTGAGCCCCATCACGCGTGATGAGGCAAGGAGTGCCGCGCAATGGCCGGAGGAGCGCCCCGTTCCTGTCTCGGCGACAACCGGCGAGGGCATGGATGATCTGCTCGCGGCCATCGATGCCCGGTTGGGGCGAAATGATGAAATCCTGGACCTCATAATTCCAGCGCATGAAGGCCGGCTTGTGAACTGGCTTTACGAAGAGGCGCAAGTGCTGGAACGCGAAGCGATGGAAACGGGCGCTGTGCGCGCGCGCGTGCGTATCGCCGGGGAGAAAAAGGAGCGCCTGCTTGCCCAGGTTCGGCGTGCAGGGGCAGAGCTAAAGGTGCTAATGCCGGTGAGTGCGTGACAGGGCATTAATGCCCGCGTTCCTTGGCCTTTGCTTCGTCCCAAAGCGCGTCCATCTCCGCCAAATCCGAATCTGAAGGCGTGCGGCCGTTCGCAGCAAGCCGCTCTTCAATGTAGCGAAAGCGGCGAACAAACTTCTGGTTTGCGCTGCGCAAGCTTGCCTCTGGATCGAGCTTGAGGTGGCGCGCCACATTGGCGATGACGAATAAGAGGTCGCCCAACTCCTGTTCGACGGCCTGAGTATCGGACTCAGATCCTGAGCGGCTCTTCGCGATCACATCTTCCAGCTCCCCCAACTCCTCGTTGAGCTTGTCGAGAACCGGGGCCAGCGACGGCCAGTCAAATCCAACCTTGGCGGCTTTGTTCTGCAACTTGACCGCGCGCGTCAGCGCAGGCAGGGCGGCCGGCACTTCATCGAGCACGCTGACTGAGGGAGCCGTTCCGGCTTTCTCCTGCGCCTTGATGCGATCCCAGAACCCTGGTGCGGCACCAGCTGCGCGCTCCTCGGCGGTGCCAAACACATGCGGATGACGGCGGATCATCTTGCGCGTGATGGCGTCAACAACATCGTCGAATGCGAACGCGTGGTGCTCTTGCGCCATGCGCGAGTGATAGACAACCTGGAGCAGCAGATCGCCGAGTTCGTCTTTGAGTGCAGCAAGGTCGTCGCGCGCGATCGCGTCGGCCACCTCATAGGCTTCTTCGATTGTGTAAGGCGCGATCGTCGCAAACGTCTGCTCAAGATCCCACGGACAACCCGTGCCCGGCGTGCGTAGCGCGGCCATGACGGCAAGGAGGTCGGGGAGGGTCTTCTTCGCACCGTTGTTGTCCACGAGCATTGCTCTCCGATAAGGTGGCCCTCAGCTAGGGGAGGGCGTCTATAGAAACGCCAGCCAAACTGGGGGCGATATGATCGTGATGCGCATCCTCGTCAACGCCTTGATCATGGCAGCCGAGCTGACCGCTGTGGCGGGCGTTGCCGCGTTCGGGTATCACTACCCGTTCATCTTCGCCGGTGCGACCGCAGGCTTGAGTTTCCTCCTGGGCTTGAGGCTTGAGATCGCGCGTCTGCGCTATGAGCTGCCGTTCTACTTCGCGGGTGCAATCAAACGCAGTGCGATCCTCACGGGTATCGTCGGGTCCGTGGAGGCGATCTTTAAGGGGGTGTTGGCGGGCGTTGCGGCGCTGTTCACTTTCTCTGGCACCGATCACGACCGGCTATTCTGGGTCGCCGTTCTATTCGGCGTGTGCGTTTACGTTGGTGCCAGCGTGCTACGTTTCTTATCGATAAAGGCTGACGCGCTGCCCATGCGCTGGGGCTACTTCCGGCTTGCCGCGATGCTTGGGCTTCTCTTTTCAGCGGGGCTCGCATTGATGACGCTGTTTGGCGTCCTTACGACGCCCAGTGTCGCTGATATCGGCTGGAAGATCATCTTCGATATGCCACCCAAGCCCACGGTCGAGCAGGCCAGTGAACTTCTGTTCCAGATCAAGCAAGCATTCGACGATTTCATTGTTACGGCGCTGAGCGTTTTTATGAACCAGGACCTCGCACGGCTCATTGGCATCGTGATCAGCGTGAATGTGCTCTCAGGATTTGTCAGCGCAGTCTATGCCGCGATCATCTCAACGGGGGTTCGCCGCGCAGAGGAGGCGCAGCCTTGAGACGATTGCGTCGACTGTGCTCAATGGACCCGACTCCATAAAGTGACACCTAGTTCGCATAATATATATTATGGAAAATATCTTGGTTGATAAGTTTGTTATCAGTAAGTTAATTTCTGTCCCAATTCGCGCTAATCGTCATCACTGTTACGCAGCCGCAAGTCTACTTCTCATACCTGTCGGCGACGAAACGGTCGAGCAAACGCACGCCCCAGCCTGATCCCCAGCTCGGATTAATATCCGATTTGGGCGCGTCCATCGCGGTGCCGGCCAGATCGATGTGCGCCCAAGGCGTATCTTTCACGAAGGCTTTGAGAAATGCAGCGGCCGTGCACGCCCCTGCCCAGCGTCCGCCAAGGTTTTTGATGTCGGCGTTCTTGGATTCCATCATCTTATCGTAAGCCTTATCGAGTGGCATTCGCCACACCTTCTCGCCTGTCGTCGAGGAGGCATCGAGCAGATCGTTGGCGAGTTTGTCATCGTTGACGAACAACCCAGCGTACTCCTTGCCGAGTGCCATCATGATGGCGCCCGTCAACGTCGCAAGATCGACAATGAGCCGGGGTTTGAAACGCTCCTGAACATAGGAAATCAGGTCGCCGAGAACGAGGCGCCCCTCTGCGTCCGTATTTAACACCTCGACCGTTTGGCCTGAGTACGATGTCACAATATCACCGGGTCGTGTTGCAGAACCTGAAGGCATGTTCTCCACAAGCCCGATGATACCGACCGCATTGACGTTCGCTTTGCGCTCGGCCAGCGCGTGCATGAGCCCGACGACGCAGGCCGCCCCCCCCATGTCGCCTTTCATGTCCTCCATACCCGAAGACGGCTTGATTGAAATTCCGCCAGTATCAAACACCACGCCCTTTCCGATAAAGGCCAGGGGTTTGGAGCGTTTCGATTTTGCCCCGTGCCACTGCATGATAGCCACACGCGCAGGCCGCACGCTGCCTTGAGCGACGGCAAGTAGCGCCCCCATTTTGAGGTCGGCGATTTGCTCGGCATCAAGAATTTCAACCTCGACGCCGACGTTTTCCAGATCGCGCGCCCGCTCAGCAAATTCGATGGGTCCCAATACGTTGGCTGGCTCGTTGACGAGATCGCGGGCCATGACGACGCCGTTGGCGACCGCTTCATAGCGGGCAAAGGCCGCGCGTGCCTTATCGGAGTTGGCACAGTGAATGACGAGCTTCTTTAGACGGCCAGAGGCCGCGTTCTCTTCATCGTTGCCTTTCTTCGTCTGGTATTTACTGAACTCATAAAGACGCAGCGCAGCGCCGAAACCTAAAAGCGCGGAAATTGTTTCCGCCTTCATGCCGCCGGTGGTCATCATGTCAGCAATCAGGCTTGCCGTCCCCGCCTTGCGCGCCGAGATTGCTCCGGCAATCGCACCGCCAAGCGTCACCCAATCGCTTTCTTTCAGATCAGCAGCCTTACCAATACCAAACACCAAGAGGCGGCTAATAGCGATGCGTGGCGGCGCGAGGAGTTCGGCGGTGCTTTTCTTCTTGCCTTTAAATTGTGCTGCCTCAGCGGCCTTCAGAATTGCGCCGCCCGAGCCGGAATCGAGTTCCTTGGCGCGGCTCCCAAGTGCCATGTCGTCGCTTGCAAGCACGACAGTCATGGCTTCGGGGTCGGCTCCTAATGGGGCGAATACAATTTCAGGACGTTCAGACATCTGACGGGCTCCCAGTTGGAGGCTTTTCGGGGCTGCCTGACTAGGAGGCAAAAGCGGGGCCGCTCGCGGATGACGTATCCGCGCGACTGCTTCCGCTGCCGAAAAACGGAAGACCCCGAACCTTGCATGCAGGCAGGGAGAGGACGACGGTCGCGTCGCATCCCGAGCTAAGCCAGTCACGGGACAGTTGCAACCAAAGCCCGCGAAAAGCACGAATTTTTGTGATCCTGAGGAAGAAGTACGTTCCCGCTACGTTCACAATCGTAGCAGTCCGGCACCAACCTGTTACTTGATTGCCGAATGTCTGGTGATGGGCCGAACTTTCGCCACGCTGCTATGGGACTTGGGAATCTGGGACCGATTCAGGGCTCGTCGTGAAGAAGAGCCCCAATTCACCTCGTCGGATGCGATGACAATCTTTGAAAGGTATGTCTTTCGGCAGGCCGGCGGAGCGCTGCTGATCATCCTCTTTTCGCTGTCGGCCATCGTATGGGTTGCCCTTGCACTCCGGCAGCTCAATGTCGTGACGTCGCAGGGCCAAAGCGCGTGGATGCTGTTCAAGATGACCACGCTCGCTTTGCCGGGCTTGATTGCAATTATTGCTCCATTCGCCCTGCTGATTGCCACCATCCACACGCTCAACCGTCTTAACGGCGACAGCGAGCTGATCGTATTGACCGCATCGGGTGCAACCATCTGGACCCCGGCCAAGCCAATCCTTCTGCTCGCCACGCTCGTTGCTCTGGGCGTCACCTTTGTCAACCACGCAGCTATGCCCTGGAGCTTTCGGCTCTTGCGCCAATACGTTGTCCAGGTGCGGACCGACCTTTTGACCCAAGTCATTCAACCGGGGCGCTTTTCTAGCCCTGAGCGCAATCTGACATTTCACATCCGCGAGCGCACCCTCAACGGTGAGCTCCGGGGCCTCATCATGCATGACACGCGCGATAAAAAGCAGAGCCAATCCTACTTGGCGGAGCGGGGCGTGATCGTAAAGCAGGAGCCGTCCAGCTATCTGGTTATGAGCGAGGGCCATATTGTGCGGCGACAGGCCGGCGACGAACCAGCTCAAGTGATCGCGTTCGATAAGTACGCAATCGATTTGGCGCAGTTCGAGCGCAAGGTGGCGGGCCAAAATAGCGATCTCAAAACCCGCGAACGCTATCTGAGCGAGCTACTTAATCCTGAGCCGACGAGCAAAAGATACCGACAAGCACCAGGACGCTTTTGGGCCGAAGTGCATGAGCGCTTCTCAAACCCGCTCTACCCTATTGCGTTTGCGTTGATCGCGCTGGCGTGGGTCGGCCAAGCCCAGAGCACGCGTCAGAACCGGCTGCACTACGTCGCGGCCGCGTTCGTCATAGCCGTAGGCGCGCGCGTGGCGGGCCTTGCACTCAACAACATCGTTTCCGTTGAAACCGTCTTGGCCCCCCTGCTTTACGTGTTGCCAATTGCTGCAGCCGGCTCGGCGTTATGGCTCTTAAGTCACCCCACACGTGAGCCAACTGCGCCCGCCTTCATTGCAGAGCTGTTCGAAGCGATCACAGGGGTTTTCCGCAAATTTCCGAACATTTTTGCTCGAAGAAATAAAGGACAGACAGCGCTTCGCCAGCTCCCTGCCCCTAGTCGCGGAGCCAATGTGCGATGACCCAATTCAGCATCCTAACCCGGTACATCGCGAAGCGGTTCGTTCTAGCGATACTGCTAACATTCCTTCTTTGTTCTCTTCTCATCTACATGATCGATTTGGTCGAACTGCTGCGCCAGTCGGGCAAGTACGGCGGTGCGTCCATCTGGACCGTGGCCTTCATTGGGCTGCTTAGATTGCCCGCCTATGCGGAATATCTCGTCGCATTCGCAGTACTCGTCGGCAGTATCGGGACGCTCCTGGTGCTCAGCCGCAAAAGCGAACTGACCGTGATGCGGGCCGGCGGGATGTCGGTATGGCAGTTTCTCAAGCCAGGCATAATTGTAGCGATCATTCTCGGGACGTTTGGCGTAGCTGTTTTTAATCCGATAGCCGCTGGTGCACGCAGCAAGTCCGAGGCCGTCTACGCGGAGACTTTTGGCAGGGAAACCAACTTGTTACGTTCGCGCTCCGCGGGCGGGTCGTGGCTGCGCCAGGACGGCGCCGATGGTCAGTCCGTCATCAGCGCCGCGCTAGCCTCCAATCGAGGGCTAACGCTGACCGGCGTTACGGTGTTCATTTTTGATCACGGCGGCCACTTTGTGGAGCGCATCGATGGGGCTCGCGCGGACTTGCGGGTTGGTTTTTGGGAGATCCAGGATGCCTGGGTCGCCAGGATCGGCCAAGAGCCGGAAAAATTCGAAAAGTATCTCTTGTCCACCTATCTGACACCCGAGCGTGTGTCCGACGCCCTTGGTACGCTATCGTCAATGTCATTTTGGGAGCTGCCGGGCCTGATAGAAGTCGCTGAAAAAGCGCAACTTTCAGCCAATCGGCTACGCATCCAGTACGCGTCTCTTCTCTCCCGTCCAATGCTGTGTGCAGCAATGGTCCTTTTAGCGGCAACTGTGTCGTTGCGGTCATTCCGCTCCGGGGGCATCCAGACTATGATTATTGCAGGTTTGGCGGGGGGTTTAGGCTTTTTTCTACTCGCAGAAGTCTCTCGACAGATCGGAGTGGCCGGATTGGTGCCTGCCTGGGCGGCGATCTGGTTGCCTATTGCCTTGGTTTTCGTTGTCTCGGCATCAGTGCTTTTGCACCAGGAGGATGGCTGAGTGATGCGTCATACGCGGACACCGCATGAGGGTTGCGGAAGGTCACGCGGTCCTTGCCGGCGCCGGAAGGTTGCTGGCCGGGAGCGTTTGGCCATGTTCGCGATTCTTGTTGCAATGCTCGCGTTTGGCAGCGGGCAGGCCTTCGCCCAGGATCCAAGCGTCCTGGCGCCTAAGACCCCATCGGATAGTTCATTCGGCGATACCGATATTTCTCCGCAGCTCAAGATTGATCGATCGCAGCCGCTCTATTTGCAGGCGGATGAGCTCATCTACGATACAGATGGGGATACCGTCATCGCGCGCGGCAATGTCGAGATCTACTACAACGACTACATCCTGACCTCCGACGAAGTCGTTTATAATCAGTCGGCGGGAACGCTGACCGCTGTCGGCAACGTCACCCTCAAGGAGCCCAACGGAAATATCCTGCGGGCCGATCGCTACACCCTGACTGACGACTTTCGGGACGGGTTCGTTCAATCATTGAGCATTGTTGCCAAAGACGATACGCGCATTGCTGCAGAGCGTGCAATACGGCGCGAAGGCAATGTCACGGAGTTCATCAATGGCCGCTTCACGCCTTGTAAGAGCGATGGCGGCATGCCGCCATTGTGGTGCATCAGTGCCGCGCGCGTGATCCACAATCAGCAGGACGCCAGCATCACGTATTACGATGCGCAGTTCGAATTTTTTGGCGTGCCCATCCTCTACACGCCCTACTTCCAGCATGCCGACGGCTCAGTGAAACGAAAGTCAGGTTTTTTAACGCCCGAGGTTGGGAGCTCCGACGCATTTGGCTTCAGCACGACGGTCCCCTACTACTTTGCGCTCGCGCCAAATTACGACTTCACCTTCTATCCAAAGTACATGACCCGCCAGGGTGTGCTGTGGCAGGGTGACTGGCGCCACCGGCTCGCTAATGGACAGTACCATGTGAAGCTTGCCGGCATTGATCAGGACGCTGGACAACTACCAGGCGACATACAAGATCGCGAAAAGTACGATGGCTGGAGAGGCAGCATCGAAACGAAGGGCCTATTCTCTCTGTCGAGCTGGTGGAAAACTGGTTGGGACGTCACGATCGAAAGCGACGACGCTTTTCGCCGTTTCTACAAGCTCGACAACGTCCTGCTGACGGACCGCGTCAACCGCGGGTTCCTTATCGGCCAATCGGACCGCAATTATTTCGGCATGAATGTCTATCAATTGGGCGGGCTCTTATTAAATGACCCACCCGAGTCTGACTCTTGGGTGCATCCCATCATCGACTATAACTACGTGGCGGCCGACCCCATTCTCGGCGGCGAGTTGCGCTGGAATACCAACGTGCTGAGCCTGACGAGCGATAATGAATCCCAAGGGCCCGGTGCCGAGAGCAACAATCGCATTGTGACAGAGGTTAAATGGCGCCGGCGCCTCACAGATCATATCGGCATCACGTACACGCCGTTCGGTGAATTGCGCGGCGACATTTACCAACTCAATAACTACTTCGATCCGCAAACTGCGACCTTCGTTGACAGCGACACATCCCTGGCGCGCGGGCTCGCCTTCGGGGGCGTGACGGTGGCTTATCCTTGGGTCGCCAATTCCAGCAGAGGTTCGCACGTTGTTGAGCCCATCGGTCAAATCATTGGCCGTCAGAACAATGTCAGACAGCGCGATCTACCGGACCAGGACGCGCAAAGTCTTGTGTTCGACGACACGAACCTCTTTGAGACCACCAAATTCTCAGGTTACGACCGCATCGAGACGGGATCGCGCGCCAACGTCGGCGTGCAGTATACCTTCCAGGCGAATTCCGGCGGTTATCTCCGAGTGCTCGGCGGGCAGAGCTTCCAGCTCTCAGGCGACAACCCTTATCTGGACCCCGGCACTGATCAAGAAGGTAACCCTGTCTTCACGCCAAACAATGGATTGGAGACGAACAGGTCCGACTACGTGTTGGGCGCCTACATAGCGCCGTCGGACTTCTTCCGGGTCATTGCTCAAAGCCGCTTTAATGAGGATGATTTGGCCTTGCGCCGCCAGGATACGACGGCGATTGCCGGGTATGGCCCCTTCTATGCAACAGCGACGTATGCATATGAAGCAAACGCTCAGGCTCAGGGTTTCACAGACGCCCAGCAGGACGTGCTCACATCCCTAAACGTGGCCCTCACCGAGCATTGGAGCGTCAAGGGCGGAATGCGCTACGACATCGACTCGGATAAATTACTGCAAAACCTACTCCAAATCCGCTATGCGGACGAATGCTTCGTTCTTACTGCCCAGTACACGGGCAACTACTTTGATAGTGACGAGATTGCGGATGGCACCACTGTACTGTTACGCTTCGAGCTGAAGCATCTGGGCTCGTTCGGCTATAAAACCGATGCGCTTGATTATGCCTTCTCCGAGCAGCAGTCGGGCGGGTAGGGTAAAGGCGGCGGGACGTTTCACATAGGCTCCCCGCTCGCCACCCAGGCCACCTGATGCCACGGCTCCGCCACGGTTCGTGTGGATAACATGATGCTAGCCCGAGCCGCGGGGCTAAGAATCTCTCACGTTATCGAGATCCTCCCATGACGAAATGAGTCACAAACCCAAAAGACAAACACGATGAAATATGCGCCACAGCGCTGCGGTCCACGCCAGTCTCTGGCTTGGCGAACCTATGCCCTTCTCGCGGTGTGCCTAGCATTTGCCGCAGCACCGCCGGCTGGAACCATCTCAGCGCGCGCGCAGGGCGCCTCGCCCGCCGGCAATTCAGCATCACCAGCGGCAGCATCCAAGAAATCAACACAACCCAATTCTTCTTCTGCGACGCGATCCGCTGCCAGCAAGCCGATGCGGAAGCGGCGGCGCTCATCCGGCGCGAGCCAGTCCATCGTTGCGCTCGTCAATGACGACCCGATCACCGGTTACGAAGTCCTACAACGACGACGCCTCATGGCCATGGGCAAAAATATCAATTCTCAGGTGCAGGCGAACTTTAAGCGTCTCATCAAGGACCCGAAAACCACCGCACGCTTGAAGGCCATACTCGACGAAACGGTTAAGGCGAACGAAGGCAAGTCGAAGGATGAGATCATCAAGATCTTCGAGGGACGCAAGAAGGCGTTTGGCCGCTCTCTGCAAAAACAGGCCATCGAAACAGCGCGAAGATCGACCATGCCCTCGCAAAAAGCCGCGTTAAAAGAGCTAATAAATGAACGACTGCAATTGCAGGAGGCCAAGCGCATCAATGCGCTGGCCTCCGATGCAGATGTCAACCGTGTCCTGGCCGGCATGGCCAAGCGCAATAAAGTGACGCCAAAAGATCTGGCCAAGAATATTGCAAAGATGGGCGGCAACATTGATGCGATGAAGGAGCGGATCAGAGCATCGATGTCGTGGAACAATGTGATCCGCCGGCGTTTCGGGCATCGCATTCAGGCCGCAACGCGCGGACTGGACGTTATGATAGCTGACGTCGAGGGCGGCGATGGCATAGAATTGCGAATCCAACGGATTTTGCTGACCATGCCGATAAAGCTCGACCAGAAACAGGTGGCGGGGCGGCTGCGCGATGCAGAGCTTTTGCGCGCGAAATTCACCGACTGCAAAGGCACCTCTTCACTGGCGACGGGTGTAACGGGTGCACGTTTCCAGAACCTGGGTCTTCGTTCGCCATCAAGTATCCCTGAGCCGACGCGCACCCTCCTGCTGAGCGCGCAGGATGACGAAATGCTGCCGCCAAGCGTTGGCGAGAGTGGCGTAGAGTTGTGGGCGGTTTGTGGCCGTAAGACCATTCCCGCACGAGAGAAAAAGCGCGCATCAGCGAAGGATAAACTCCAGCAGAAGGAATTCGAGATCCTCTCCAAGCGCCATCTCAAGGACCTGCGCCAGGACGCCCTTATCGAGTATCGCTAATGTGTGCTGCGGCCAAGCGCCGGTATCGAACGCCGATCGCAGTTAGCATGGGCGACCCGGCCGGGATCGGTGCGGAGATAAGTCTCAAGGCGTGGGCACAGCGGAATGCGCACGACCTTCCCCCATTCGTGCTCTTTGCAGACGCTCCGACCCTCACCCAGCGTATCCGCCTAATGGATCTCGCGGCGAGGCCGCAGATCATCCGATCCCTTTCAGAGGCGGTCGACGTCTTTGCCAGCGCCCTTCCCGTCTGGCCTGTCTCTCTGGCAGAACCGGCTACGCCTGGCACGCCCAATCCCGCCAACGCCACAGCCGTGATCACCGCCATCGAGCACGCAACTGCAGCCGTTATTAGCGGTGAGGCAATGGCCCTGGTCACTAATCCTATCGCCAAGAGCGTTCTGGCCTCGTCCGGCTTTGCTTATCCCGGCCACACCGAGTTTCTGGCCGCCCTCGCACGGCGCCATTTTCCCTCGCTGCGGATTCGCCCCGTCATGATGTTGGCAAGTGAACCTCTGCGCGTCGTGCCGCTCACCATTCATATCCCGCTTGCCGATGTGCCCAAGGAGGTGACACGAGAAGCGATCCTGGATACGGCACGTATCACGTTCGAGGCCCTGAAGCGTGACTTTGCCATTGCCACTCCACGTGTTGCCGTGACTGGCCTTAATCCGCACAGCGGTGAGGAAGGCACCATGGGCAGCGAGGAACGCAACGTTATTGCGCCCGCAATTGAGGATTTATGCAGGGAGGGATATTCGATCACGGGTCCGCACCCGGCCGATACCTTGTTTCACGCGGGTATACGAGGAAGCTATGATGCAGTGATCGCCATGTACCATGACCAGGCTCTGATCCCGTTCAAGACACTTGCCTTCGAACACGGCGTCAACGTCACGCTGGGTCTGCCTTTCGTGCGCACGTCCCCCGATCACGGCACAGCTTTTGACATTGCTGCGCAAGCGACTGCCTCACCGCAAAGCTTTATGGAGAGCCTCAGACTTGCAGCCCAAATCGCCACCGCGCGTGCCCCAGCGGCGCCAGGATGAGTCCGAGCGGCAGCCGCGAGAAGGGTTCTGGCGCAAGCCCCGATGGCCTGCCGCCTCTGCGCGATGTTATTGCCTCACTTGGGCTTACCGCCAAGAAGAGCCTCGGCCAAAACTTCATACTGGATCTCAATGTCACGCGGCGGATTGCGCGAGCCGCAGGCCCGCTACAGAACCGCACCGTCGTCGAAGTGGGACCAGGCCCCGGCAGCCTCACCCGTGCGCTCCTCCTGGAAGGGGCTGCACGCGTCATTGCGTTTGAAGTCGATGAGCGGTGCGCTCCAGCACTTGAATTGATCGCTGCCAGCTATCCTGGGCGGCTCGCGGTGCACTTCGGCGACGCGATTACCGCTGATTGGCAGCTGCTCCTGGCGGCAGAAAACGGCGCCGGCAAGGCAATCATCGCCGCCAACCTACCCTACGCAGTCGCTACACGCCTCCTTGTCGGTTGGCTTGAAGCTGACCCCTGGCCGCCCTGGTATGACCGCATGGTTCTGATGTTTCAAAAGGAGGTGGCTGATCGAATCGTGGCGTCACCAGGAACGAAGGCTTATGGGCGCCTATCCGTGCTGTCGCAGTGGCGTACAAAGGTTCGCACGATCATGACATTGCCGCCGGACGTGTTCACACCACCCCCGAAAATCTCCTCGACTGTCGTTGAGTTTGTAACGCGTTCCCACCCCTCACCTCTCTGCTCGGCGACTATACTTGGCAAGGTGACAGCCGCCGCCTTCGGACAGCGGCGCAAAATGCTGCGTACGAGCCTCAAGCAACTCGTCCCCATGCCCGAAGAGTTGCTGGCCGTGGCTGGCATTGCGGGAAACTTGCGGGCCGAGGACGTCAGCGTAAAAGACTTTGCGCAGCTTGCGTTTGTCTTTGAACGGACGAAAGCTGGTCGGTCCTAGGCTTAGGCGCTTAATACATTGTCAATCTTTGTGAACGGCAAAGGGAAATTCGATTGCGAATTGCCCCAAAATGATTTGCCGAAACTTTTCATTATCCATAACCGGGCTACATTTCAGGATGTTTGTGCCGGTTAGAAGGTATAGACTGCTAACTGGGTAGCAGCTCCGGACCTTGAACCACAATCCGATTTTGACATGTTCTCAGAAGACGGTTCTTCAATATGCGCCTCACAAAGCTAGCATTGTTCGCGACCGCATTGCTCTGGAGCAGCGCGAGCGCTGTTGCCGCCCCGGGCGACACCATTGGTTCAGCTGTCACGATTGTCAGCCTTGTCACGGCAGAATACGAAGCCGACGAGCGCCAGCTCGCGACAGGCGATAACGTCCGCCAAGATGAGCTGATCGATGTCAGCACGGATGGACGCGGCGAGCTTCGGCTACGCGACGACACAAAGCTGGCGCTCGGGCCCGGCTCGCAGCTCTTGCTCGATGAATTCGTCTACAATCCTGAAATCTCCGGCGGCGCCATAGTCCTCAATCTCGTCAAGGGCACCTTTCGGTTTGTCACCGGCATTGCAGCAAAACCGGCCTATGTCATTCGCACACCCACAGCATCGATCACGGTGCGCGGGACCATATTCGACGTATATGTTCAAGACAGCGGCATGTCGTGGTTGTTGCTCCTCGAAGGCGCCATTGAGGTCTGTAATGAGAACGGCGAATGCCGACTTCACGACCAGCCGGGCAAACTCATTCGCATTACGCCGGAAGGCGCGTTGGGCAATCCCGTCAAATGGGCCAGTCTTCCCGAAAAGCAAGACGAGCCGTTTGAATCTGCATTTCCTTTCATAGTTAAAGCACCGCTGATAGATCCCGACCCAATCTTCACGCCCGACGACATCGTACTTGGCAACTTGCCCGACAAGCCCGGCCGCAACGACGATGCCAAGCAGGAAGACAAGCCCAAAAAGAAGGTCAAGAAAACCAAGAAGAAGCGGGTGAAGAAGGCCAGGCGGAAGCGTAAATCCAAGCGCCGCGCCAGCTCCAATATCCCGAAGTTTTCCATCACGATTGGCGTGGGTGGGGGAATGGGCCGCCGTCCCAAGCGCCATCATAAGCCGAAATACTAGACGCTAAGTGGCGCGCCCGGCATGTTCGGGCGCGAGCCTCCGTGCGTACGTTTCAAACAACGGCGCAAGGTTTTTCCCGCCAAGAGATCGACACGTCTGGATGGCCTTTTGCGCGCCGGTCGCGTCCTGGGCGCTGAGCAAACTTATAAGTTGGCGATGCGCGCTCTTAAGCTTGAGAAAATTCTGCGAAGCCGCAACCGTCTCATCGCCAAGAAGGGCGAAGATTCGCTCAGGCCGGTCCTTGCCCCGGAACAGAACGGAATCAAGTTCAAGGAATGCGAATCCCGTGGCCGCTTTGATCGTACGTTCACCGGCGATAATCGGTATCTTGTATGTCTTCGTGGCCTCCTGCAGCCGCGAAGCCACGTTCACAACGTCGCCCAGAATTGAGTAATCGAAGCGCTCCGGTGAGCCCACGTTACCGACGCAGCATTCCCCCGTGTTGAGTCCGATACCTATGCGCACGGGCGCGTGCGTGCGGCCGCGCCGGCGCGCCTCAGCCGCCCACTCTTCGTTTTGGGCTTGAAGTCGAGAGATCATGTCGAGCGCTGCACGGGCGGCATTGCTGGCGTGCTCAGCATCCAGGAGCGGAGCATTCCAGAATGCCATCACCGCATCACCCATGAATTTGTCTATCGTCCCCCGTTGTTCAAGGATAACCTCAGACAGCGGCGTAAAAAGTTGATTGAGAAAACGCACCAATGCTTCAGCGCTCATACCCTCTGAAATCTTGGTAAAGCCGCGCACATCAGCAAACAAAACCGTCACCTCGCGCATCTCTCCGCCTAGCTTCAGTTTGTCCTGATTGCGCGCAAGTTCCTCCACTAGGGGCGCGGCCACGTAGTGGCTGAAGGCATGGCGTACGCGATTGCGGTCTTTCTCGGTTTGGATGTAGTTATCAAGCGACGTCGCCAAGTAGAGCAGCACGACGGCAAGCGACGGATAGACGGGATCAAACAGAAAGCCGGCCTGCGTAAAGGCCAACCATGAGGCCCCAAACACCGCCGCAATAGCCACCACGCCCATGATTGCGGCCATCGCTGCGCCGAGGCGATAGACCAACCAGGCAATCGCACCGCCGGCTAAAACGAGAAAAAGGAGTTCTGATCCCGTTGCATAGGCCGGCCGGACGAGGTTGTCGCCCGACAAGATTTGCTCCAGGGCTTGGGCGTGGATTTCGACGCCCGGCACGGCAGGACCAAGTGGCGTTGCCCTCAAATCAAGAAGGCCCACGGCACTCGTCCCAATCAGTACGTGCCGCCCGGCCACTTCTGTAGGATCGAAGGAGCCATCCAAAATGTTGTGCGCGGAAATGTAGCGCTGCCGGTCGTGCTGCGTGAAGCGTAACCAGAGCTCGCCGCGCGCATCGGTGGGCAGCACGAAGTTGCCAACGCGCACCGAATCGACTCCCGTCCTCTCGCCGAACGACCAAATACCGCTGCCGCCCGATGAGCGCACAAAGATCGTCGATTCTCCCAGCGCGACACGCAGGGTTTCAAGGGGCAGCGAGGGATAGAGTGTACCGCCGACGGAAAGTAGCAAGGGTGCCCGGCGAATAATCTGATCGCGCACTGGAATCCAGTTGACGGCACCGAGGCCAGGCGCGTGCTCACTCAGTGCAGGCAGACTGCCAATTCCACCGGCGAAACTGGGGACAAAGTCCTTCGGATCATCGCCTGCAAAAGCAAAACGCGCGCGCGGCGGGCCTGGCCTACCTCCACTGGCGTCCTCCGCAGCAAAGCCAAGCACGACCGGGGCCGCCGCGATGGCCTCGGCGAGTTGTTCATCGTTGGATGGAAGCGTTGCCGCTTGATTGGTCAGCGGCACAAGCTCGGGCACATCCGCGAATAGCTTGGCAAACTCTTCTGGGGAAAGTCGATCCGCCTCGGCGAGAATCAAATCGATGCTGATTGTGCTGACGCCTGCGTTCTTCAAGTTGTCGATGATCGCAGCAAGTTTCGTTCTGGGCCAGGGCCACTGGCCAACGCGCATCAAAGACGCCTCATCGATATCAACAATGCGAACGGGAAGTGTGGGATCGATTGCACGTGGCGACACGACAAGGTAGGTGTCGAAGACGGACTGGCGGAGGCTCGCGACGGGTCCAGGGTCAACGATGCGCAACGCCACCGCAAGAAATAGGAATGCCGCCGTGAGGATTAAATGAACGGACAGACCTCGCACGTCCATACCTCCTGGCTGCGTCCTAAAGCGCCTTTTGCATATCCCGCACAAAGGCCGTCAAGCCATCGAGACGCTCACGCTTTAAGCGCTCCGCTGTCAGAATAGCCTGCAAACCGGCAAGTGATTTCTCAATATTGGCGTTGACGATCACATAGTCGTACTCAGGCCAGTGGCTGATTTCTGCGGAGGCATCTGCCATTCGCCTTTTGACCACGTCCTCAGAATCTTGGGCGCGCGCACGCAAGCGCTCCTCTAGCACCTCATGCGAGGGTGGAAGCACGAACACACGCACCACGTCGTGTTTCATCTTTTCTGAAAGCTGCTGCGCACCCTGCCAGTCGATGTCGAAAAGCACGTCGCGCCCCCCTGCGATAGCGTCCTCAACAGGGGCACGAGGTGTGCCATAAGCATTGTCAAACACACGAGCCCATTCGAGCAATTCCCCGTTATCGCGCATTCTCTCAAAGGTATCGGCGTGGACAAAGTTGTAGTCGCGCCCGTCGACCTCGCCGCGTCGCGGCGCCCGCGTCGTTACTGATATGGACGATGAAATCGAGTCGTCCGACTCAATAAGGCGGCGCGCAAGGGTCGTCTTGCCTGCACCGGAGGGCGAGGACAGCACCAAGAGAAGTCCGCGCCTATCAATTTTCGGCACGTCTGCGGTCATGGGCACAAGTCCGTCGGCTTGTGAATGTACTGCACTCGAATTACTCGATGTTCTGCACCTGCTCGCGCATCTGATCGATCACGGTTTTGAGCGCAAGACCCGCGCGCGTGATTTCCACGTCGTTTGCTTTGGAACATACGGTATTCGCCTCGCGGTTGAATTCCTGCGCCAGGAAATCGAATTTGCGGCCGACAGCGCCCTTATCTTTTAGCAGCTCATGGGCGGCACCAACATGGGCGCTCAAGCGCTTCAATTCCTCCTCGACATCAACGCGAGTAGCAATCAGGACGGCCTCTTGATGCAGGCGTTCAGGGTCCAGACCATTGCTAGCATCGAGGAGACGGGCAACCTGTTCTCTAAGGCGGGCTTCGACCGAAGCTGGGCTACGCGCGGGCGAAGTTTCAATCGAGTTGACTAGCCGCTGGATCTCGTCGAGCTGGGCACTCAAGATCTCTTTCAGCCGTTGCCCTTCGGCTGCGCGTGCGTTCACAAGTGAGTCCAGCACCTCGTGCAGATGGTCGACCATCGCCTCGTAACGAGCAGTGGTTTCCTCGGCCGCCTCCTCTTGCTCACTGACCTCCAAAACACCCTTGATGCCAATGAGACCGTCCGCACGCGGAAGCGCGCATCCCGTCAGCTCGCGAATACGATCTGCCGCCTTCACCACCTCGGCCAGCGCCTCCTCATTGAGGCGAATGGCCTGGCTCCCTTCCCGGCGATCGGCACTCAGCGACACCGTCACATTGCCCCGCACGAGATGTTTTGCCACGACTTCGCGGACTGCGGGTTCTAAGGATTCATAGCCGCTTGGCATACGTACCCGGACATCAAGGCCGCGGCCATTCACACTGCGCACCTCCCAATGCCAGGCCACTGTGCCAAGCGACCCCTCGGCGCGCGCAAAGCCGGTCATGCTCTTTATTGACATGGTGCCTTCCAAGATCCCTCGAAACGACATTAAGAGGAGGCCGAAATCTAACGGCAGCGGCCTTGGCCAACAAGGCAGCCTTCTAAGCCATCAGGCGCTACGACGACGCTCAGGCGCGCTGGGCACGTTATCTGGCTGGCTTGCGCACGGGAAGTGGGATGGGGGAGGACGCGGGGATGGCAGCCGCGCCCGCGTTGAGAACTTGCGGTGCAGCGATGGACTCTGCTGCGCCAGCATTAGCGGCAGCCGCCTGCCTTGCCCGTCTTGCTCGTTCCACCTTACGCCAATTGGAAACGGCAGCGTTGTGCTCGCGCAGCGTCGCTGAAAAGGCGTGTCCGCCCGTGCCATCGGCAACAAAGAAAAGCTCTTTCGTTGCTGCCGGGTTGAGTGTGGCCTCAATAGCCGAGCGGCCTGGGTTGCAGATGGGCGTCGATGGCAAGCCTTTGATCCGATAGGTGTTGTGCGGTGTCTCCTGACGAAGATCGGTGCGTGTGAGCGGGCGTCCCAAGGTGCCCTGCCCGCCAGCGATGCCATAAATTACGGTGGGATCGGACTCCAGTCGCATACCCTTGCGCAGCCGGTTCATAAAGACGCCGGCAACGCGATTGCGCTCGTCAGGACGGCCCGTCTCCTTCTCCACGATTGAGGCAAATATGATGGCCTCTTGCGGGTTCTTCAACGGCAGATCCGTTTGACGATTTGCCCACGCTTTCGCCAGATACCTCTGCATCTCCACCTGCATACGCTCCAGCAGCTCCTGGCGCGCCATGCCCTTTGAGAAACGATAAGTGTCAGGGAGCAGCGTGCCTTCCGGCGGGATCTCGGCGATGTCGCCCACTAGGTCGGGCGCATTGTGCACGCGCTCCACAATCTGCTGGCTGGTCAAGCCTTCAGGAATGGTGAGCTTCAATAGGATGCTCTTGCCTTGGACCAGTGTGTTGAGCACATCGGCCATACTGGCATGTTTCTTTAATTCGTATTCCCCCGCCTTAAGTTCGACGGGTCTGCCGCTAAGCACATTGCGCAAGAGATAGCTGGCAATGAATGTCCAGCGGTTGGAGATGATTCCCTGGCGTTCCAACCGCGTCGCAATTTCGATGCGCCCCTCCCCCTTGGGAATGGCCACAACGCGCGAGACCTGCAACGGGCCGGGACGTTGAAACTGGTGATAGAGCAACGCGCTCAAGGCACCAATCGCCAGCATGATTACGAGAAGCATCGTCAACACGCCACTGACAAAACGGATCAATCCGCCAGAAGGCGGCGGTAGCGCTTGATCGTAGGTATTATCTGGGCGCATTGGCGCACGCGAAGGCTCGAGCATCTCCGCGGGGCTACGCGGGCGCACACCGGCTTTGTGAAACACTGGTTCCTGCCGCGGAGGGCGGGTATTTCTCATGGGACTGTTTACGTTGACCGACGCGTCGATCACGCTCGGTAGCTGTGAGTATGCTGCCTCGACCCTATCGGCAAATGTGGCAAAAGCGCGAAACGAATTGGGGTATTGGTAGCCGCTACAGGACTAAGTTGCCAATGCGCCTCAGGTAACACAGCGCAAGATCAAGGAGGCGTTGGTTCCACCAAAACCAAATGAATTCGTCAGCGCCGTGTTGATCTCACGCTTCTTTGCCTTGTGGGGCACCAAATCGACAGGAGTATCAACCGACGGATTATCAAGGTTGAGGGTTGGGGGCGCGATATTGTCGCGGATTGCGAGCACCGAGAAGATCGCCTCGACGGCGCCAGCAGCTCCGAGCAGGTGTCCGGTCGCTGACTTGGTAGAAGACATCGCCAGCTTGCCGCTGGCGTTGCCGAACAATCGCTCAACTGCGCCCAACTCAATCTCATCACCCATAGGTGTGGATGTGCCGTGAGCGTTCACGTAATCGATGTCACTTGCTTCAATCCCCGCGCGATTTAGCGCTGCGCGCATGCACCGGTATGCACCGTCACCACTTTCTTCCGGCGCAGTGATGTGAAAAGCATCGCCCGACATTCCGTAGCCAATAACCTCGGCGTAAATCTTGGCGCCACGGGCGTTGGCATGTTCCAATTCCTCCAGCACCAAAATCCCGGCGCCCTCGCCCATGACGAAGCCGTCGCGATCCTTATCGTAAGGCCGCGATGCCTGCGTGGGGCGGTCATTGAATTCAGTCGACAGCGCGCGGCAGGCGGCGAAGCCAGCAATGGCGATGCGGCAGATCGGCGACTCGGTGCCGCCAGCAACCATAACGTCGGCGTCTCCCAAAGCGACGAGACGACTCGCATCGCCAATCGCGTGCGAGCCGGTCGAGCACGCTGTTACGACTGAATGGTTGGGACCTTTCAGCTTGTGCTTGATGGAGACATAGCCCGAGGCAAGATTAATGAGGCGCCCCGGAATAAAAAATGGGCTGACGCGTCGCGGACCCTTTTCGTGAAGCAGTATCGACGTCGCGGAAATACCGGGCAGACCGCCGATGCCGGAGCCTATGAGAACGCCGGTCCGTTCTTGTTTTTCGCTCGTGTCCGCCTTGTAACCCGCGTCGCCCAGTGCTTGCTCGGCAGCAGCCATGGCGTAGATGATGAAATTATCGACTTTGCGCTGCTCCTTTGGCTCCATCCAATCGTCGGGATTGAACTTGCCCTCAGACGCCTCGCCGCGCGGAACAAAGCACGCGATCTGACAGCTAAGATCGGAAACGTCGAATTCCTCGACACGACGCGCACCGTTGCTGCCGGCAAGCAGTGCCGACCAGGACGGCTCGACACCACATCCAACGGGAGAAACGATGCCAAGTCCTGTGATGACGACGCGACGCATTCTCATCCTTCGGGAGCTTGCTTCAGCCCGCGTTCCGTTCACGCGTTCCTACGGTTGGGGCACGTGTGCCCCACAGACAAGCCGCGATCTCGACGTCCTGTCTGCGAGCAATTTGTCACGCCGACGGGATCGTCAGATTGCGTCACGCGGCGCTGGCGTTCTTCTCGAGAAACTTCACCGCGTCGCCAACGGTCAGGATGTGCTCGGCGGCGTCATCGGGAATTTCGCAGCCAAACTCTTCCTCGAAAGCCATCACGAGTTCGACCGTATCCAAACTGTCGGCGCCCAGGTCATCAATGAAGCTAGCGTTCTCGGTGACCTTCTCGGCCTCCACACCCAAATGCTCCACGACAATCTTTTTCACGCGCTCCGCGACATCGCTCATCGTCTTCCCTCGTGTCGTTGCTCTTGGCAATCTGCTTTCAAGTTGTTGTTGGGGCACCCGCGGTCCGGCCATCCTTCTTGCACCGTTCCCAGGGCTCGCGACTGGCGGCCGCTGAAACGACGTGGTTATCCCCACTCTTCGCCCGTCGAGCACCGCTCGAATCCCCGACCCGCCTGGGCCGATACCGTAGCGTCAGGTGCGCGAAAACCGTCCGGCTCGTTAACACAATTCATTGCCCTTGGCCAGCGCCCGAAGGCAGCTGTCACCTGCCATGTGGAAGGCCGGAATACCGGTCTCGGAACAGGCAGAAGCGTGATTGAGAGGGCGTTTACCATGCACGTTAGACCATCGCCATGCCGCCATTAATATGAAGCGTCTGGCCCGTGACATAGGCCGCCTCAGCGCTGGCTAGATAGAGGGCACCGGCTGCGACCTCGTCAGCGGTGCCAAAGCGCTGTGCCGGGATCATCTTGGCAATCTCCTCGGTTTGCTTTTCATTGAGGGCATCTGTCATGGCAGTCTGGATGAACCCCGGCGCGATGCAATTTGCGGTGATGCCGCGCGGGGCAACCTCGCGGGCCAGAGACTTCGTCATGCCAATGACACCGGCCTTCGAGGCGGCGTAGTTGCCCTGGCCAGGATTGCCAAACACACCCGAGACTGAGGCAATGTTGATGATGCGTCCGAAGTTGGGCTTAGCGCGCAGCATGGCGCGAGCCGCCGCACGGCAAAGCATGAAGGTCGAGGTCAGATTGACGGCGATCACGTCATCCCACTGTTCGTCTTTCATGACCATGAATAGATTATCGCGAGTGAGGCCAGCATTGTTCACAAGAATGGACAGGCCGCCCAACTTGGCGAGCGCCTCGTCGATAAGTTTGGCGACGGCCATGCGATCGGCCAGATCGCATGGCACTACGTGAACGCGCGCTCCAAGCTCTTTAGCAAGCGCTTCAAGTTTGTCGCTCTGCCGTCCCGATATGGCCACGGTTGCACCCGCCGCGTGGAACACGCGTGCGATCGCACCACCGATGCCGCCGGTTGCTCCGGTAACAAGTGCCGTCTTGCCCGTGAGGTCGAACATGGCGTTTCCTTAGATTTCTAGCTGTTGAGTTGAGCCAGCGCAGCGTCGACGTCGGCTGGCGTGCCGATGCTGGTGGCGTTCAGAGTTTTTTCCGTTCGCTTGACAAGGCCTGCCAGGACCTTGCCGGCGCCGACCTCGTAAATGTCCGTGACACCGTTCGCTGTCATGTAGGTAACACACTCGCGCCAACGTACGGTGCCCGTAACCTGCTCGACAAGCCGCAACTTGATCTGTTCAGGATCGCTAACAGCCTCAGCAATCACGTTAGCGACGACAGGCACAACAGGCGCTTTCACTTCAACACTTGCCAGCGCCTCGGCCATTGCATCAGCGGCAGGTTGCATCAGCGCACAATGGAACGGCGCAGAGACCGGTAACGGCACGGCACGGCGCACGCCGAATTCCTTTCCAACGTCGGGAACGCGGTCCAGTGCCGATTTGTCGCCGGACAGCACGACCTGAGTTGGCTCATTGTCATTGGCAACCTGACACACGTCCCCTTGCGCGGCCGCCTCGGCGACTTTGCGTGCCGCATCGATGCCGACGCCGAGCAAAGCGCTCATTGCTCCCTTGCCCACCGGAACCGCCGCTTGCATAGCTTGACCTCTGAGCTTCAACAGTCGCGCAGCATCAGCCAGTGTAAAAGCGCCAGCAGCAGCAAGTGCGGAATACTCGCCCAGCGAGTGGCCTGCCACGAACTGGACTTTGTCCTTGAGTGAGAAACCCTTCTCACGTTCCAGAACGCGCATGACGGCCATCGACACGGCCATTAGCGCGGGCTGCGCGTTTTCGGTGAGCGTCAGCGTCTCCTTGGGGCCCTCCCACATGATCTGCGAGAGATTTTGCGACAGGGCTGCGTCGACCTCCTCAAAGACCTCACGCGCTGCGCCATAGGTCTGGGCCAGCTCGCTACCCATGCCGACGTCCTGGCTCCCCTGCCCGGGAAATACGAATGCGACCGCCATCCGTTTTCGTCCTTATTTGGGAATTGTTATTGGCAGGCCAGAGAGTAGAGAGAACCGGGCCGCACGCGCCGCTTTAGCCATGCCGCCCAGCCGTCTGTCAAGCCAGGTACGCCATTGGGCACCCCCGGCCGGGCAGACAGCCCAGCCGCCCGAGCCAAGCCGCGCCTCTTGCCGGGAGTGGAATTTCGCGTATAAAGCGCCCCTTACCCGCTCCGGCTGGAGGCTGAACGGGAGGCTGCGGCAACGTGGCGGGGCCATTAAGGCCCGTCTCCTAGTGTCTTCGCTCTCATGGGTGACCTGATTGGGCCTTTCTCGGGGTCCGTAAGGGGCTTTGCGCCGGCGCGTTTGGAGAAACGTATGAAAGGCTGAACACATGCCACTCTACGAGCATGTCTTCCTGGCTCGCCAGGACGTCTCGAACGCCCAAGTCGAGGCACTCACCAAGGAATATACGGACGTCATCGAAGGAGGTGGCGGCAAGGTCACCAAGAGCGAATATTGGGGCCTTAAGTCCCTGGCCTATAAGATCAAGAAAAGCCGCAAGGCGCACTTCTCTCTTCTGAATATTGATGCGCCACACGAGGCCGTCGCTGAGATGGAGCGGCGCATGGGGCTGTCGACCGAGGTCATTCGTTTCATGACGCTTAAGGTCGACGAGCACGAGACTGAGCCCTCAGTGATGATGCGCAAGGGTGACCGGGACGACCGGCGTGATGGTGATCGCGGCTTTGGCGGCCGCGGCGGATTCCGTGGTGGCGGTGGCCGCGGTGGTTTTCGCGGCGATCGCGATTCGGGTAGACCGCGGGCCCCGCGAGGTGATCGCGAAGGCGGTGACCGCCCGCCGCGACCACCGCGAGTTGAAAATGACGCCCCCGCCGCTGAGGCCAAGCCCAGCGCTGCGCCAAGCAAAGAATCGAAGGCATAAATCATGGCTGAGATCTCATCAGGTGGCGGAGGACGCCGCCCCTTCCATCGCCGCCGTAAGACTTGCCCCTTTTCAGGCGAACACGCTCCAAAGATCGACTACAAAGATGTCCGTCTGCTGGGACGGTATGTATCGGAGCGCGGCAAGATCGTTCCAAGCCGCATCACGGCGGTTTCGGCCAAAAAGCAGCGTGAGCTATCTCGGTCCATCAAGCGGGCGCGTTTCTTAGGGCTACTGCCCTACATCTTGAAGTAACGAGCCGAGTGTTGGACCTCAGGGCCTGACTTCTTTCTAGGGTTGGGACGATGGGGCTAAGCCCCCCGTCTCTAACCGCGACAACGCGGGACAGCTTATTTGATGCAGTATTCGCTCCTCCTCGCCATAGGTGCCGGCCTCATCTCGGCGGTCGTCTTCGCATCCGCGACGACGGGCCCGCTGGCTATGAGCATACTGTTGTCCCTTGTTACGCCTCTTCCAATTTTTCTGGCGGGTCTTGCCGCCGGGAGCAGGTCGGCCGCTATCGCCGGCCTTGCGGGCACTGTCCTCATTCTTACTATTGGAGCCGGCACGGCCGCCCTGATTTTTGCCGCGAGCCAAGCGTTGCCTGTCGTCCTGCTCGTGCATCTCGCCTCCCTCAATCGGGAGGCGGAAGGCGAAACGGAATGGTATCCAATCGGCCGCATCGTCATTGCTGCGGCACTTATCGCCGCCACTTTGTCAATGCTAACGCTTTTCCTTCTCGCGGGAAATGAAGAGTCGGTCCGTGGTGCGCTGAGAGCCATGCTCGAGCCGTTCGTCAAATACGTACGCGATAATATGCCAGAGGCAAGTGATCCTGGTCCCGGCTTGATCGAACAAGCAACTGACGATGCATTTGCCCTGCTGCCCGCAGTCATGGCTCTCGCCACTTCGGTCACCCTGCTTTTCAACATGTGGCTTGCAGGGCGCATTACGCTCGCATCAGGCCAACTGCGGCGCCCCTGGCCCGACATCGCGGCGATGAGCTATCCGACTGGCACTCCGCTAATACTTGCGGCTGCGACAGCAGCAGCACTGCTCCCCGGTTGGGTGGGGCGCATCGCCACGAGTTTTGCTGGTCCGCTTTTTCTTGCCTACCTGCTCATGGGCTTGGCCATCGTGCATTACATCACACGGGGCCAACCGTGGCGCCCGTTTGCCTTGTGGGCGCTCTATGCAGCGCTCGTCATCATGGGTTCGCTAGCTTCGCTGGCTCTGGTCGTTCTCGGCCTAGCGGAATCGGTCTGGCCCCTTCGCAGGATGGTCCGACCACCGCCAAGGTCACCCGATTCATAACAAGGATTGATAGATCTCAACGAAGAAGGAGTTTCCCAATGGAGGTCATACTGCTTGAGCGCATCGGCCGGCTTGGCCAGATGGGCGATGTCGTCACCGTGAAGGACGGGTACGCCCGCAACTTTCTGCTCCCGCAAAAGAAAGCGCTGCGCGCGACGGAAGAAAACCGCGCCCGGTTCGAAACGGAGCGCGCGCAACTTGAAGCCAACAACCTCGAGCTCAAGAAGGAAGCCGAGGCCGTCGCCGAGAAACTCGATGGACAAATCTTTGTTGCCATCCGCAGCGCCGGCGATACAGGCCAGCTTTACGGCTCCGTCGCGACCCGCGACATCGCTGAGCTGGTGACGGAAGGCGGCTTCACTATCGACCGCCGCCAGGTAATTTTGGAGCGCCCGATTAAGACGCTGGGAGTGCACGCGATAAGCATCGCGCTGCACCCGGAGGTGATCGTCAAGGTCGCGCTCAACGTGGCCCGCTCCGAGGACGAAGCCAAGCGCCAGGCAGCCGGCGAGGATGTCACCATCGTCAAGGACGAGAAAGTGGAACTGGAGACCTTCGAACCGGACGTGTTCGAAGAGGGCGCTGCCCCCGCCGAGGAGGCAGAGGTGGCGCCTGCAACCGCCGACAGCAACGCGGAAAATCCCTCAGAATAGGGGGGCTGTTGCACGATTCGCGACAGCAAGTGAATTCGGTTCCCAGTGTGCATAGCGGGGACGGGGACGCTTGACGCCTCGACGGGAGACACCCGGAATCGGATAGCGTCTGCCTCATGGCACAAAACGCGACCCTCATTTCCGACCGGCTCAAGGCAGCGTCTGCTACCGAGGAGTCCCTCCCCTTCCGTCAGGCCCCGCACAACTTGGAGGCGGAGCAGGCTTTGCTTGGGGCTATCCTTGTTAATAACGAGGCAATGGACCGCGTCTCCTCGTTTCTCGAGCCGCAACACTTTTTCGATCCGCTGCACCAGCAAATTTTCGAGACGACGTCGAAGCTCGTTCTAGCAGGCAAACAAGCAACACCCATCACACTCAAAACGTTCTTTGAGAATGCCGAGCCGATCTCACCGGCGCTGACGGTCCCGCAATATCTGGGCACGCTCGCGGCCAATGCGACGTCTATCATAAATGCGGAAGAGTACGGCCGCACCGTCTATGATCTTGCCACGCGCCGCGCTCTGATCATCATCGGCGAGGATATGGTCAACTGCGCTTTTGACAGTGCTGTCGACCATCCGCCTAAGGCTCAGATCGAGGATACCGAATCGCGGCTCTATAACCTTGCCGAGCAGAACAAGTACGGGCAGGGTTTTCTGGGCTTTAATGCGGCTCTCACAAACGCCATCGATATGGCGAATGCCGCCTACCAGCGATCCGGCCACTTGTCGGGGCTGGCAACAGGTCTGTCTGACCTCGATAGCAAGCTGGGCGGATTGCAGCATTCCGACCTGATCATCCTTGCCGGTCGCCCCAGCATGGGAAAGACGGCACTGGCCACCAACATTGCTTACAACATCGCGCGAAATCATCGGAAGGAGACCCAACCCGACGGCACCGAGAAGACAGTCGATGGAGCCATCGTTGGCTTCTTCTCTTTGGAAATGTCAGCCGAGCAGCTGGCCACTCGTATCCTCTCCGAACAAACGGAAATTTCGAGCGAAAAGATTCGCCGCGGCATGATCGATGAGCCGGAGTTCCGCAAGCTCGTCGAAGTCAGCCGCGAGATGAGCGAGATCCCACTCTACATCGACCAAACTGGCGGCATTTCAGTCAATCAGCTTGCAGCGCGCGCGCGCAAGCTAAAGCGCCAAAAAGGGTTGGGTCTGCTGGTCGTCGACTACCTTCAGCTCCTGACCGGACACAAGCGCCAGAGCGAAGGCCGCGTGCAAGAGGTCTCCGAGATTACCACAGGCCTCAAAGCGCTGGCGAAAGAGCTCAACGTTCCAATCCTTGCGCTCTCCCAGCTCTCCCGTCAGGTCGAGCAGCGCGACGACAAGAGACCCCAGCTTGCCGACCTTCGTGAGTCGGGCTCAATCGAGCAGGACGCCGACGTGGTTATGTTCGTCTTCCGCGAGGAGTATTATGTCGAGCGGCAAAAACCGTCCGAGGCCAACGTCGAGGAAATGCTGAAGTGGCAGCAAGAGATGGGCCTTGTCCACGGCCGTGCTGAGGTCATTATCGGCAAGCAGCGCCACGGGCCCACGGGCACCATACCTCTTGCCTTTGAGGCCCAGTTTACGCGCTTCTCCAACATGGCCCGCGACTATCAGATGCCTGATTACGTAGGGTGATTGCCTCCTTTGCACCCCGATTCGGGCCTAATAGGAGGATCATAAGTAGCTTCTTTGGGCGAAGCTCCATGCACGACAATCGGGCGCGTCGCACATCGCCGTATGCAGGCGCGACTCGCCGGAGGTGAATATGGGCGTGGCAAGTATCTCCGCGCGAAAACCCGCAAAAGATGTGCCACACAACATCCCTAATGGCGCAACCGGGATTGTTGTGATCGATCTCGCTCAAGCGCGCGCCAATTGGCGCGCGCTTGCCCGCCGCGTCGCGCCATCGGAATGCGGGGCTGTGGTCAAAGCTGATGCCTATGGCGTTGGCGCGGAGCGGCTCATTCCCGCCCTTGCCGAGGCCGGCTGCAAACACTTCTTTGTCGCGACGCCAGAGGAGGCTCGACACGCGCGCAAGCTTGCACCCAACGCGGCAATATACGTCCTCGATGGACTGATCCCAGGAACGGCGCGCGAATTGTTGAGCATTGGCGCCATACCCGTTCTTACGAGTCTAAGCGAGGTGCACGAGTGGGTGGCTCATACTTCCGATGACGCCCATCTTCCGCCGGCGGCCTTGCATATCGACACGGGGCTTAATCGGCTTGGCATGAACGCCGAAGACGTCGAACGGCTTTCACGCGATGCGGCCCTTTTGGCACGCCTTAGACTTGCGCTCGTAATGAGTCACCTTGCCTGTGCCGATGAGGCCGGCCACCCCATGAATCGCGAACAGCTTGATGCCTTCAATCGTTTGCGTGCCTGTCTACCATTTGCGCCTGCCAGTATTGCCGCCTCGGATGGTCTGATGCTGGGTGCCGACTATCATTTTGATCTCGTGCGCCCCGGCTACGCTCTTTATGGCGGGCAGGCTGCGCCGGGACGTACGACACCTGTGCGTCCCATCGTTCGCGTCTGCGCGCGCATTCTCCAGGTGCGTGACGTTGCGTGCGGGGGGCACATCGGCTACTCCGCCAGCTATTGCGCACACAGGCCCCATCGCATCGCCACAGTCGCGGCGGGCTACGCTGATGGTGTCTTCCGCCATGCGAGCGCGACGAACGAGAAACCTGGAGGCATGGTCAGCATTGGCGGCGAGCTCGCCCCCATCGTTGGACGCGTGTCGATGGATTTGATTACCGTCGATGTCACGCATATCGACAATCCTGTCCCCAAACCCGGTGATTGGGTCGATCTTGTAGGGCCAGAGCTCTCTATCGAGAGCGTCGGCGCCGGCGCCAGGACGATCGGCTATGAGGTTCTGACGCGGCTCGGATCCCGGTTCCATCACGTCTATCTCGACCAAGGCGACTGATCGCACATGGGCAAGGCCGCCAAGACGTCGTTCGTTTGCCAGAGCTGCGGTGCCGTTGCGCCGCGCTGGGCAGGCAAATGCTCTGCATGTAGCGAGTGGAATACGCTGATTGAGGAGACAGATGTTGCCGCCCCACCGGGCACCGGACTAACGCGCGCAAGCACGGGACGCGTGGTCGCGCTGGAGACCTTAAAGGGACGCAGTAAAGAAGCGCCGCGATTTTCCACCGGTCACGCAGAACTCGACAGAGTGACAGGCGGCGGGCTCGTGCCAGGTTCTGCCTTGTTGATCGGCGGCGAACCAGGCGTCGGCAAGTCGACGCTGCTCTTGCAGCTTGCAGCAAAGCTCGCAAGCGCCGGACGACGCACGGTGTACTTTTCGGGCGAGGAAGCGTCTGCGCAGGTGCGCTTGCGCGCAGAAAGGCTAGGCCTAACTGACGCACCGGTTGCGCTCGCTAGCGAAACCAATCTTTCCAGCATTCTGGCAACGCTGGAGAACGGCGAACGCGCCGACCTTATCGTCATCGATTCGATTCAAACGCTTTGGGCGGAGGCCATCGAAGCCGCACCAGGCACTGTGAGTCAGGTGCGCGCAGCCGCTCATGCGTTGATCCGGCATGCAAAGTCGGCCGGCAGCACGTTGCTGCTCGTTGGACACGTGACCAAGGATGGTCAGATCGCCGGTCCAAAGGTGATCGAGCATATGGTCGATACCGTGTTGTATTTCGAAGGCGATCGCGGGCACACCTACCGCATCCTGCGTGCGGTCAAGAACCGCTTCGGGGCGACCGACGAAATTGGTGTCTTCGAGATGGCCTCAGAAGGCCTACGCGAGGTTGCAAATCCTTCTGAGCTCTTTCTGGGCGATCGCGATGCCTCAAGCCCCGGTGCCGCCGTCTTCGCCGGCATAGAGGGCACACGTCCCCTGCTCGTCGAAATCCAAGCACTTGTCGCGCCATCGGGCCTGGGTACGCCACGCCGCGCTGTTGTGGGCTGGGACGCCAACCGGCTGTCGATGCTGCTGGCTGTGCTCGAGGCACGCGCGGGCGTATCATTCGCGGGACAAGATGTTTATCTCAATGTCGCCGGCGGCCTTAAAATCAATGAACCCGCCGCTGACCTCGCAGCAGCGGCGGCATTGTTGTCCTCCCTTTCAGGTGTTGCGATTCCGCGACACCAAGTGCACTTCGGCGAAGTTTCACTTTCAGGTGCTGTACGGGCGACTCCGCTCATGTCACCAAGGCTGAAAGAGGCGCAAAAACTAGGGTTTCGCTGTGTCGTGATGCCGGCGCAAGGTGAACTGGAAACAAGTGCATCAAAGCTCAAAGTACGCCGGGTGGCACAACTGAGAGAGCTTGCGGACGGCTCGCTGTCATGCGACTGACAGTTAGTGGCACCGCCGTGTCGAAAGACTGCTGACAACGGGGATTGCGTTCATGATTGGGCCGCTGACGTACCTCGACGCTGCACTCATCGCCGTGGCGTTTATCTCCGGCCTTTTGGCGATGTACCGCGGTTTTGCGCGCGAGATGCTCTCCATCGTCTCGTGGCTCGTGGCTGCCGGCGCCGTCCTTTACTTTGTGCTCTATCACAAGCCCTTCGCCGAAGAGATAGCGCAGCAGATGGGGACTCAGGTGGCGGTCGCACAGATTGTCGTTGGCGCCCTTATTTTCGTGATTGTGCTCATCGTGGTGCACCTGATCACGGCCCGGCTCTCCGATACCATTCTCGACAGTCGTATCGGCATGATCGACCGAATCTTAGGATTCATCTTCGGGGTTTTCCGAGGTTTTATCCTGATTGTCATCCCGTTCATGTTTTACGAGGCGTTCTTTCCCAATCCGGAACAGCAATACCCCTGGGTGCGCGATTCGGCCTCGCTGCCCTACATTAAGACTACCGGCGACGCCCTACGCTCCATGCTGGAGACGAACCTTCCCGCCTCTATTACGGCGCCTCCAGGTGACCAACAAGGCTGGTTGGAAAAACGCAGAGGCGACGAATTGGCGCTTGAACGTTACGTCAGGTATCATATTCCTGTCACGTAGCAGGTGCGCGCTGGCTGACGCGGCTAAACATTACCAGCGTTAACGTTTGCGTATCTTCGTGCGGCACTCAAGGGCACCAGCGGGAGGTGGCCATGGCTTATTGTCACGAAGCGGATGAAAAACTCCGACGGCCCGGATATCTCCGTTACGGAGACGACAGACTCCGTGAGGAATGTGGGGTCTTCGGTGTTTTCGGACATCCCGATGCCGCTGCAATCACCGCGCTGGGCCTCCACGCTCTGCAACACCGCGGCCAAGAGGCTTGCGGCATCGTTTCGTACGACGGCAAACAATTCCATTCTGAGCGGCGCATAGGCCTCGTCGGCGACAATTTCTCCCGCGCCAGCGTGATCCAAAGGCTTCAGGGCCACGTCGCCATCGGTCACAATCGCTACTCGACGACGGGAGATGCGGTCTTGCGCAACGTGCAGCCGCTGTTCGCCGACATTGATACCGGCGGCTTTGCAATCGGCCATAACGGAAACTTCACCAACGCGCTTAAGGTGCGCAACGAGCTGATTTCTTCAGGCGCGATCTGCCAATCGACATCCGATACGGAAGTAATCTTGCATTTGCTCTCGCGCTCGCCAAAGCGTCGCATTGTGGAACGCTTCGTCGACGCGCTGCGTCAGATCGAAGGCGCATACGCGCTCGTCGGGCTCACCAACGATATGCTCATCGGAGCGCGCGATCCCATTGGCATTCGTCCTTTGGTGATTGGCCGGCTCGGCTCGTCATACGTCCTCGCGTCCGAGACGTGTGCACTCGACATAGTGGGCGCGGAGTTTTTGCGCGAGGTGGAGAACGGCGAGGTCGTCGTCATCACCGAGCAGGGACTGGAAAGCCACCGTCCCTTCCCGCTGCGGCCTGCACGGCCGTGTATCTTCGAGTACATCTATTTTGCGCGGCCCGACTCCATTGTTGGTGGCCGAACCGTCTATGACATCCGCAAGCAGATGGGCGTGCAGCTCGCGCGCGAAGCGCCCTGCGGCGCCGACGTTATTGTGCCTATCCCCGACTCAGGTGTTCCCGCCGCCATTGGCTTTTCACAGGAGGCCAATGTTCCCTTCGAGCTCGGCATCATCCGCAACCACTACGTGGGCCGCACCTTCATTGAGCCAGAGCAGCGCATCCGCGCGCTGGGCGTAAAGCTCAAGCATTCGGCCACGGCCAGTATCATTCGCGGCAATCGTATTGTGCTCGTCGATGACAGCGTCGTCCGCGGTACGACCTCAAAAAAGATCGTGGGACTGATGTATGAGGCCGGCGCTAAAGAAGTCCACATGCGCATTGCCTCGCCGCCCATAACAAACCCCGATTATTACGGCATCGACACGCCCCTAAAGGTTGAACTCCTAGCCGCCAACAAGGATCTGCAGGAGATGCGCGAGTTTCTTGGCGCCGACTCGCTGGCCTTCCTGTCGGTCGACGGCATCTACCGCGCTTTGGGATGCGATCACCGCGATGCGCAAAGCCCTCAATTCACAGATCACTGCTTCACGGGCGAATATCCAACACCCCTTGCCGACCAGAACGGTCAATCCGGGCCGCGGCAATTGTCGCTGCTTGCCGAAGTGGGGTAGGCCGGCTGAGCTGATCTCGAGGGATCATTGTTGCGGGGCCTGGAAACCAGAATGGACTGTGAGGCTTGCCTCTAGGCCCCGGTGACGGCTAGGTGTCTGGAGAGCGAAAACGCCTGCCTGCACTTGGGATCGCCCATGACATCAAAGACGCCGCTTGAGAATCGCCTCGCCCTCGTAACGGGCGCTTCGCGCGGGATTGGCCGCGCGGTGGCACTGGCCCTGGCGCGCCATGGCGCCCACGTCATCATAACGGCGCGTACAGTCGGAGCCCTGGAAGAACTCGACGACGAGATCAGGGATCTGGGTGGCAAGGCAACGCTACTGACGCTCGATTTGCGCGATGGCGCAAAAATCGATCAGCTCGGTCCAACCCTCTATCAGCGCTGGGGCAAGCTCGACATTCTGATCGGGAATGCCGGGATCCTTGGTCCGCTCTCACCGCTCAACCACGTTACCGAGGATGCGTGGAACGCGGTACTCGACATCAATCTGACTGCGAACTGGCGACTCATCCGCACACTCGATCCATTGCTCAAACATTCGGATGCCGGGCGCGCCGTGTTCACTACCTCTTCGGGCGCGGCGAGTGCAAAGCGTGCGTATTGGGGACCCTATGGCGTCTCAAAGGCGGGACTGGAGGCGCTGGTCAAAACATATGCGCGCGAGGTTGAAAGCACGCCTGTGCGCGCCAACCTTGTCGATCCCGGCGGCATTCGCACCGAGATGCGCACCAAAGCGTTCCCGGGGGAAGATCCCAAAACGCTGCCCACTCCTACAGATCTCGCGCCCCTGTTCTTGGAATTAGCCTCGCCTGAGTGCACGTTCAACGGCTGTGTGGTGAACTTTCGCGAATGGCAGAAACCCAAACCGAAGCCAAAGCCAAGGCGTTCGTCCCCCGCTGCCGTCAAAAAGACGGACGCCGACAGCGCCTAACCAGCCTCGATTACCATCCCGTCAAAAGCCGGCTCAACGTCCTCCGGCAGCTCGCGCTTGAGCGCGTCATAGTCGAGATCTGTTGTCATATGGGTGAGGACGGCGCGCTTGGGCTTTAACCGATTAATCCATTCCAATGCGAGCTTGACGTGAAAATGACTTGGATGCGGCGTGAAACGCAAGGCATCCACGATCCACACATCAAGGTCCTGCAGCATCAGCATAGAGGCGTCCGGCACATCGCTGATGTCGGGCGAATATGCGAGACCGTCGAAGCGGAACCCTAAAGAGGTCATATCTCCATGCGCCTGGAGAACGGGAATGGCCTCAATGGGGCCGGCGGGCCCATCGATCACAATCGGATCAGGTGGGCTGATGACATGCGGATTGAGGATTGCCGGGTAGCCCGAACCAGGCGGCTTCACGAAACAATAGCCAAATCGTTGCTCTAAGCTCACCAACGTCTCGGCACTCGCCCAGATGTCGATACGCTGCTTCATTGCGTAGCATACCATACGCAGATCATCGATGCCGTGCGTGTGATCGGCGTGGTCGTGCGTAAAAAGGACACCGTGAAGCGCATCGGCACGTACGCTCAACAACTGCTCACGCAAATCGGGAGAGGCGTCGATCAATACGCGCGTGCATCGTCCATTGGCGATGCGCTCGACAAGGGCCGCGCATCGCCGCCTCCGGTTCTTCGGATTAGCAGGATCACACGCACCCCACATGGTGCCGATGCGCGGCACACCACCTGATGAACCACAGCCGAGGATCGTCACCCGCAAGCTCATGCTGCGGCTGTACCGCTGGCCTCAGGCCGCGGAACTTTCTTAAAGAGGCGGAAGAAATTATCCGTCGTGGCTGCCGCAAGCTCATCAATCGAGACCGCGCGCGCCTCGGCAATCGCGGCTGCCGTGTGGACAACGTAAGCCGGCTCGTTGGTCTTGCCCCGATAGGGCACGGGCGCCAGAAACGGCGCATCAGTCTCAACCAGCAAACGCTCAAGCGGCACTGACTTTGCAATGTCACGTAGCGCATCGGACTTCTTAAAGCTCACCACACCGGAAAAGGATACATAAAGGCCAAGTTTTAGTGCGCGGGCTGCCAACTCCGGCCCCCCGGTATAGCAATGCAGGATCGCCGGGAATGGTCCTTTGGCGTGCTCTTCTTCCAGAATTTGCGCGGTGTCCTCTTCAGCGTCACGCGTGTGAATCTCCAGTGGCAGACCGGTCTGGCGCGCAGCGGCGATGTGGCGGCGAAACCCTTCCGCCTGAGCCTCCGGCGTCGAGTGCTGGTAGTAATAGTCGAGCCCAGCCTCCCCGATTGCGACCACCTTGGGATGCTCGCTAAGGCTCACGATCTCGGCTAACGGAATGTCGAGCTCCTCATGAGCATTGTGGGGGTGGGTACCCACCGAGCAATAGACGTTTTCGTGCCCTTCTGCGATGGCCAGTATTTCGGGAAACTTGCGGATGCGCGTTGAGATTGTCACGACCAGGCCAACGCCGGCCTGACGGGCACGCGCCAATACGCCCGCAAGGTCCTCGGCCAGCTGCGGGAAGTCGAGATGGCAATGATGGTCGACAAACATCATGACGCGGTCTTCTTGTCCTTGCCCTTTTTGGACTTGCCCGGCCCCTTAGACGCAGCCGTTTTCGCTGGCGCTTTTTCAGACGCGTTATCGCCCTCAGCCTCAACATAACGCGGAAACACGCCGGCGGGCTGGGGCAAGACCGTACCAGGTTGCAGCCGCCCTCCCGCGCCCAGCGCCTTGAACGTGTGGGCGCGGTCCGGCTGGCCCAAGAGGTCCAGAAGCTTTTCCGCCGCATGCGGCATGACCGGAGCAGCGAGGATCGCAAGCTGGCGAACGACTTCAGCGGTCACATAAAGAATTGTCGCCATGCGCTCAGGGTCGGTCTTCTTTTTGGCCCAAGGTTCTTCTCCGGCAAAGTACCGGTTTGCCTCGGCCACCACCGCCCAAACCGCGTCAAGGTATTTGGTCACCGCTTGGCGGTCCATCGCCTCGCGTGCCTTTGCGTAGATTGCGTCCGTCTCCGCAAGGATCGCTTGATCGGCTTCAGTGAATGGACCAGGCTTGGGAACCATGCCGCCACAGTTCTTGGCAATCATCGACAGCGAGCGCTGCGCAAGGTTTCCCAGGTCGTTTGCGAGATCGGCATTGATGCGATTGACGATCGCTTCAGTACTGTAATTCCCGTCCTGGCCGAAGACCACCTCGCGCAAAAAGAAGTAGCGCACGGGATCGAGACCGTAGGCGTGTACGAGGTCGAAGGGGTCGACGACGTTGCCGACCGACTTCGACATTTTCTCACCCTTGTTCAAGACGAACCCGTGCGAGAACACGCGGGCCGGTAGAGGCAGGCCCGCCGACATCAAGAAGGCTGGCCAGTAGACGGCGTGAAAACGCAGGATGTCCTTTCCAATCACGTGCACGTTCGCCGGCCAAAAATCCCAACGCTTGTCGTCTTCATCGGGAAAGCCGATGCCAGTGAGGTAATTGGTCAAGGCGTCAACCCACACATACATCACGTGGTTTTCGGCCTCCTCTTTCGCAGAACTCTTTCGCTTTGGAACGGGAATGCCCCAATCGATCGTCGTGCGCGAGATTGATAGATCATCCAGACCACCCTTCACGAAGCTCACGACTTCGTTGCGCCGCTCAGGCGGCAGGATGAAATCGGGGTGCGCTTCATAGTGCGCAAGAAGCTTGTCCTCGTAGGCCGAAAGGCGAAAGAAGTATGTTTCCTCCTCGGTCCACTCCACAGGCGTACCTTGCGGGCCGCGGCGCACACCATCGTCGCCAAGAGTGGTCTCACCTTCGTTGTAGAAGGCCTCATCGCGCACCGAGTACCAGCCGGAATACGTCTCCAAAAAGATGTCGCCCGACTTCTCCATGCGTCGCCAGATTTCTTCGCACGCGTGGTAGTGGCGCGTTTCGGTTGTGCGAATGAAATCGTCGTTGGACAGGCCAAGCAGGCCCGCCATCTCGCGGAATCGTTTGGCGTTTCGGTCGGCCAGTTCGCGCGGCGTTAGCCCCTTTTTGGCGGCGGTCTGCTTCATCTTGAGGCCGTGCTCGTCGGTGCCCGTGAGGAAAAAAACTTCCTTTCCGTCAAGACGTTCAAAACGCGCGATCGCGTCCGTCGCGATTGCCTCATAAGCATGGCCGATGTGCGGTTGGCCGTTGGGATAAGAGATCGCGGTGGTAATGTAGAATTTTGTAGGCCCGCTCATGGGACTGTAGTCCTCGTGATGACAGATGGCAGCTGCGAAAGTTTCGACGCCCTGACGTGTATTGTCGCTCTTCGCCTCACATTCGGGCGCAGTGCCTCATCAAGTCTGTCAACATTCGCATCTTGATTATCTGCTCAGCGGGCTTTCGATATAAACTAGCGGACATTATGGCTGCGCAGCTTTGACCAAGCTACTCACCGTGTCCAGGATCAGGGTTTTGCGATCCAGATTGAGCGCGACCGTCTCCGCCTTCTCGCGGGCTACTCTTTCCCACAGGGCGGCAAAGGAGGCAAGCTTGGCGTCGCCAATGAGGCGGGTGGCTAGCTCGCGCTCGGTAGGCGTACCCTCGCCTGTGACTTGAGCACGAATGAGCCGGGCAAGAGACCCTAGAAACAGGTCAAAGAAGAGCTCAAAGCGCTGCTGGGCACCGGCCGACTGCAACTCGTCGGCAAGCGCGTGCACGCTGCGCCAATCGACCTTCGGCAAACTCGCGGTAAGTTTTGCGATACGCTCGTGAAATTCCAGTCCACCTCCAGCCCACAGGCCTAAGAGGCGTCCAACGCTGCCCTCCGACAGTCGTTCCAGCACCGGCCAGTCGGCCACGCCTGGTTCCTCCTGCCCCATCGCTTCAAGAGCCTGAATTGCAGCAGCACGCAGCGCCTCATTCGATAGTGGCTGGAGCGCAAGGGTGCGGCAGCGCGAGCGAATGGTTGGCAGCAGCCGTGCCGGCGCAGACGACACGAGCAGGAACACGGTCCCCGGCGGCGGCTCCTCCAGAGACTTGAGAAGCGCATTGGCCGCGTTAACGTTCAGCTCGTCGGCTTTATCGACGATAACGATGCGCCAAGCGTCATCGGCGGAGCGATGAGCCAGGAATGAGCGAAGGCGGCGGACGGCATCGGTGGGAATCGAAGCGGTGAAACGCTTTGTCTTGACGTCATAGGTTCGCCTAATGAGAAGAAGGCCCGGATGCGAAAGCGCGCGCACCTGATGGCTAGCAATCGTGTCATCAGAAACCGCTAGACTTTGTCCTTCGGGATCGCGCTCACCTGCTTTGGCAAGAGCCGCCCGCGCGAAGCGATAGGCAAGCGTCGCCTTGCCAATGCCATCGCGGCCAGCGAGCAACCAGCCGTGGTGCATGCGTCCCGTGGCAAGGGCCTCAGCCAGCGTCCGCTCCGCCTTCTCGTGCCCAAACAGCGCGTGCGTTTCGCGCGGGTGAACCACACCTTCGAGACAGTCTGCTTCCGGCAGCGTTTCGATCTCGGTGAGGGCGGGCGCGCGGGCCATCAGCGCGGCTCCTTCAACAACCGGTCGGTAATCCCGCTCCAGATCGCATCGGCAACGGCCCGCTCATCAGCGCTTGCGTCGATGAGCAGGCAGCGTCGCGGCTCCGCTAGGGCGATCGCTTTAAACGCCGCGCGCAACTTTTGATGAAAAGCGGGTGAGCGCTTTTCGTAGGCATCCGGCGTTGCGTTCGCCTCCCGGCCTTCGTTGCGTCGCGCCTCAGCGCGCTGCAATCCAACCTCGACGGGGAGATCGAGGATAACTGTCGCGTCAGGAGTTGTCGGCTTGACGACAATCTCTTCAAGCGTACGGAACGTGTCCGGAGACAATCCGCCGGCCTCACACTGATACACGCGAGTCGAATCAGAAAAGCGGTCGCAGATGACCCAGCGCCCACCCAGCAACGCAGGACGCACTGTCTTGTTCAGATGGTCGGCACGTGCCGCATAAAATAGTAGCGCTTCAGACAAGGCGGAGTGCGCCGGTGTATGCGGGTCCAGGATGATGGTACGCAACGTCTCAGCGAACGGCGAGCCGCCGGGCTCACGCGTTAGCAGCACGTCGAGGCCGCGGCCGCGCAACCGTTCGGCCAGAAGCCGAACTTGGGTCGACTTTCCAGACCCTTCGCCACCTTCAAAGGTGATAAATTTTCCCACTGCTGCCATTGCGCTGATCCACCGCGGGCCGGCCCCTCAAGTTGGACCTTGCGACCGGGCGTTGCACCCGGTCAAAGCCCGTGGGTATCATGCTTGAGAGCGACAGCGCTAGAGTGGGACCCAGCCCAGCGCCAAATGCGCCAGCGAGTCCAGGCCGCGACGGACCAAACCGCCCGGCTCTACGTCCTCGGCCGCGTAGAGCGGCACCTCGTTAACGGCATTCGTCTGGCTGGTCACCCGCAGCTTGGCCACCTGATCGCCTTTGCGGATGGGAGGCTTGAGCGGACCCTGATAGGTGATTTCAGCCCTCAAGCGCGGGTTCTCGGGAACGCGCGGTAAAATGACGGCCACTTCTCCCTTACCAACGAGGGGCACATAGAAGCGCTCACCGCCCCAAACGCGCGCATATCCAACCGTCTCACCTGCGTTGAAAAGTTTGAACTGCTTGAAGCTGCGAAAGCCCCAGTTCAAGAGCTTGATACTTTCCGATTTGCGAGCGCGTTTCGTCGGCATTCCCATCACGACGGCGATCAAACGCTTGCCGTCCTGTTTCGCCGACGAAACCATCCCGTATCCCGACGCCTTGATGTAGCCGGTCTTGAGCCCATCAACACCGATGCCGGCAGAGAGCAGCGGATTACGATTGTAAAATTTGTGCCTTCGGTACTTGAAAAGCTTCTGGGAGAAGATTTTGTAGAATTCAGGGTATTCGCGGATAATGTGGCGCGCGAGCAAAGCAAGCTCCCGCGCGGTCATCAGATGATCTGGATGATAGAGCCCCGTCGGGTTCCTAAACGTTGACTTGGCCAGCCCGAGGCGGCGGGCCTCAACCGTCATACGTTTGGCAAAAGCTTCTTCCGAACCGCTGATACCTTCCGCCATCGCGATGGCTGCATCGTTGCCCGACTGCACGATCATGCCCTTCACAAGGTCGCTGATCGTCGCTTTTTTGTTCAGCGGCACGAACATGGCCGATGTGTGCGATGGTGCCCCGCCTGTGCGCCACGCATGTTCACTCATGACGAATTCGTCATCAAGCGATAGCCGGCCGTCCTTGATTGCTTTAAACACCACGGCAAGCGTCATCAGCTTGCTCATGCTCGCCGGCGGCAACAGTTCATCGGCATTGTGCTGATATAGAATCGCGCCGGTGTCGGCATCCATCAAGATCGCAGCTTTAGCACGCGTGTCGAAATTGCTGCTTTGCCCCGCATCCGCCGAGCCAACGCTAAATACCGCCACCGCGAGCATTGCGAGCGGGCGCAAGATGGCGTTGCCGATGCGCCAAGTGGCCAGAAATGACATGTCGGCCTTCAGAACCCTTTTTAAAACGTGCCCTCCCGCAAACTATCAAAGCAACAGCCTTACGGTGTCAACGCTTCAAGCCTGAGTATCTAACGCTATTCCAATATATGAACGCCATTGGCGATTCCAAGATCCGCGATCTTTTTGGTGATGGCGGCAGCCTCTACGTCGCCGAAGGGGCCAAGTTGCACGCGAAAGATTGGCTTCTGCCCTGAATTCAGACGTTTTACCGCCATGGGACCGAGCCCTTTCAGCTCGTGGCACCTGCGCTCTGCCTGCGCACGTGAAGCAAAGACGCCGACGTCTACATAAGAACGTGGTGGTCCACCTAAGCTTGCCCGCTGGGTTGCAAAAGCATCGCCCACCGAAGTCATTTGGATATTGCGTTTCCTTGCGATGTTCTTAGTGGACGCCGTCTCGAATGGTTCCGCGCCCATGTTCGAATCACCAGCCAAGCGGCGATGTGTTCGATGCCAGCGCTGGTTAGCCAGAAACCGTCGCTCGGCAACGTCACTACCGTTGAGCGGTGCCGGTCCGGCATAGCGCACGCGGACGCGCGCGAGGCCCGGGCCTATGAAACCAAGCTCGCGTGCAGAACGTTTTGACAAATCGATAATGCGATCGTTGACGTAAGGACCACGATCGTTGACGCGCACCAAAATCGTGCGGCCGTTCTTGAGGTTCGTGACATAGGCGTAAGACGGCAGCGGCAGTGTGCGATGGCCCGCCGTCAGCGCGCTCATGTCGAAGATTTCGCCGTTCGCCGTGCGCCGGCCATGAAACGCCCTTCCGTACCACGAGGCCACACCGCGGCGGTCGTAGTTGGGATCTTTGCGCGGCACATACCAGCGCCCAGATACTTGATAGGGCTTGCCAACTTTGTAGTGGCCACCACCTTTGGGGATCGTACGGGCGCCGCTCATGACGCGCGCGCTCGTCTTTACACCAAGGTCTCGCTCGTCGGTCGCGGTACCCTGCGAGCACCCCCCAAGCACGGCCGCTGACAGCAGAACCCAAGTTGTAGCGCGAAGAATACCTTGCTGAGGTGAGAGGCGGAATTCCAGCTCACAGGTCGACCGCAACTCTGTCGCGAGATGAGTTCTCGCACTACGCACACACATTCGCCAATCCGCTTACGGCAGACATGTTGCACCCCGCCATTGCCATGCAAGCAAAGCCGCGCAGGTGGACATAAGACCACGAGAGGCATCGCAAAAAGCGCTTAGGATTGGGTAAAGGTCCGGTGACCTTGAGAGATGCTGGTTTGGCGTATAGGGTCGCGCGCCCTGACCCGACGGGCACGCCAGGATGAGTGGCCGAGTGGTTTAAGGCACCGGTCTTGACAACCGGTGCCTCCACGTTTTCGGGCGTCCTCGTTTATCCCGCTGCATCCCAGATCGTCCCGTTTTATATCGTTGAAACAGTTGGTTAGGGGCTCTCTCGTGATTTCTTGTTTTGTTCTGTCCCGGTCCGTTTTAAACAGTCCGGTGCCAATCCGCTGCCAATTTTTAACCAAATGTTCCGCAGTTGTTTCCACCGTCATCGCGCTGTTCGTCGACCCGCTGGCGGTGCTTATTTTGGGCGGTCGCAGCCCGGCGTGTCGCCCCCTCGGTGGTACACGCCTTCGACCGTTGTCCAGCTCAAACGTGCACGCAGCCCCTGCCGTTTGTCTCGTCGTACATAGGAAGAGACCGATAGGCGCGGATGGTTGCAGCGCATTGCGCAACCGGCTCGCCGAGTCGGCTATAGCGGTGCGGTACGCACAAGTTATGCGACGTCGATCTCGATCGACCGGAGAGCACTGAAGGATACCGGCGTTTGGGAAACCGCATACGCTCCCGCCCCAATAACGAGAACGAGGAGGCAATACACAGCGCGCCGCGCGCGTGCGCGGTGGCGGTCACGTTTGGCCTTTTCCAACCATGCGTGCGCCACAAGCCGGCTTGCGCGGGGCAACTCGTCCGCAATGGGATTGAAAGGTTGAGGATACCAGACAAATCCGCAGTCACAGGCAATGTCGTGGCGCAAAGTGCGCGGCGTCTTGAAGCCCTTGAGCAGAGTCCGACGGAGCGCTCCTAACTTGCGGTCGAGGACGTCGGCAATCTCAGCCACCAGAA
>CAYOPW010000002.1:0-37237 GCA_964405975.1 uncultured Hyphomicrobium sp.
GTGAGGATGATAATGGTGTTGCGGAAGCCGACTGTCCGGCCCTGACCGTCAGTAAGACGGCCGTCATCGAGCACTTGCAGGAGCACGTTAAACACGTCCGGATGCGCCTTCTCGATCTCGTCGAAAAGGATTACCTGGTAGGGCCGCCGGCGCACCGCTTCGGTCAGCGAACCGCCCTCCTCATAACCAACGTAGCCTGGAGGTGCGCCAATGAGACGAGCCACGGAGTGCTTCTCCATGTACTCACTCATATCAATGCGAAGGAGCGCGCTCTCATCATCGAAAAGGAATGCGGCAAGTGCTTTGGAAAGCTCCGTCTTGCCAACGCCCGTCGGGCCTAGGAACATAAACGAGCCAATCGGCCGGTTAGGATCCTGCAAGCCGGCGCGCGCTCGGCGCACCGCCGTTGAGACCGCATCAACGGCCTCACGCTGCCCCACGACACGCTTGCTCAAGGCTTCCTCCATCTGGAGAAGCTTCTCGCGCTCGCCTTCGAGCATGCGATCGACGGGGATGCCGGTCCAGCGAGATACGACGCCCGCAATTTGGTCGGGCGTTACTGCCTCCTCGACCATCGCGCCCTTTGTCTCTTCCTGAGCTTCGATTTCCGTTAGTTTCTTCTCAAGCTCGGGGATGCGGCCGTATGCCAGCTCGCCGGCACGCGCAAGATCGCCCCTGCGCTGTGCCTGTTCCAATTCAGTGCGCAAGCCGTCGAGCTCTTCCTTAACTTTCTGCGCGCTGCCAAGCTTCTCGCGCTCCGCTTCCCAATTCTGCGTGAGCACTTTGCTCTCTTCCTCAAGGTCAGCGATATCCTTTTCAAGCCGCGCCAAACGATCCTTCGAAGCTGTGTCTGTCTCTTTGCGCAGCGCCTCACGCTCGATCTTCATTTGCATCAGATCGCGATCGATAGCGTCGAGCGCCTCAGGCTTGGAGTCGATCTCCATTTTGAGGCGGGAAGCGGCCTCGTCGACAAGATCGATCGCCTTGTCGGGCAGGAAACGATCGGTGATGTAGCGGTTGGACAACGTGGCCGCGGCGACAAGCGCGGAGTCAGTTATACGCACGCCGTGGTGCAACTCGTACTTCTCTTTCAAGCCGCGCAGGATGGAAATCGTATCCTCGACCGACGGCTCATCGACGAAGACGGGCTGGAACCGCCGCGCGAGTGCTGCGTCTTTCTCGATGTGCTTGCGATACTCATCCAGCGTCGTGGCACCGATACAATGTAACTCGCCGCGCGCCAAAGCCGGCTTCAAGAGATTGCCGGCGTCCATTGCGCCTTCGGTCTTTCCCGCGCCCACAATGGTGTGCAGCTCGTCGATAAACAGAATGATGCGGCCACCCTCCGCCTCAACCTCCTGCAGGACAGCTTTGAGGCGTTCCTCAAACTCACCGCGGTACTTCGCGCCGGCGATAAGCGCGCCCATGTCCAGTGCTAAGAGCTTCTTGTCTTTGAGGCTGTCGGGAACATCACCTTTGATGATGCGCAGCGCCAGGCCTTCGGCAATCGCGGTCTTACCCACGCCCGGCTCACCAATGAGGACCGGGTTGTTCTTCGTGCGCCGTGAAAGGACCTGGATTGCTCGGCGGATCTCCTCATCGCGGCCAATGACAGGATCGAGCTTGCCATTCGCGGCGTCCTCGGTGAGGTCGCGGGCATAGCGTTTCAGAGCATCATAGCCTTGTTCGGCAGACGCCGTATCAGCCGTGCGGCCCTTGCGCAAATCATTGATGGCTTCGTTCAGACTCTGTGCCGTAACACCAGCATCGGCGAGAATTTTTGCAGCCTCGGTACCTTTCTCCAGCGCGAGCGCCAACAGCAGTCGTTCAGCGGTGACATACTTATCGCCAGCCTTTTCAGCAATCTTCTCTGCTTGATCGAATACGCGCGCTAGCTCAGGTGCCACATAGAGCTGGCCCGCACCCCCGCCTGAGACCTGGGGACGCTTGGCAAGCGCTTGGTCCACCAGGTTGAGCGCGGCCTCCGGCTGCCCTCCCGCCTTGCGTATAAGACCGGCGGCCAGTCCCTCGCTATCATCGAGCAGCACCTTGAGAAGGTGCTCGGGCGTAAACTGCTGGTGGCCATCGCGCAGCGCCAAGCTCTGCGCGGATTGAACGAAACCGCGGGCGCGGTCAGTATAGATCTCAAAGTTCATTGTCCCTCCTCAGCGCGTCATCACCGCCCTAATGGCACGGGTGGACGCCGTCACGTCAGGATTGCGGGCACCGCCTGACCTGGATCAGCATCGAGCGGAAACCATTTCAACACGTGATATAGTACGCACGGAACCCAACAAAAGGGGGAATCGCCCGGCCATGGGCCCGCGAGGAAAGTTGCATTAACGATGGCGCAATCTGGCGGATCAATCGTCTGCGGCCTTTATCGCTATCCTGTCAAAGGTTTGTCGCCTGAGCCGCTTGAAAGCGTTGAGCTGCGAGCTGGCGAGACAGTGCCTTTTGACCGCGCCTATGCCATCGAAAACGGACCGGGCCGCTTCAACCCGGACCACCCGCAGTATCTGCCCAAGATACATTTCTTGATGCTCATGCGCGATGAGCGGCTGGCGACACTCCAGACCAAGTTCGACGATGCAAACGCGACCTTAACGATCCTTCGTGATGGGCGACAGGTTGCGCGCGGCCAGCTCACGACGACGATTGGGCGGCAAATGATTGAGCAATTCCTTGCTGCCTACATGGAGGCAGAGCTACGCGGCGCGCCGAAAATTGTCTTCTCACAGGGGCACAGCTTCTCTGACGTGGCGGCCAAATGCGTCCACATCATCAATCTTGCTTCGGTGCGCGAGCTGGAGCGCGCAGCCGGTACTTCGGTCAATCCCTTGCGCTTTCGCCCTAACATCGTGATCGACGGGGCAGCCGCTTGGGAAGAATTCAACTGGATCGATAAAGAAATCACTGTGGGCAGCGCCAAGCTTGCCGTCCTTGAGCAAACGGCGCGGTGCGCGGCAACCAACGTCGATCCCGAAACAGGCAAGCGTGATATGGCGATCCCTTCCGTGCTGCAACGGACCTGGGGCCATACTCATTTCGGCATCTACGCGCGCGTGAGCGAGGATGGCGCGGTGGCAATTGGCAACGCCGTCACCGCCTGAGTGCGGCGGCAGCGAAATATCAAAAATGGGAAAAGCCTGCCGTGCGATCTCAGTCGTGATCAGCGTCGTCGGTAACAGCCCCGCCGTTCGCCTCGGAAGAGCCTCCATTGCTATCACGGCGCGGACGGCGCACCGGACGGCGCAAGAACTCCGGCTGCTCATTGCTCTCTGCGAACCGCTCGCGTCGCGAAGACTGTCCTTCGGCGGCTTGCTGCTGACCGTCGCCCTCACCTCCGGCTTCGGCGTTTTGCCGAAATCCGCGCCCGCCACCACGACCGCGTTCTGGGCGATCGGGTCGGCCGCGCATCCGGGACGATGATTCTTGTCCACCGCGATGCCCTTCGACACGCGGCTGAGGTTGTGGCTCATGCTGACGCAAAGGCCGGTGGGGCGGCTGCACGTCGCCATCCAAGCTTTCGTCGTCGATATCCTCCACCGAGTCTGCTGGGTCTTGCGCTGCGATTTGACGGTGGCGGCCGGTGGCGCCGTTCACGGCCTCGCCGCCCTGGCTCAGCTGCTGATCGCGAAACGACATGATGATGCGATTGTAGTGTTCAGCATGCTGCAAATAGTTTTCAGCGAGCACCGGGTCGCCGGAGGAACCGGCATCACGTGCCAACGACATATACTTCTCAGCAATGTGCGCCGGCGTTCCGCGGATTTTTACATCCGGCCCCGTGCTCTCAAAGCTGCGCGTCAGCGGGTTCTGGCTCTTACGATTGCGTCCGCGGCCTCTGCGGTTTTGCTGTCCTTGCCTCATTGGCTCCGTTCTCGGTCGTGAAAAAATCTGTAAAGGCGTGAGCCCGCCCACTGGCGGCAATGTCCCGTTGTTTACTGCCCCGCCCTCAGGGTAAGTGTCGCCATCCCAAGCACACGTGTGCATACGGAGACGCGCACCAATAATTTGTTTTCGTGACGCTCAGACGGCAGTCGACACATCCAGTCGGAAAAGGGCGTACCACGCCGTGCCGCCAGCGATCGCCTATTCAGCGTTAGCAGTAGAACATTCGCATTAACGCGAAGGCGTCCTTCTGCTTCGCAATCCCAGCTCGTGCCGCCTGCCAGGGTAACATCGTTCCCGCAACAAAGGCGCAACACACGATCAATACGGCTGCACCTACATTAGCGCGGAACCGAGGCAAATCAAACTATTTTTCGTTACCTCGCTATACCTGTATCTTCGCAGCCACACAGCGTACATGGCCACCAAGGTCGCGACGAAATCGAATCTTGGTTGATGGTTGCCGGCCAGGGACAGAGCTTAGAAGCTCAGCTACAATGCTGGACTGTCCAGCTCCTACCTCGAAAAGCACCCAGCCAGACGAAACAACATGGCTGATTTCGGGGATAACTTCTCGATAAATATCGAGACCGTCCACCCCACCGTCAAGTGCGCCGCTTGGATCACAATCGCGAACCTCCGGTGCGAGCGCCGCAATCTCCTGGGTTGGAATGTATGGCGGATTGCACACTAGAAGCTCAAAAGGCTCCTCTAGGCCCTCAATGGAGCGGCGAATCTCAAGTCGCGCACGGCTCGCGACCCCATGTCGCGCTGCATTCTTGGCGGCAACGTCCAACGCGGCTGCGCTGACGTCCGTGCCGATGCCGGTCGCAACTGGAAGTTCGGCGAGAAGGGAGACAAGGAGGCAGCCCGAACCCGTGCCGACGTCCAGAATGCGCATCGGCCGCGCGCGCCAGCCCTCCTCATCCACAAGCCCCAGCGCCGTCTCGATCAACGTTTCACTGTCGGGTCGCGGGTCGAGGACCGCCGGCGAAATCTCAAACTCGCGGCCGTAGAATTCGCGACGTCCCAAAATGCGCGAGACGGGCTCACGTGCACAGCGTCGTCTTGCCAATTTTTCCAAGCTCTGGCGTTCGGCCTGCTTGAGCCGCCGGTCGGGTTCGGCAATAAGCTTGGCTGAACTGCATCCTGTCGCTTTGGCAACGAGAAGCCGCGCGTCAAGGGAGGGCGTGTCGACGCCCGCCTCGGCAAGCGCACGGGCGACGCGCCGGACGGCATCGCTCATCCGCTCAGCGTCGTCGGTGCCGGAGTCAAAATCAAGCGCTGGCATGGCTTTCCATCGCTGCGAGCTGGCTGGCTTGATGATCAGTGATGAGCGCATCGATCAACTCATCCAGCGCAGTGCCTTCCAGCACTGCATCGAGCTTGTGGAGCGTCAAATTGATGCGATGGTCGGTCACGCGCCCTTGCGGAAAATTATACGTGCGGATGCGCTGCGAGCGGTCGCCCGAACCCACCTGGCCTTTTCGCGACTGCGCCCGCTCATCGGCAGCGCGCTGACGCTCAAGCTCGTAAACGCGCGAGCGCAAGACCTGCATTGCGAGTCGGCGGTTTTGATGCTGCGACTTCTCCGCAGAAACGACGACAATCCCGGTTGGCAAATGCGTCATTCGCACGGCTGAGTCCGTTTTATTGACGTGCTGACCTCCAGCTCCGCCAGCGCGCATCGTGTCGATCCGAATATCGTCGGGTCGAATGTCGATATCCACATCTTCAGCTTCGGGCAGCACGGCAACAGTTGCCGCCGAAGTATGAATGCGCCCGCCCGTTTCCGTCTCAGGAATACGCTGCACGCGGTGCACACCCGATTCAAACTTGAGCCGCGCAAACACGCCGCTGCCCGAGATGGATGCGACGATCTCCCTGTAACCTCCCAAGTCGTTTTCCGATGCGGAGATGATTTCCGTCTTCCACCCCTTGAGTTCAGCATAGCGCGCATACATGCGATAAAGATCGCCGGCAAAAAGCGCGGCCTCATCCCCACCTGTTCCCGCGCGCACCTCGACGATCACGCTCTTCTCGTCGGCAGCGTCCTTCGGCAGCAGTTGCAGCTTGAGCTGGTGTTCAAGATCCTTGATGCGTGGCACAAGTTCGTCGAGCTCAGTGCGCGCAAGTTCACTCATTTCCTTGTCGGCGGTTGGATCCCCAATGAGCGCTTCGAGGTCGGCGCTCTCCTTGTGGACCGCCCGCAACGCGTCAATCGTCGTCACAATGGGGTTCAGCGCGGAGAACTCTTTAGTGAGCTTTGCGTATTTCTCCTGGCTAACACCCTCATTGAGCTCCGACTGGATTGCCGTCCAGCGCTCAATCAGTTTGTCGAGTTTCTCTTTGGGTATCGTGCTCATCTGATCGTGTCGGTGTTAAAAGGTCTCAAAGGGCGCCTGAGTCGCGGCGCTTACGTTTAGACCGTTTGATTCGCTTTAGCTGAATATAGGACTACCGCGGCCCGTCGCTAATCGGGTTGGCCGGCCGTCTTTAATTTGTCGCCCCGCCGCGTCCGAGGATCGGCAACGTCGACCCAGCGCAGGCCATTACGGGTAGGCGCCAGCTGCAAGGTCACGTAGTCCTGGGCTCCGCGAACCATACGCGCAACTGGCTCGGGCAATTGTGAAACGCCCGCTTCTAGAACGGCCGTCTGCGTCAGCAGGACAATAATCGCAATTGGGAACGCGATCAAAACAAGCGCCCGGCTGGTGCCCCTGTGGCCGCGCGTGATGCGATTCCAAAAAAGCGAGCCTGCTGCAAAGGGACTTGCCCGGAAGTGCCCAAATGCCGCTAGCGCTGACGCGCTGCACCGGCCTAATCGTGCAAGCATCGATTGCGGCATCGTCCCCATCAAATGACGGTCATATGCGATCAGCGTTTCCATCGAATGCAGAACCGGACGCGGGTCGAGACGCGCAATCCCTGCATAGGTGCGCACAATGCGGCATGTCTCGGGCCACGGTGGCAGCACGCGAACGTCACCAGCTTCAAGCGCGGAGATAATGTCGGGGCGCGTTGCAAGCTTCTGCGCGATTTGTTCACGCGAGAGACGGAATATCTGTCTTAGGTCCCGGAAGAAGCGACCGATTTCTGGCGCCAGCCGAGTAGCCATGGCGTTCATCTGCTGGCGCGCAATTGGGGATTGACCCGCGCTAGAAAGGCGCAGGTTTGAACGCAACCTGTCCGGTTCAATCCCTCTACGCATGACAGTTGCCACGCAACACCACCCAAACAGCAGATTCCCCACAGACCATCGTCCGGCAAAACCCAACGCTTGTCAAAGGCAGCACTATGCCTAGACCTCGATGCCTTCGGATTTGGCAAAGTTAATGAGCGAATCGCGAATGTTAGGCGCACTTTTCCTCAATAACGTCTCAAGGTACGCCGAAACGCGGCCGGCGTGCGTCGCCAAGATCATGGTCTTCACCGGGCCGATCGAAGCAGGCGACATCGAAAGCGACCGGAAGCCAAGTCCGATTAGCGCAAGCGCTTCGATGGGCCGGCCCGCCATCTCGCCGCATAAAGTCACTGGCACATTGTGCTTCTTGCCAGCTTTTACTAGCGCCTTAAGCGCGCGCAATGGCGCCGGTGACAGCGAGTCATAGCGGCTGCCCACGCGTGCGTTCGTCCGGTCTGCGGCGAACAGGAACTGCAAAAGATCGTTGCTGCCAACCGAGACAAAGTCGGACTTCTTCATCAAGGCATCGAGTTCGAATAGTAGGCCTGGGACCTCTATCATCGCGCCAAGTTGAACGCGCTTGGGCACTTCGTAGCGCTTCGATAATAAGATCCCGCGCTCCTTTTCGACCAAGGCGCGCACGACGTCCATCTCCTCGGCTTGCGACACCATTGGAATCATCACGTGTAGCTCTGTACCGGCCGCCGCCCGCAAGAGCGCTCGAATTTGAGTGCGCAGCAAAGCCGGCCGATCAAGACCCATGCGCACAGCCCGCCAACCCATAGCCGGGTTCTCCTCTGCTGGCTGGCGCAGATAGTGAAGTATCTTGTCGCCGCCGATATCGAGCGTACGAAAGATGACTGGTTTGCCGTCTGCACGCGCAACAACGGCGCGATAGGACTCAACCTGGCGCTCAAGCTTCGGCAACGTGCTCGACAACATAAACAGCAACTCGGTACGAAACAGGCCGACACCATCAGCGCCCGATTGCTTCAGGTGCGGCAGGTCGACCAGCAGGCCCGCATTGATGTGAACCGACACACGTTCGCCGTCTGTCGTGAGAGCGGGGACATCTTTCAGCGCCAGATACTGTCTCTGCCGGCGCGCCAAGAACCGAACTTTGTCCGAATAGGCAGAGATGACGTCAGAGGAAGGACGCAAATGCACCTCGCCGGCGATCGCATCCACGATCGCAGCGTCACCGGCATTGACACGCTCCACCACGCCCCGTGCCTGACCAACCGCAGCAATTCCCAAAGCCTTGGCAACGATTGCAACGTGGCTCTGCCCGCTTCCGTCCTCAACGACGAGCCCGCGCAACCGCTTGCGGTCGTAGTCCAAGAGTTCGGCGGGGCCCATAGTGCGCGCGACCAGAATCGTGTCGGGCGGCAAACTCGAGGGCTCGTCGGCGCTCGTTATGCGTCCGGCCAAGATACGCAATAGCCTATCCGACAAATCATCAAGGTCACGCTGGCGTTCGCGCCAATAAGCATCGTTTTGACGCAGCATTCGTGCTCGGGTGCTGTTTTGCACACGCTCCACTGCAGCCTCGGCCGTCAAGCCGCCTACTACGGCCTCGCGCAGCCGCCGCTCCCATCCCTTATCGTGGGCGAACATGCGGTAGGCCTCCAGCACGTCGCGGTGCTCGCCGGCGGCGGCCAGATGCTCGTGATCAAACATCTCGTCGAGATGGGTTCTCAATGCGACAATTGCGGTGTCAAGCCGCATCATTTCCTCGTCAGTATCCTCGGCCATGAGCCGTTCGACGACGATACGCGGCTCGTGCAGCACAACGTGGCCCAGCGCAATGCCTTCCGAAATCGCTTCGCCATCGATCACCGAGGACATCGATTTCGACAGCTCGATCGCGGTGCCCGCGCCGGCAACCGCGCCAGAGACGATATGCTCAGCCACCACCATCGCCGTGGCCTGGAGCACCTCGACATCCTCGTCGGAGTAATCCTTTGGTGTACGGTTCTGCACCACCAGCACACCAAGCACCTGGCCGCTGCGCTGAACCGGCACAGCCAGCAGCGAGTGATAAATCTCCTCGCCGGTCTCAGGCCGGTAAGAGAATGCAGGATGGCTAGAGGCCTCAGGCTCGTTGATTGTTATATTGAGTTCTGCGCTTCTGCCGACGAGACCTTCGCCGCGGTTCATGCGCGTGCTGTGAACAGCGCTTGTTTTGAGGCCTTCGGTGGCGAACAGCTCCAACGAGCCGTCTTGGCGCTTCAAGTAGATCGAGCACACCTCGGCCACCATCACGCCAGCGATCTGCTTCACGATCTTGTCGAGCCTGGCCTGGCCGTCACCTGGCTCCGACATGATCTCGCGCAGGCGCCGCATGATCACACGCAGTACCGGTTCACTCGTCATCGCTCGTGGCTCGTCACCTCGCCCCTGCATGAGCCGTTGCCGCCCGATGGGTCCGCCCGTTTGGCGGGTTTCAAATCCAAATGCACGGCCCGGAACCGTGCTGCACTAGTCAGAGTCGAGACCATAAATCGAATGCAGCGTCCTGACAGCAAGCTCGGCATAGGCCGCATCTATTAAAACGCTGATCTTAATCTCGGACGTCGTAATAGCCAGAATGTTAATACCCTTGTCGGCAAGTGCCTTGAACATCATAGCGGCCACGCCAGCGTGGCTGCGCATGCCGATTCCAATAACAGATACTTTTGCAACGTCGGCTGAGCTGTTGACACCGAAGTCGCCAATGTCCGATTTGGCGGCCTTGAGCGCATCGAGCGTGCGCGGCAACTCGGCAGCCTGAACGGTAAACGTCATGTCGGTGTGCTTGCCGTCGGCGGTAACATTTTGCACAATCATGTCGACATTAATGTTGGCGTCCGCAAGCGGCCCAAAAATGCGCGCGGCAACGCCGGGCTTATCCTCAACTTTAATGAGAGTTACTTTCGCCTCGTCCTTTGCATAGGCGATGCCACTGACGACTTGGTTCTCCACGATCTCATCCTCGTCGCAAACAATTGTGCCGATATCTTCCAGGCGATCTATGTGCACAGGCGCCATCGCATCCGGCGCAACAAAACTCGACAAAACGCGAACCCGCAGACGGTTCACCATGGCAAGCTCAACGGAGCGCGTTTGCAGCACCTTCGAGCCCAGTGAGGCCATCTCCAGCATCTCTTCGTATGACACCTTCGGTAAGCGATGTGCTTTGGGCACGATGCGCGGGTCGGAGGTGTAGACCCCGTCGACGTCAGTATAGATGTCGCACACATCTGCGTTGAGCGCGACGGCCATGGCTACGGCGCTTGTGTCGGAGCCGCCCCGTCCCAGCGTTGCAATTCGTTGCCGTTCCGGCTCGATCCCCTGGAAGCCGGTGACAACGGCCACTTCGCCATCTTCGAGGCGCCGGCGTAGGCTGCTTCCATCTATGCTCTTGATGCGCGCTGCACCATGGCCGGCCGACGTGAGGATTGGCACCTGCCAGCCCTGCCACGAGCGCGCTTGCAGACCCATCGCTTGCAGCACGATGGCAAGCAAGCCGGCTGAGACCTGTTCCCCCGTTGCGACTATGGCATCGTATTCGCGGGCGTCATGCAGGACGGAGGCCTCCCGTACCCAGGAGACGAGCTGGTTCGTGACGCCGACCATCGCGGAGACGACGACAGCGACCCTATTACCACCTTCAACCTCGCGCTTAACATGACGCGCGACGTTGCGGATGTGCTCGATGTCGGCGACCGAGGTGCCGCCAAACTTCATAACGACGACAGACATTACGTTACGTTTCCCGCCGCGGCGCCCTTTGAATGCTGTTCGCAATGACCCCTCGGGGCGCAGGCCGAGAGATGGCACAGTCGGCCGATCGGGCGTCGTAGGCCTCAGGCAAATCAAAATGCCATTTGCGGCCCGTTCTCATAACGAGATCAGCACGTTCCCGCAATATATCAGCCTTGACAATTTACGTGGCGGACCTGCGTATGCCGTAAAGAATGAAAAGCGAACCTGCATCCGCACCGGAGCCCACGCTCGACCCCCGCGAAGTCGACCGCTTCCAGCGCCTTTCCAGCGAATGGTGGAATCCGAGCGGCAAGTTCCGCCCGCTGCATCAGCAAGGGCGCGCACGGCTCACCTTCATCCGCGACACCCTGGTTACGCACTTCGGGCTTCCACCCAAAACTCTTAAGCCATTGCGAAACATCACAATTCTTGATATCGGCTGCGGCGGCGGTCTAGTCTGCGAACCGCTTGCCCGCCTCGGTGGACGCGTAACGGGTATCGATCCCACCGCGGATTCTATCGAAATTGCCCGCCGGCATGCAGAAGCCCAGCGCCTTGCCATCGACTATCGCGCCGCGCGCGCTGAAGAGCTAAGTGTTGCAGGTGAAACCTTCGACGCCGTCGTTTGCCTTGAGGTGATCGAGCACGTACCTGACGTTGCCGCCTTCCTAAAAGTGATCACCAAACTCGTCCGGCCCGGCGGCGCCCTCGTGCTTTCGACGCTCAATCGCACATGGAAGTCTTACGGGCTGGCGATCGTCGCAGCGGAGTACGTGCTGGGTTGGCTACCCCGCGGCACCCACAACTGGCTGCGTTTTGTGACGCCAGAGGAACTTGGCAGCCATATTTCGGCCGTCGGGCTCGCGCCACCGCAATTTCGTGGAATGGTGTACGACGTTATCCGCGATGAGTGGCGTCTCGATGCAGATACCGGCGTCAACTATTTAGCCGCCACCTCGCGGCCGGCGTGACGCTAGCACGACTTGCCACTCCCTGAGCTGGATTGGGAACTCGACCCGGTTGTGCGTGAGAAGGAAACTGGTACCGCCTCCCCGACTTGAACGGGGGACCTCTAGATCCACAATCTAGCGCTCTAACCACCTGAGCTAAGGCGGCACGCATGGGGCTCGCAACCAGCGTAGCCTACCCGGCGCGTCTTAAAACCCCCTCCAAGGCCCGATCGTCAAGCGAAAATCTGGCGCCGCGATTAGCGAATGGCCAGGTAACGGCGGGCGCGCGAGCAAGAGCCAACGAGGGTCTTGATCACGTCAGCCCTTAGGCTTTGCCTTCTGCGCCGCTTCGCTCATCAGCTTGCCAAGTTCCTGAGCCTGCTGAGCATAGGTCTTCATTTGGTTTTGCGCGTAACGCTGTTGAATCTCGATATATTCCTTGAGATCACGGGCGCGCGACAGATCGCTGGCAAATCGAAAGCTCGACTGGATGTTCTCTTCTGCGAACTTGCTCACCTGCAATTGCAGTTCCATAGCGCTTTGGGCCATGGCACCTTGTGACTGCGAAACCGTATCCTGGACTTTGCGGGCCATTTCCATGAATTGTCCGTACGCCGAGCGCGCTTGCTCGACGTTGCGCTCCGCAAGCTCACGAACTGCCTCTGGAATCTCGAACTGCGGCTTGTCATACATCGGCGGCTTCCTCCTTATAGGCCAGGGAGCTCCTGGGGCCCGCTCCTGGTTATCGGGCATTGACTGATTATATCCAGAGACCGATGCGAAGCGACCGCGAAATTGAGTGTGGATAGCGTACCTGGGGCGATCGGGCTCGTGGACGCAGAGAGCCGCACGCGCTAACAGACTTTAAGCCTTGGTGTTTCGTCCATGCCAGCTGACGGACCTCGCGCATTGCCACAATCGACCGGGTCGGGCCCCGAGCAAGCTCTATTGCGCTGCAGCGGTCCCGCATGGGTGATCGATCCAGCCAAAGGTTGTGTCCTTGCGGCCAACTCTGCCGGGGCCGCGCGCTTGGGGCTGTGCCCGGATGCGGCCTCTGGAACGCTGGATGCGGCGATGCCCGGCCTCGTTCGGCTGCGTGCCATGGCCCGTGAGCCGCTCAATGGTGGAAGGCGCGAGTCGCTGGTTTTTTGGACGGCCTATGGGGCGGAAAACCTCCTTTGCAGCGTTAGCGCCGTAGCACAATCAGGTGCACCTCCCCTGGTCCTCGTAACAATGGTTAACGAGGACCGAGATGTCGCCGCCACATCCGAATCCCGTCAATCGAGCGGTGTTTCAGGCACTGATGACGACGCAGCGACGCTTAAGAAGATCGCCAGCGCAATTCGCGGCGGCTTTGGTGCACGCAAGGACCAGAATGAAGAACCGACAGCAGAATCGGAAGTGGATGAGGCAGAATCAGCCGCTTCATCACCCGATTCCGCACCCAATGTCTCCAAACTCGCACATGAGCTGAGAACACCCTTGAGCGCTATCGCCGTAGCTGCCGAAATCATGAAGGACGAGCGGTTCGGCAAGCTGCCCAACGCGCGCTACCGTGGCTACGCAGCCGACATTCACAATAATGCCCACCATGCCTTGGCGGTTATCAGCCGGCTCCTTAGCGACGCGCCAGAGGCCACAACGAATATGCTGGAAACGGTCGAACTCGATCTCAACGCGATTTCCAAAGGCTCCGTTTCAGCCATGCGGCCGCTTGCCGAGGAAGCCAAACTCAAGCTCCGCCAGAAACTGCACGCGCGCCTGCCGCGCGTCGTCGGCGATGCAATTATGGTGAAGCAGATCCTTTTCAATCTCCTGGCCAACGCCATCAAGTTTACCGAGCCCGGCGGTGAGGTTCGCGTGGTCACAGGTCTTGGTTATGACCAAGCCGTATTTGTCGCAGTTCGCGACTCTGGACGTGGAATGAGCGCTGACGAAATTGAGCGCGCGCTCGATGCGTCGTCACCACCGAAGCCAGAGCGCAAGGAGGCAGGTGGTCTAGGAATCGGCTTGCCATTGGCGCTTAGCTTGGCCAAGGCCAACGGTGCGCGGCTTGAAATCGACAGCGCAGCGGGCGAGGGAACGGCAGTCGCATTGATCTTCCCCAAAGAGCGCGTCGCTGCGCGCTGACACGTTGCCGCATTTCTTTCCTCTGCGAGTTTGAATTAGACAAGTTCTAATCTATTGCATTCACTAGCGTTTTAATTGACTGGCCGCCGTCGTGCAGGCTAGGGATGGCACTTCGCGAGCAGGTGCTCGCAGGGGGGTCTAGCGTGACTCTTCCCAATACCGGGGCCTTGAACCCCGATTATTGGAGCGAAAAAAATGCGAAATTTCACTACCGTCCTGCGACGCACGACGGCTATTGCACTCTTTGTTTTTGTAACTCTTTCGCACGGCTTTGTGCCGCCTGCGAGCGCGGAAGAAGAAGTCAACATTTACTCCTACCGCGAGCCGGGATTGATCGACCCGCTGCTCGCTGCCTTCACCGAAAAGACCGGCATCAAAACGAACGTCGTGTTCGCCAAGAACGGCCTTGTCGAGCGGCTTGCTGCTGAAGGGCGCAATAGTCCCGCCGATGTGCTTCTCACGAATGAATTCGGATTGCTGACACAGGCGGTCAATGCGGGCGTAACACAACCCGTCCGCTCAAGCGTCATTGACATGGCCATCCCAGAAAACTTGCGCGACCCAGAAGGACATTGGTTCGGCCTAACGCGGCGCGCGCGCGTCGTCTACGCATCGAAGGATCGCGTAAATCTCGAATCGATCACCTATGAGGAACTGGCCGATCCGAAATGGCGCGCCAAGATTTGCACGCGTTCAGGTCAGCACACCTACAACGTTGCCCTTGTGGCGTCCATGATCGCCCACCACGGTAAAGACGAAACTGAGAAGTGGTTGGAAGGTCTCAAGGCAAATCTCGCGCGCAAACCTGCAGGCGGCGACCGCGATAGTGTCCGCGACGTCGCAGCAGGCCTTTGTGATCTCGCGATTGGCAACACCTACTACATGGCCGCCATGCTCAAGAACCCCGACCAGAAAGAATGGGCTGACGCCGTCCGCATCATTTTCCCCAACGCCAACGGACGCGGGACACACGTCAACATTTCGGGTATGTCGCTCGCCGCCAATTCGCTGAACAAGGACAATGCTGTGAAGCTTATGGAGTTCCTTGTCTCGCCTGAAGCGCAAGAGATCTATGCGCAAGCAAACGGAGAGTACCCCGTTGTGCCCGGCGTGCCGGCTTCCCCCCTCGTGCAGAGCTGGGGCACGCTTAAGGCCGACGAACTGCCACTGGAAAAGATTGCCGAGCTTCGCAAGCAAGCCTCTGAGCTTATCGACATCGTACAATTCGATCAGGGACCGAACTTCTGATGTCAGAGATCGAGACCTTTGGTAACACCTGTCCGTATCGCGGCACCGCGATGCCAGCGGGTGAAGTTCTGTCAGCGCCCGAGCGCTTGGTTGGCGTCGGCTTTCGCTGCTGGCTCGCCGGATATCAGACCAGCGACATTGGGAGCTGGGAAGTCGCTTGGCACGAGTTTTCGCAAGCTGTCGGCCCGCGCGAAGCCAAGCCGCTGATGACGGAGCTGGCGTGCTGGGTGCGTGCGGTGCAGGATGGTGCAGGACGAAAGATAGAGGTTTATCCCGCGCCGTGCAGGCGGTTCTGCCGCGACGAATGCTTGGCCATCTCCATGGTTGCAGCCTGCCAGCATAGCGCGTGCCCTGCGTTCCGCGCCTGTGCTGTCGCCTTGCTCGGTTCAAACGAAATCGACGAGGCCGTCGAAGGGGCAGAATGTTTCGCGCGAAGCCTCCAAGCGGCCGACCAGGTACTATCGCCCAGTACGGTATTCATGGGCGCTGGCCTCGTCTCGCCGGGCGTGCACGGGCATAGCTGAGATAGTCGACCTTGCGCCGCGTCTAAAAAGAACAACAACAGGAACCTGGGCGGTCTATGCCGGAACTCGGGCCTCAATCAGTCTCGTCTCGCCCGTTGAGCGAAGTCTTACGGCGCATCTCGCAGGTGCCGAATACGATTGCGGCATGGCGCCGAAAGCAGCGCACCTCGCCGGCGTGGACTGCAATTGTTGCCGTTATTCTTGCGCTTGTCGCGTTGCCCATTGCGACCATTTTCATTCTTGCGCTCGTACCTGAAGAAAACATCTGGCCGCACCTTTTGCGCACAGTCCTTCCCGGCGCGGCAGCTCGAACGTTATTGTTGGCCGGCGGCGTCGCCGTAATTGCGTTCGCCGTTGGTACAGCGGCGGCGTGGCTCGTCACCATGTACCGCTTCACTGGCCGTGAAGTCCTTGACCGTCTCTTGGTGCTGCCGCTCGCTGTGCCGACTTATATCGTAGCCTATTGCTACGTTGAGCTGTTCGATTATGCTGGGCCGGTTCAGACCGGAATGCGATCTTTGTTCGGTTGGACAGCCCCAACTGACTATTGGTTCCCCCAAGTGCGCTCGCTGAGCGGCGCTGTGTTCATTTTTGCGTCGGTACTTTACCCCTACGTCTACCTCACCGCGCGTGCGAGCTTCGCCCAGCAATCAGTGTGCGCGCTCGAAGTCGCACGTACCTTGGGCCGCTCGCCGCTTGGGGCGTTTATTGAGGTTGCACTGCCACTTGCTCGCCCGGCCATAGCCGCCGGCGTCGCGCTTGTCATCATGGAATGTTTCAACGATCTTGGCGCCGTCCAATACCTTGGAGTCGACACGCTGACGGCAAGCATCTATGTGACTTGGCTGCAACGATCGAACCTTGGTGGCGCGGCCCAGCTTTCCGCCGTCATGTTGATGTTTGTGGTCGCGCTCTTTGCGATCGAACGCAAGGCGCGTTCTGGATCGCGTACCCATCATACCACTGGCCGTTATCGCGCGATCCCCTTCCAAGATCTCCACGGGTGGAAAGGTGCAGCCGCAGCGACGCTTGCCGCCGTGCCATTCCTGTTCGGGTTTGCAGTGCCGCTCCTCGTGCTCGCACAGAACGCGATGACTCATGCGTCGGGAGCGATTGCAGGCGGTTACATATCGGCCGCGCGCAACAGCCTGCTGTTGTCATGCATTGCAGGATTGGTAGCGGTAGCCATCGCGTTGACTCTTGGATATGCGCGCCGGGTTGCCGGCAACAGTTTCATTCGCCCCGCAGTACGTCTCGCCGGACTAGGCTATGCCGTGCCAGGCACGGTCTTAGCGATCGGCCTGCTTATTCCCCTTGCCGCCATCGATAACCGCGTGGACGCGATGTTCCGCAGCACGTTTGGATTCTCAACGGGACTCTTGCTATCTGGCTCGCTGGTCGCAATCACGCTTGCATATGTGATCCGGTTCCTGGCGGTTGCATTGGGGCAAATCGAGGCCGGTTTAGAGCGCATTTCACCAAGCCTGGATGCAGCGGCCCGCACACTTGGCGAGACGGCCCTTTCGACACTGTTGCGTGTCCATTTCCCATTGCTGATTCCGCCGCTCGGCGCCGCAGCACTCCTCGTTTTCGTCGACTGTATGAAGGAACTACCGGCTACTCTGCTCTTGCGCCCATTCAACTTCGAGACGCTCGCGACACACGTCTACACGCTCGCGTCGATTGAGCAGCTGGAGCAAGCAGCGCTCGGCGCACTAACGATCGTGCTAGTCGGACTAATACCAGTGCTGCTCTTACACAGAGCCATCGCGGGCGGACGGCCGGGAACCCGCACCGTCTGAATTGTGCGAGCCAAAGTGATCATCTCGCCCAATTGCGCACCATGCTTGCGGCACGTTGGCGCCGCCTCTTACCCTTTGCCACCGGTCCCCCCGCGGTTTGAATGGGCTCGTGAGTGCTGAGCATGTGCGCCGCGCCATATTGTCGTCACTGCTACTTGAAATCTAGTTTTGGAGGTGGCGTGCAAAGACGCATCTGCGTTACGCGACGGCCAATGATCGGCCAACATTCCACCGAAACCATGTCGGCAAGATAAGGCAAGCATCGATGCATGCTCGCTTTTCGAATAAAAGCGGTATACAAAGTGATTCGGGACGTTGGAAAACCGTCTTACGTCGACGTACCAGGCAGCGGAACGCTTGCGCGGAGCGTCGGCCAGCTTTACAAGTGTCCACGTCCCTAAACGCGCTTAAGGACATCCGCGCCGCCTGCTTCAACGCGGGCAGACGGTAGGCTGGCAACGAGTGGCGTACGCTAAGACGGCAGGGTCCATGAAAACCCCCAGGCAATCGTTGCGGCGCTTTTTGGTGCCAGTCGCGATATTTTGCAGCCTGATATTTCTTATAGCGGCGCCCGTCTTCGTTGGTGGCCGTCACACTGATCTGTCGCTCAAGAGCGCAGCGGTGTTTGCCGCCTCAACCGACAGCTACACGCTCAGCTCTCCGGTTCAGTTGCTTCAGGCACCGCTTATCGAACTGGAGAGCGGCACGATTTCAATACCCCCGAACAGCTCCGGCCTGGCGCGCGGCGGCGAAATGATTGCCCGGTTGATCACGGGCAGCAGTTCGCACATTGCTCTTAAGGACGCAAAGTTCGCTGCTGACTTCTCGGGGTCTGGAATAACCACCTTGAACAAGCCGACGCCTGGTGGCGTGGCGCCACTTGTCGCAATACTTCAGGAATTGAAATTCGATTGGCTCACCGTGAGCGACAGCACGGTTCACCTGAAATTGGGCGACGGTACTACCCTCGCGTTCCATGACGTGACGGCCGATGTCACATTGAGCCCGGAGGGTGTCATCAATGCGGAAGGCTCATTCATCTTTCGCGGTCAAAACGTTCTCTTCGATACGACGTTTGGCACCAGCCTAGACCCAAAGAGCGGCGCGCATTTAGTCAGCGGCTCGCTGAGAAGCAGATTGCTCGCAGCAGGCTTCGACGGTTACTACATGCAGGGGGAAAACCCGCGGTTGCTTTCGCAAGAGGGCATATTGAGAATCCCAAATTTGGAGGATGCCGCGAACTGGATCGGAGTAGCTTGGCCGTCAAGCCCCGGATTTAAGGACTTCCGGGCCAAAGGCCAACTTGAGTGGGTCAATCGCACAGTCACGTTCCAAAATGCAGCGGTGAGGATGGATGGCAACGAGGCCACAGGCACATTGTCGATCAACTTTGGCGGCGAGCGCCCTGCGATCGAAGGCACGCTCGGATTTGAGACGCTCGACCTCACCAATTACTTTCGCTCTGGCAACGATAGAGCGCAATCGTCTGGCGAGAGCCTACTTTCTCTGGTGAGCACGGCGACTGACCTCAAATTCCCGCTCGTGGCAGCCGTTGACGCCGACTTGCGCATCTCTTCCGACAGCGTTGTGGTGCCTGGGGTGACCATAGGAAACAGCGCGGCGACGATTTCGCTAAAGGGCGGCAAGATGATTGCCGACGTTGCCGAGTTGGAGATTGACGACGGGACGCGCGGTGGCGGTCAGTTGCGCATCGATATGAATGGTCCCCAGCCCAGCTATGATATTCGCGGCAAACTTCAAAACTTGGATCTTGGCCGCGCGGGTCGGGCGATCTTCGGTCACGCAACGATTCAAGGCCGCGGCGATGTGGTCATAGAAGTGTCGGCCACAGGTGACACCGGCACCAGCCTGCTTAACTCGCTTGGCGGGAAGCTTAATGTCACCATGGCTGATGGTGGACGCATCGGCCTAGACATCGATCAATTGTCCGCTGCAGTGAAGTCACCTGAAAAGCCTGGCGCTTGGACAACGGTCAGCACGGGTGCCATGCCTGTTGACCAGCTCGACGCGCGTTTTGCAGTTGTAAATGGCGTCATTCGCACAGAGAGCGCACAGGCAACATCAGGCGAGCGTGCGGTGGAAGCAGAGGGCGCCATCAATCTTGCTGCACGCATGTTGGATCTCAGCCTGGTCATCGGCGACCGGCCGGCCGACGCAGCCAAGGATACAAGACCCGAGCCGCGCGAAGTCATTGACATGCGCGGGCCGTGGAAGGAGCCGAGCTTGCGCCCTGGCCTATTTCCGAGAAACGGAATGCGACCTCCGCAAGAAGGGCTCCAGAGCGCTAACTAGCTTCCCAAGAGATTTGCGATATTCTCAGCAGCGGTACGGCGCTCAGCCGCCGTCATGTGCAAGCCGCACTTGGTGCGCCGCCATAGCACGTCCTCTGGCTCGCGCGCCCACTCCTGTTCCATAAGATAACAAACCTCCCGCTCCGTCAGCCCGCCGCCCAACGCCTCGCCCAGATCCGACTCGTCTTTCGCGTCACCTAAGACATCATCGACGCGTGACCCATAGCAGCGCGAGAGGCGACGGAGGATTTGTGCATCGAATGCCGGACGGCGCGCGCATAAGCGCTGCGCAAATCCGGACAGGCCTCCTTCGCCAAGATCGCCACCGGGCAGCGTTGCGGTTGCCGTCCATGCCAGACCCATGGGCGGCAGGTGTGGTGCCAACATGGCGAGACCGGCCTCTGCCAAGCGCCGGTATGTGGTGAGCTTGCCTCCGAGTACAGTCAGCAGCGCGGGCCTGCCTGGTTCTGCGTTTAGCTCGAAGCGATAGTCACGCGAGACAGAGGATGCGTTGGCAGATTTGTCGCTATCGTAAAGTGGGCGTACGCCCGAGTACTTCCAGACGATGTCAGCACGCGCCAACGGCTGCGCGAAAAACTGGTTCGCTAGATCGAGTAGATACTCTTCCTCGTTCTCATCGATAGCCGCGTCTGCTGGGTTTCCGGAAAAGGGAATGTCTGTTGTTCCGATCAGCGTGAAGCGATTCTCGTAAGGAATCGCAAATACGATTCGCCCGTCTGCGTTCTGACAAACGTAAGCGTCTTGCGCGCCTGCAATGCGCGGCACGATGATGTGGCTGCCCTTTACAAGTCTAAGAGGCTCTTTGACGGGATGGTCGCCGCCGCCAAATCTGTTCTCCACGTCTTGAACCCAAGGACCAGCGGCATTTACCAAGGCGCCAGCACGCACCTCGCGGCTCTCATCGCCCCTCTTCAACATGATCCGCCATTCGGCACCGTCCGCAATCATTGCTTCAACGCGCGTGTGCGTCTCGATCACGGCACCTTTCTGCGCAGCCGCTTGTGCATTGAGCACGACAAGGCGTGCGTCATCGACGTGGCAGTCCCAGTATGCAAAGCCACGTGTCAGATCGCTGCGTAAAGGCTTGCCGGCCGCGTTTCGACTTAAATCCAAAGATTCTGAGCCTGGAATGCGCTGGCGGCGGCCCAAGTGATCGTAAAGAAAGAGCCCAGCGCGCAACAAAAACCACGGACGGCCGCCGGGCACTTGCGGGAGCACGAAGCGCAGCGGCCAAATGATATGCGGTGCCTTGGCAAGAAGCACCTCGCGTTCCTGTAGCGCTTTTCGCACCAGCCGAAATTCGTAGTGCTCCAGATAACGCAACCCCCCGTGAACAAGCTTGGAGCTGTAGGAGGACGTGCCGCTTGCAAGATCGCCCATTTCCACCAGCAGCACGGACAGGCCTCGCCCTGCCGCGTCGGCTGCGATGCCGACACCGTTGATGCCACCCCCAACAACGACCAGATCGTAGATCATGGAGTCCTTTTTTCTGGGTGGGCAAATGACGGGGTTCGGCGCAGGCGAGCAAACTATTCTATGCGAATACCCTTGCTAGCACAGGACGTGCGCGGCACGCGTTTCTGTGCACTCCGCGTTGCAGTTATCCAGACTGATTGCTTGGGCACGATGAAGTGGCGAGTGACACAACGAGCATTGCGAGGCCTCCCGCCGGCAACGCGAAAAGACCTACTGCGATATTTGGCACGCCCCACCAGTTGGCCATCGTCTGCGCATGGCGATCGAGCGTCAACCATGCCGCATCTTTCGCCAAGCCGGGTTCAGCTGCCACCCATGCTTGCTTCAACTCATCAAAGGTCTCGACGGTCATTGGTCCAGCATTTGATAGAAAGCCCCACGTCTCGTAGAAGCCGACGGCGAAATAGCGCGTTGCCACCAGGTAGTAAATGCCGATCGTAAAGCCTAAGAACATCGCCGCACACGCGCCCCAAGCATTGGCACGCTTCCACCACAGTCCGAAAATAAGTGCGGGAAACAGGCCGGCAGCTGCAATCATCAAGGCCCAAGTCGCCACGTCGAGAATGCTTCCCGGCCGCGTGGTTGCCGCAGCGGCCGAAGCGGCAACGACAAGGGCTGCAATCGCGCGAGGGACCAGCCACGTTGGTATTGGGGAGTGATGGCCGGACCCTGCATCTCCGGCGAATGTCTGGACGATCGTCAGTAGCGGGGCATTCGCAGCGGCTAAAGCCATCGCCAGAAGGGCTGAGGCGGCGAAGCCGGTGAACCAATACGACAGGCCCGTGATCTCCGGCATCGCGAGAAGGATCATGTCAGGATGCAGTGCTAAGTCCTGGAGACGCAACATGCCGTTTGCATCTGGCACGTTAGCGCACGCGCGCATAACCGTAGCTACGTCGGTGGCAGCTTGCCCGCAGATTTGAACAAGTCCGAGATTGCCATAAGCAATAATCCACGACGGTAGATCAGCGAGCATCACCCCTTCTGAGATTGCCGCAAAAATCGTTAACTTGGCGAATGCCGCAGAGGCTGGAAGAGCTGCGAGCAGCAGGCCGGCGAAAAGAAGCGCCCAGACGACCGACCATCTCGCTTGGCGCACCGGACCTATAAGCATATGGCGCGATAGCACGCTCGGCAGGGATGCTACTCCCGCGGCTAGTCCCAGGACGATGCCGAAGAAGTTCACAGGGCTCAGCGTCAAGAACGACGTGAGCATCGGCTTCATGAAAACGGGATCGGCCAGCTCTTTCTCAAGCAGCGCCTCTTCCATGTTTTGAATCTGCCAAAGCGTTTTGCCATAGGCAATCTGAGGCACGGCCATCCCGTACCACTGCAACGCAAGCGTGATCAGAGGGGTCAGAACAACAACAATCACAAGTAGGAAGAGGACGCCCCGGACCCAGGCCGTGACCGCCATCTGGCGTAGCAAGAAGCATACAAAGAGCGCGATCGCGCCAACAATCACGGCAACAGGAAACTCAATCCCAAGGAGGCGCGAACCGATGAGACCGGCCGCAAGCAGTTGAGCAACCAGCAAGGCCGCCATTGAGGCGACGATAACGACGCTTGAGAAGAGCCGGGGAGCCAGCCCTCCGTAACATTCGGCAAAAAACGCGGCCGTGGTCTTCGCCTCAAAAAGCGGCAGACGCGGCGCGACAAGAAGCTGAAGCAGGAGATATCCCGCGCCAAGTCCTAGCGCGAAAGCGAGCCCGTCCTGGCCCCAAGCGAAAACTGCCCCAACTAGACCAATCAAAAAGGCCGCCGTGACCGTATCGACGCCGAGAGCCAGCCCGCGAAAGAAAGACGGCGCGCCGAGCTTGCACGCGTTCGCGGCGCGACCTTCTAGCCTCGGTGCAAGCAAGGCGATGGTGAGGGCAACTGCGGCGCCCAACGCAAAGAAGCCGGCATAGATGCCATCTAGATCGAGCCCTACGGTCGCAAGGAGCACAAGTAGTAACGCCGCAAGGCCAACACCGAACGCGAACGCCAGCATCATGTTGACGAGACGCCGTCCAGTGGGCGCAAGCGCGTTGCCTCCATTCGGCGCCATCTAGACCGTGCCCCTATTCGATTTTACCGTCTCGTGCGTCGAGACGATCTTGGTGCCACGCCGAGACGATCGCGATGAGCAGGAAGGCGATCAGCGCACCTTGGGCGAGCAAGTAAAACCCTAGCGGGAATCCTAAGAATTCTAAGAGATTAAGCGGCTGGACGATGAGCGGGATCGCGAAGGCAATGAACGCCCAGAGCAAGAGCGCCAACGCGGGAAACCGGCGCACATGCCGTTTAGGCTGCTCCTTTTCGGCTTGATCAGAACCGGCAGACATCAAAGTCCCCCTCGTTCGCCTTCACTTGTCTATGGCCGCCAGGGCGAGCCGCGCTGACGACGACGCAAGCTCCTTAGGCTTTGCGACAATGCGATGGCGGTCTTGCGCCCACCCGCATTCTCTGGCGTACAATGGCGCTGCCAAAGTTCATCAATATGGGGAAAACGAAATGCGGGGGTAATGCCAATGGCATCCCCCCGCTTGGGATCAACTCCCTAGACTTGGACCATTTTGATTTTTTTGAGACCGAACGGTTGGTCCACGATTCGTCGGCTGCGGCACAATGTGCGAGCCTGGCAACTGCGTCAAGCAGACTCGTGCCTCTTCTTATGACGAATTATAGTAAATCGGCACACGTTAGCGGCGGGAAGCCTGGCCGGGGTATATGCCACGTTGTGCTTAAAGATTCGGCCGCGGCGTGTACTGCCCAAGCGCGTGACAGGTTGGCGTTCGGAAAGGCAGCAACAGGAGGACGCCGCGGCCTCAACTGAATCGAAAAGCGGCAACTGCATCTGTTGTAGACGGCCGGCTAAATTAACCGCCGGACGGGCCGCGAACGAGATAGGGCCCCACTTAACCCATAGGCGTCCCCTCTTGTGCTAGGCTAAAATTGCCTTCGAAGTCCATTTCCCCGGCGTTAGACGTGAAGCAGAAGCGCATCTTACTGATCATCGGCGGCGGCATTGCCGCTTACAAGTGCCTGGACCTGGTTCGCCGCTTTCGCGAGCAGGGCGTTGGCGTGCGCGCCGTCATGACGCGAGCGGCCGCTGAGTTCGTCACGCCGCTTTCCGTTGGAGCGTTATCCAACGATCGTGTGTTCACAGATCTCTTTGACCTCAATGACGAACGCGAGATCGGTCACATCCGCCTTTCCCGCGAGGCCGATCTCGTGATTGTCGCTCCTGCGACGGCGGATCTGTTGGCCAAGATGGCGGGTGGGCATGCCGATGACCTGGCCAGCACCATTCTGATGGCAACCGACAAGCCCGTCCTGGTGGCCCCGGCGATGAACCCTCGCATGTGGCTGCACTCTGCCACCCGGAGAAACGTCAAGCTGCTTAGAAACGATGGCATTCACTTCGTCGGCCCGAATGTGGGCGAGATGGCCGAACGCGACGAGGCCGGGCCTGGACGGCTCGCCGAAGTACCCGAGATCATCGCTGCGGCCGAATCGCATCTCGAAAGCAGCGACGTCGGGCAGTCCGTCACGCCCTTGCGCACCAAGCGGCCCTTGACCGGCCGCCATGTTCTGGTGACCAGCGGCCCCACGCACGAGCCAATCGATCCCGTCCGCTATATCGCGAACCGCTCATCGGGAAAGCAAGGCCATGCCATCGCCCAGGCCGCACTATCGCTCGGCGCACGCGTGACACTCATCTCCGGTCCCGTGGCTCTCTCCGATCCAGATGGAGTCAAGACCATCCACGTGGAAACGGCTAAGCAAATGCTCAAGGCCGTACGCCACGGGCTGCCTGCCGATATAGCCGTGTTCGCTGCTGCGGTCGCAGACTGGCGATCAGCCACCACGCCCCGCCAGAAAATCAAGAAGACCGGTAAGCGCCCATCCATCGAACTTGTCGACAACCCCGATATTCTTGCAACGATCGCCAACCTCGAAACAGAACGGCCAGTGCTCGTTATCGGCTTTGCTGCTGAAACACGCGACGTGATCGCCTATGCTAAGAAGAAGCGTAAGGCCAAGGGAGCAGACTGGATCGCGGCCAATGACGTATCAGCGGAAACGCACGTTCTGGGCGGTGACAATAATACGGTGCACCTAGTGACACCCGGAAGCGTTGAGAGCTGGCCGCAAATGTCGAAGGACAAGGTAGCCGAGCACCTGATGCTGCGCGCAGCCGAATACTTAAGACGAACCACGGCGGCGGCGGAATGACGGCGGCGCGCAAAGCGGGCGGGGTCCGTGTGCGCGCCATGCGGCTTGAACATGCGCTGAACCTACCCCTGCCAACCTACCAATCGAAGGGCGCAGCTGGTCTCGACCTCGTTGCCGCCATCGATACCCAACATCCAATTACACTCGCACCGGGCGCGCGCGCACTCGTGCCGACCGGGCTGATCATCGAGCTGCCGGCAGGATACGAGGCCCAAGTGCGTCCGCGTTCTGGCCTCGCGCTGAACTACGGGATTACTGTCCTCAACAGCCCTGGCACCATCGACAGCGACTATCGCGGCGAGGTATCGGTGGTGCTTGCGAATCTGGGGTATGCGCCGTTTGAGATTCGCAGAGGCGAACGTATCGCCCAGCTCGTCATCACGCCCGTGACCCACGCCAATCTCATCGAGGTCTCGACGGTCTCCGAGACAGCACGCGGGGACGGCGGGTTTGGCTCGACGGGAAGGGCGCCCGCGAAGGCCAAACAGACCCGCAAAACTGCACCAAAAAAGAAGGCCGTACCCGCAAAGAAGACATCGATAAAATCTCGTTCGCGTAGCAAAAGCGGAAGCAAACGGTGACGACGAAATCCGTGTGCGTTGCTCAAAACACTTGTACTTCGTGATATTCTTAAAGTTATGAATGCTGGCGACAAGAAGCAGCATCGAAAATTCGGGCGGGAACGGACAAGACAAGGCAGGATCTCATGAACGACACGACAGAAATCAAAACGCTGGCAGCCACCAAAAAATGGGGGAGAGGACAGGTTTACAATTCGATAGCCGAAACGATCGGGCAAACTCCGCTCGTCCGGCTGTCGAAGATTATGGCCCAGGCCAAGACTAAGGCCGACATTCTGATGAAGCTGGAGTTCTTCAACCCGCTCTCGTCGGTGAAGGACCGCATTGGTGTCTCGATGATCGACACCCTGGAGGCAGAGGGGCGCATTACGCCGGGTAAAACGGTCCTGGTTGAGCCCACTTCGGGCAACACAGGGATAGGTCTGGCCTTTGTAGCCGCGGCGCGCGGTTACCGGTTGATCCTGGTGATGCCTGAATCCATGTCCATTGAGCGCCGCAAGATCCTCACCTATCTCGGCGCGGAACTGGAGTTGACGCCCGCGGCTGGCGGCATGCCAGTAGCCGTCGAGCGCGCCAACGAATTGGCCAAGTCGCTGCCAAACGCGGTCATTCCCGGTCAGTTCGATAATCCAGCCAACCCCCTTGTGCATCAGAAGACGACGGCCGAAGAGATCTGGAACGACACAGGCGGAAATATTGACGTTCTTGTCATCGGTGTCGGCACCGGCGGCACGTTGACAGGCTGCGGGCGTGCACTCAAGCCGCGCAAACCGGACCTGAAAATCATTGCGGTGGAGCCAACGACAAGCCCGGTTCTGTCCGGCCAACCGCGCGGACCACACAAGATTCAGGGCATTGGCGCGGGCTTCATACCTTCCATTCTGGAGACGGACTACATTGACGAGATCGTCACCGTCTCAAGCGAGATGGCGTTCGACGTATCGCGAATGCTCGCCAAGGTCGAAGGTATTCCCGGCGGCATCTCGACAGGCGCCAATTTAGCAGCGGCAATTAGCGTGGCGGAACGCCCAGAGATGGCCGGTAAGACTATCGTGACGTTTGCCCCATCCTGCGCAGAGCGCTACTTCTCGAGCGATCTCTTCGTTGATCCCGACACCAAACCCGCCACATAGGCGGATTTGCGCCGGACCTAGACGTTGAGCGTTTGCGGGGAGTATTCTCGCGCGTATGCAGGATAGAACACCATACGTCCTGACCGCCGAGGAAATAGAGCGTTACAAACGTCACCTTGTCTTGAGGGAAGTGGGCGGCCAGGGTCAGAAGAAGCTCAAGGCCGCCCGTGTACTGGTCATCGGCGCCGGCGGTCTTGGTTCGCCCGTCGTGATGTACCTTGCCGCCGCCGGCGTCGGCACGATCGGCATCATCGATCACGATGAGGTCTCTCTGGACAATCTGCAACGGCAGATCGTGCATGACACGCCGCATGTCGGTTTATCCAAGGTGGTAAGCGTTGCTGAGACTCTCGCGCGGCTAAATCCACATGTTCGAGTTGAGCCAATCAACGCGCGCCTTGATGCCAGCAATGCGCTCGACGTGATTTCCCGCTACGACATCGTGGCTGACGGCTCCGATAACTCAGAGACCCGCTACCTCGCTTCAGATGCCTGCTACTTGGCCAAGCGAACGCTGATATTCGCTGCCGTTGGACCGTTCGACGGCTACGTATCGACGTTCAAGCCGCACGAGCAGACAAATGAAGGAGCGCCCTACCCTACGTACCGCTGCCTCTTCCCCGAGGCGCCTCCGCCGGGGACGGTTCCCAACTGCGCCGAAGTCGGTGTCCTGGGCTCTATCGTCGGCGTCATTGGAACGTTGCAAGCAACAGAAGTCTTGAAGGAAATTCTTGGGATCGGCGAAAGTCTGGCCGGACGGCTGCTCATTTACGACGCACTGGCCGCCCGCTTTGAAACGCTCAACGTCGCCTGGGACCCGGACAATCCGCTTTCAGGGCGCACGCCATCGATCAAGGACCTATCTATCCATGCGCGCGCACCCGGCGTCACACCAACTTCTGCAACGGCGAACTAATCGACTTCACAAGCGCGTTGTCTCTAAAGCATCGCAGCGTGAACGCGATCGGGCGGCGTGTGGCCATCAAGAAATGTCTTGATGTTGATGATGACCTTCTCACCCATATCGATGCGGCCCTCAATCGTCGCTGAACTCATGTGGGGGAGCGCAACGACACGATCTGAGTTGAGGATTTTCGGGTTCACCGCCGGTTCGTGCTCGAACACGTCAAGGCCCGCGCCTGCGATGGCGCCCGCCTCGATCAAGCGCGCCAGCTCGTTCTCATCAATAACCTCGCCCCGCGCCGTATTGACGATGTAAGCTGAGGGCTTCAGCAGTTTTAGCCGCCGCGCCGACAAGAGATGATACGTACCCGGCGTATGTGGACAGTTAACCGAGACGATATCGACCCGCGTCAGCATCTGGTCCAGGCTCTCCCAATAAGTCGCTTCGAGTTCTTTTTCGATAGCCTGCGAGAGCCGCCGCCGGTTGTGATAATGGATTTGGAGACCGAACGCCTTTGCGCGCCGCGCCACGGCCTGACCTATACGGCCCATTCCGACGATGCCAAGCCGCTTGCCATAGATGCGATGGCCGAGCATCCATGTGGGCGACCAGCCGCCCCAGTGGTTCTGGGCGTCCTTCAGATAGGTCGCACCCTCAGAAAGACGCCGCGGCACGGCCAGGATGAGCGCCATTGTCATGTCAGCTGTGTCCTCGGTCAGGACGCCAGGTGTATTGGTGATGGTGATACCGCGATTGCGGGCAGTGTCGAGATCGATGTTGTCGACCCCCGTACCGAAATTGGCGATCAGGCGAAGCTGGGGACCGGCCTGAGAAATGACAGCGCGGTCGATGTGATCGGTGACGGTGGGCACCAGCACATCGGCAATCTTCAAGGCCTCTGTAATTTCTGCCCGTGTCATCGGCGTGTCATCGACGTTGAGCCTGGCGTCGAACAGCTCGCGCATTCGGGTCTCGACGGCATCAGGCAACTTGCGCGTAACGATGACGATGGGCTTCCTAGCGCTATTCGGCATTGGAGACTTCCGATATTGCCTAATTCTTGACGTTGAGCGACCGTTCAACCGCTGGTGTAGAGTTCTCACCGGCGGTTGAGCCCCCGTGTCTAACAGATGGCCATTGGGATGACAAAGTGGCCGATAGGGTATCTGCGCATTGGAATGAGGCCCTTGCCGCACCAGTTTGCCGATCCCGGACTTGCCATGCAGGGGCGAATCTTGGTTTTGCCTTGAGCGGTGAGCAGAGGAATGCTGATGGCGGACAGGATGCGCAGGGCTGCGACCATCTCAATGCTGGCGATCATGCTGGCGGACGTACCCGTAGTCGCACCCGTTGCATGGGCACAGGCCGGGGCCAAGAGCCGCTCTTTCCCCGGCGGCAGCGGCCTCGCCGTTCCCCGCTTCGTCAGCTTGAAATCCAGCCGGGTGAACATGCGCAAGGGTCCCGGGACCGATTATCCAACCGTCTGGGTCTACCGTCGCGCTGGTATGCCACTGGAGGTCATCAAGGAATTCGAAGGCTGGCGTCAGGTACGCGACGCCGACGGCGCAACCGGCTGGGTGCTTCGGTCCTTCCTATCGGGGCGCAGAACTGCGCTCGTGCTGCCGTGGGAGATCAAGAAGGGCACCAAAGCGCCGCAAGTCGCACTGAGAACGAATGATCACGAAAACGCACGTCCCGTCGCGATGGTTGAGGCAGGAGTTATAGCCAACCTCTCGTCGTGCGACGGCCAATGGTGCCACGTTAGCATCGACGATTTTCGCGGTTACATCGAGCAGAAGAAGCTCTGGGGCGTTTACGAAAACGAGCGCATCAATTAGATCTTTCCGCTGCGACACGAGTGCGATCAGCTGTCTTTCTTAACAACGCGCACGACAACGTCGATGTGGCGGATTTCCGTTCCCTCGGGCGGCTCTGGCACACCGTCGACGTGGATCGAATTGGCAGGAATGTCGCGCAGTTCTCCCTCCGACTCGAAGAAGAAGTGGTTATGATTCGACGTATTGGTGTCGAAATAGGCCTTTGCTCCGTTGATCGCCAACTCGCGCAACAGTCCAGCACGCTTAAACTGATGCAATGTATTGTAGACTGTGGCCAGCGAGACATGATGCCCAACCGCCGCCGCTTCGGCGTGCAACAGCTCTGCCGTCACGTGCCGATCCTCGCCCTCAAACAGGAGCGCCCCGAGCGCCAGGCGCTGGCGTGTCGGGCGCAGGCCAGCTTGCCGCAGCAATCTTGCTGTGCGGCGAGTATCCGAATTCTGATGGTTTCGCGTTGCCGTATCCGTCATGCGTTCAAAAAGACCGTGCCAAATTCCCGTCGTTTTCCCGCGCCAGTGACTACGATTGCCTAGACAAAACAAGCGCAAATTCCAAGCTTACAAGTCAAGTATAGTATAATGTTCCCGCGGGCGGCCTGCAACTCGGGCGCAAGCGGCTCAGTAAGCGGCCGAACGTCGCTTAAAGCTGGGCCGCTTTGCCTTTTGAAGGGCAGTCGAGTGTGTTAGGAAACCGGCGGCCGCGACAGGATGCCCACGCATGAGTTTGGAGTCACCTGGTGAACGAGGTAATTGAGCGAGAAATCATGGCGGAACGCCGCTCTAGCTACGAATACGACGATCTGCTGACGTGCGGGCGCGGCAAGCTTTTCGGCCCGGGCAATGCCCAGCTGCCGCTACCGCCAATGCTGATGTTCGACAGAATTGCCGCCATCTCCGAGTCGGAGGGCCCGCACGGCAAAGGCCAGGTCGTCGCTGAGCTCCAGGTCGACGGGAACAAGCGGCTCGATTGGTTCTTCAAGTGCCATTTTGAGGGCGACCCCGTTATGCCGGGCTGCCTCGGCTTGGATGCCCTATGGCAGCTTACGGGATTCTTCCTGGGCTGGCTGGGGGCGCCTGGGCGTGGACGCGCGCTCGGCGTTGGCGAGGTCAAGTTCACAGGCATGGTCGTACCGACCGTCAAGAAGGTCGAGTATATCGTCGACCTCAAACGCGTTATTTTGCGCAGGCTAAAGCTTGCAATCGCCGATGGTGTCATGAAGGCCGATGGCGAGGTAATATACACCGCAACAGACTTGCGAGTGGGGTTGTTCGAAGCCGAAGAGGCAACGGGCGCGGTGAGTTCTTGATCTGAGAAGCGTTTCGTGCACGTTTCGCCTGGGCCAAGGCCAGCGAAGCTGCGGCCCGTCACTTGGGAGGCAAAGTAGATTAGCGGATGAGACGTGTTGCCGTCACCGGAATGGGCATCGTTTCTTCGATCGGAAACAGTTGCCAGGAGGTACTCGCTTCACTCCGCGAGGCGAAGTCAGGTGTCGTGCGCGCCGACAAGTACGCCGAGCTCGGCTTCCGCTGCCATGTGCACGGTGCACCCAATATCGAGTGGGAATCGCAAGTTCCGCGCAAGGCCAAGCGCTTCATGGACGCGGGCGTTGGCTGGAACTACGTGGCCATGGAGCAGGCCATTCGCGACGCCGGTCTTGAGGAAGGCGACGTCGTCAGCGAACGGACGGGCATCATAATGGGCTCGGGCGGCCCTTCCACACGCGCCATCGTCCGTGCCGCCGACACGACGCGCGAGAAGGACCCGCGCAAGGTCGGACCCTTCGAGGTCCCCAAGGCGATGTGCTCCGGACCCTCTGCCGCGCTGGCGACCACTTACAAGATCAGGGGTGTCAATTATTCCATCTCATCGGCTTGTTCCACGTCGGCGCACTGCATCGGAAATGCCGCCGAGCTCATCCAGTGGGGCAAGCAGGACATCATCTTTGCCGGCGGCTGCGAGGAGCTGGATTGGACGCTTTCAGTGCTGTTCGACGCCATGGGCGCCATGTCATCCAATTTCAACGCAACGCCGGAGAGCGCGAGCCGCGCCTACGACAAGAATCGTGATGGATTTGTGATTGCGGGCGGCGCTGGCGTCGTTGTGCTGGAGGAGCTGGAGCGCGCCAAGGCACGCGGGGCAAGGATTTACGGCGAAGTCGCTGGCTACGGCGCGACGTCAGATGGCTTCGATATGGTTGCCCCTTCGGGCGAAGGCGCCATTCGGTGCATGGCACTGGCGCTGAAAGGGCTCGACGGCAACGGCGTCGGCGCCCCTATCGATTACATCAATCCACACGGTACCGGCACGCCGATTGGCGACGAGCGTGAGATCGAGGCTATCCGCACCGTCTTCGACGGAAAAATGCCAAAGATTTCGTCCACTAAATCGCTGACTGGTCACTCGCTAGGAGCGGTTGGGGCGCAGGAAGCGATTTTCTCGCTCCTGATGATGAATAATGGATTTATCTGCGAAAGCGCGAATATCGATGAGCTCGACCCGGCGTTCGAGGGGGTACCTATCGTGCGAGAGCGCGAGGACGGGCTTGAGCTTAACTGTGTGATGTCGAATAGCTTCGGTTTCGGTGGAACAAATGCCACCCTCGTGTTTCGCCGATCGAGCGGTTAAGAAACTGTCATGTTGCGGCGTCAAGGAGTCTCTTTGAACTTCTTCAGGATGCCAAGACATGAGGCTTTATAGACGCGGCAGCGGCTGGTTCGAAATTCAAGGACGCGCATTCGGCGCAACAATGGGGTCTCCCATGACCGAGAACGACATAGCACAACCAGGTCCCATAATGGCTGGCAAGCGCGGTCTTGTGATGGGTGTTGCCAACGAGCGCTCCATCGCCTGGGGCATCGCAAGGATCCTTGCCGGGCAGGGGGCCGAACTCGCTTTTACCTACCAGGACGGCGCCTTCGGCCGCCGCGCATTGCCGCTCGCTGAATCGCTAGGATCCGAAATCGTCGAGCCATGCAATGTCCTCGACCTTGAAAGTGTCGACAACGCCTTTGCACGCATTAAGGAGGTTTGGGGCAGCCTGGACTTCGTCGTCCACGCGCTTGCCTACTCCGACCCGCGCGAATTATCTGGCCGCTATGTCAACACGACACGCGAGAACTTCACCAATACGATGGTGATCTCGTGTTTCTCCTTTACCGAGGTGGCAAAGCGCGCGATGGAGCTCATGCCCAATGGCGGCTCCCTAATCACGCTGAGCTATGGCGGCGCCACGCGTTCGGTGCCCTCCTACAACGTTATGGGCGTTGCCAAAGCGGCCCTTGAAGCCTCTGTGCGCTATCTCGCTGCCGATCTCGGCCCACAAAACATCCGCGTGAACGCACTCTCCGCTGGACCGATGCGCACGCTATCTGGCGCGGGGGTCTCCGATGCGCGCGTTATTTTCAACTTCCAGAAGGAACATGCGCCATTGAAGCGCACGCCGACCCTCGATGAGGTCGGTGGTTCTGCCCTTTATCTGCTATCGGACCTGTCAGGCGCGGTGACCGGCGAGGTGCACTTTGTGGATTGCGGTTACTCGACCGTCTCCATGCCGAGCCTCGACGCGCTGAAAACGATAGATGCAGATGCCTCCGCGTCGACTGGCGGCCGTCCGCCTTCAGAAGCCGCTGAGTGACTTGAGCATACCAAGCATGTCCCGTCTTGACGGCGTTACCGTGGCGTCGCACACACACGCATGATCGGCGTCTTTGATTCCGGATTGGGCGGCCTGACCGTATTGCGCGCACTCGTTGCGCGCTTTCCCCATCTTCCCTTTGTGTACCTTGGCGACCATGCCAACGTGCCCTACGGCGACCGCAATTCCGATGACATCGTGGAGCTGTCGCGCCGAAGCGTAGAAGCGCTGTTCAAAAGCGGCTGCAAGCTCGTGCTTCTGGGTTGCAATACGGCAACCGCCGTCGCTGCTCGGCGCCTGCAGCAAGCCTGGCTGCCGGTGAGTTTATGGGAAGGGCATAACGTGCTTGGCATTGTCGCCCCAACGGTCGAGGCCGCCACGCAGACACCCTGGGCTGTCGGCTCTCCACAATATCCTCAGAAGTACAACACCGATCTTGTGGCCGTGTTTGGCACGACACGCACGATCACATCGGGCGTCTATCCTGAGGAAATATCCAAGCGATGCCCGAAGGTCACCGTGGTCCAGCAAATCTGCGCGACGCTCGCTGGCGCCATTGAAGAGGAAGCCCCAGAGGCCAAGCTCGATCGGCTGGTCGAAGAGGGCATTCAGGCGGTGATGGCCCAAACAGAGGGCATTCCTCCTCACCGCGCCATTCTCGGGTGCACACACTTTTCGCTGGTGGAGTATCTGTTTCGGCGACACTTGCCCCCGTTCACACGTATCCTGTCTCAGCCGGGCGTTGTCGCTGACAGCTTCGAGGATTACCTTGCGCGGCATCCCCGCTATACCGCCGGAGATCGCGGCGGCTCTTTGACACTGCTGACGACTGGCGATCCCACCGAGATCAGCGCGCGTGCCCGTGTATTCTGGCCGGACATCTCGGCTTTTGAGTGTGCAGCCGCTTAAGTGCTTTTCGACCTGCGGCGAGGTATTTCCTATATTTAGCACCCCGCCTTGGATCGTGGAGCCGTCATGGTTGCCAAATTGCACCGCGCTGAACCAAGCCAAGCCGATCACGGCTACGAAAAACACCCATCCGGCACTGCTGGCGGCGCGGCACACCCCGTGAAAGATCCAGTCTGCGGCATGGTCGTGGACCCCCACACCACGCAGCACCGCGCGGACCATGCTGGCCGCACCTACTACTTCTGCTCAGCGGGTTGCCGCAAAAAGTTCATCGCCGATCCTGAAAGCTATCTCGACCAGAAGGAAGGTCACCGGGAAGCGGTCGCACCGGACGCTATTTATACCTGCCCGATGCACCCGGAGGTCCGGCAAGTTGGACCGGGCTCCTGCCCCATCTGCGGCATGGCGCTCGAGCCTGTGGACGTAACCGCGGAGCAGGGGCCGAACCCTGAACTCGTCGACATGACGCGCCGCTTCTGGATTGCGCTCGCACTGACAATTCCGGTGTTCGCCCTAGAAATGGGCCAGCATGTTTTTGGGCTTGGTCACCTTGTCGGGCAATCGGCCTCGAATTGGATCCAACTCGTGCTAGCCACGCCGGTCGTGCTGTGGGCTGGCGCACCGTTCTTCGTGCGCGCCTGGCAATCAATCCTCACGCGTCAGCTCAATATGTTCACACTGATCGCTCTCGGCACCGGCGCGGCCTGGCTTTACAGTATGGCGGCAACGCTTATCCCCGGCGTCTTCCCTGACGGCTTCCGTAACGAGGACGGCTCGGTGCCTGTTTATTTTGAGGCCGCGTCCGTTATCACTGTTTTGGTTCTGCTTGGACAAGTCCTGGAGTTGAGGGCACGCGAGAGCACGAGCGGCGCCATACGCGCCCTACTCGATCTCGCGCCCAAAACCGCGCGCCTCATCGACAAGGACGGAACTGAGCGCGAAATTCCGCTCGATGACGTGAAGATCGGTAACCGCTTGCGTGTGCGCCCTGGCGAGAAGGTCCCGGTCGATGCCATCGTGCGTGAGGGCCGCAGTGCTATCGATGAGTCGATGGTGACTGGCGAATCGATGCCCGTAACCAAGGAGACCGGCGACACCGTCATCGGCGGCACGCTCAACCAGAGTGGGAGCCTTGTGATCGAAGCGGAACGCGTCGGCCGCGACACCATGCTTGCACGCATCGTTGCACTGGTCGCAGAGGCACAGCGCAGCCGCGCTCCCATCCAACGTCTCGCCGACGCGGTAGCCGGCTGGTTCGTCCCTGCCGTTATTGTCATAGCATTTCTCGCCTTCGCCGCCTGGGCGATCTGGGGCCCTGAGCCGCGCTATTCTTATGCGCTTATCGCCGCCGTCGCGGTGCTCATCATTGCCTGCCCCTGCGCACTCGGGCTGGCCACGCCTATGTCGATTATGGTCGGCGTGGGGCGCGGCGCGGAAGCCGGCGTCCTGATCAAGAACGCGGAGGCGCTGGAGCGCTTGGAGAAAGTCGACACGCTCGTTGTCGACAAGACCGGCACGCTCACGCAAGGGAAACCCGCTGTGACATCCATCGTGCCGGCCAAGGGTTTCGACGAGAACGAGCTGCTGCGTCTTGCCGCGAGTGTGGAGCGCGCGAGTGAGCATCCCTTGGCCGCAGCAATCGTCGCCGCAGCCGAGGAGCGCAGGCTCTCCCTGATGTCCGCCAAAGACTTCGATGCGCCAGCAGGTAAAGGTGTGTTCGGCACAGTGGACGGGCGCCGCATCACCATCGGCAACGCGGCATTCATGCATGAGCAGTCGATCGACGTCACTGAACTGACCGCCGCGGCGGAAGACTTACGCCGCGAAGGTGCGACATCAATTTTCGTTGGCGTTGATAGCAACCCAGCCGGTGTGATTGCCATCGCCGACCCCATAAAGCCTTCGACCCCGGCAGCGCTCGACGCGCTCAAAGCCGATGGCATACGCGTCGTGATGCTAACCGGTGACAATCGGACAACCGCGCTAGCGATCGCACGGCGGCTTGGCATCACGGAAGTCGAGGCCCAAGTGCTACCCGACCAGAAGAGTGCCGTCGTCGATAAGCTCAAGCGAGAGGGCCGGGTGGTCGCCATGGCGGGTGACGGAGTCAACGATGCCCCCGCTCTTGCGGCAGCCGACGTTGGCATCGCTATGGGCTCGGGCACCGACGTTGCGATCGAAAGCGCGGGCGTGACGTTGCTCAAAGGAGACCTCACCGGCATCGTGCGCGCGCGGCACCTTTCAAGGGCAACCATGCGTAACATCCGCGAGAACCTATTCTTCGCCTTCATCTATAACAGCGCAGGCGTGCCGATTGCAGCCGGCGTGCTTTATCCCTTCTTCGGCATTCTACTGTCGCCCATGATCGCAGCCGCCGCGATGTCGCTGTCATCGGTTAGCGTCATCGCCAACGCGATCCGCCTAAAAACCGTGAAGCTGAATGTTGCAAGCGAGCACTCCCAGTGACGCTTAATCGTGTGGCGTGAGCTGCGCACCCTTGTGCGCTTCAGGCGGCCGGTGAGGTAACTTCGCGATTGTTGCGTGGTACTCGCCGAGGATTAGTTGGACCAACGCCACAGCAAGAACCCCTGATAATTTGCAATCGGCTAGCTCGCCATTCAAGAAGAATTGCTTCCAATATGTCAGCAATCAGATGTTCTGTGAGAGGCGAAAAACCTTCGTTGACTTGCGGTGTCCTGCATGATTTTGAGGCCGGCGGATGTGTGCGT
>CAYOPW010000002.1:37337-106351 GCA_964405975.1 uncultured Hyphomicrobium sp.
TTCTTAAGACCATGGATGCGGGGGTCGCCGCGTTTCAGAGCGGAACGGGTTGAAAAACAAAAAACCACCGCCGGGCGCATCCGTAGTACGGCTGGCCACTAAGCGATGTGGAACGGTGACATTCGATACTTCGCACATTGGCAAGGATTTAAGCGGCTCGGTGGAACACGCATCAACGTCTTGGAGATCGCCGCCGTTACGCTACGACACGTGACCTAAAACGCTGATCTCCACTGTTGGTCTCAGTCGTAATGATTGCCGCTGCCGTTTTGCATGATCCGCGGCAGGTCCTGTTGGATCTGCGTGCTCAGATTGTCATACTGATTGGCTTGCTCCAGCCGCTGTTTATCGGGAATCGGAAACAGATCGCGAAACTCCGCGAGACATTCGTCCATGCATTGCGACATCTTGGCTTGAATCTGAGCGATGCGCATCATGGTCCAGCGCGCACCCTCAAGATCGTTCATGAAGGCCTCGGTCGCCTCATTCAACTTCCTAGTAGCTTGTCCGCTCATTCTAGCCCCCATTGCCAGAAAATAGATCATTGACCGTTGTCGGCGCCATTAAACGCGACACGAACTCGGATGCTTACTGGTGTCCAACTATCTCGCGGCGGCTCTTGTTGTTCGATGGTGAACTTCGGCCGTTTTAGAACGCGAGAGCACGAATCAGCCTTGCGCTGTCCTTGCTGTTTCTATCATTAGTCTTTGCCATGATAAACAAGCTTATCCACAGGCGCGCCCACATGTTGCTCTCAGTTAGGGCCCTTGGCGCGTCGGCCATTGACGTTTCTGCGGCCTTGCTTGCATCAAAGCCACCCTTTCGCCGCAATTCGGGACCCGTCGAGCCCACGCTACGCGAGCAACGCTTCCGGCTCTAGATCTTGGAGGGATTGCTTCTGGCAATTCGTAGCGCTGGCCCTGTTGTTGATTTTTTTGAGCTTTGCGGTTTACGCAGTTGCCGTTGCGCATGCTTTCGATCCAAAAAGCGTGATTGCCGCGAAATCCAAGAACGGAAGCACAATGAAACTTGAGCACAGCCACGAACGCGCTGCGATCGCCGCACGGCTGCTTGAAGGCAGGAAGCCCAACTATGTCCGTGATTTTGTCTATGGCGGAATTGACGGAGCAATAACGACGTTTGCCATAGTCGCAGGCGTTGCGGGGGCCGCGCTTTCCGCAAAGGTGATCCTAATCCTGGGTCTTGCCAACCTGGTCGCAGATGGCTTTTCCATGGCCGCAAGCAACTACAGCGGCACGAAGACCGTTGTCGACGACCTCGACCGCATTCGCGAAATCGAAAAGAAGCACATCCGTGTCGATCCTGGAGGCGAAAGAGAAGAAGTGCGCCAACTCCTGGAGCAGAAAGGGTTGGAGGGAAAAACCCTTGAAGATGCCGTGGAAGCGATTACAGCCAACGAAAAAACTTGGATCGAACTGATGCTGACCGACGAATACGGCCTTTCGCTCACCCAATCCTCGCCTCTGCTCGCCGGCGTCGTGACGTTTCTCGCCTTCCTTATCTGCGGCGCCGTACCCATCCTCCCCTTTGCATTCGACATGCCGGCCGCTTTCATGGTGTCCATGATCATGACCGGCATTGTGTTCTTCCTAATCGGTGCTGCGAAGAGCAAATGGGCCCTGGCTCCGTGGTGGCGATCGGGGTTGGAAACCTTTGCAATCGGCGGAGTAGCCGCAGCCATGGCGTTTACGATCGGCTATTTGTTGAAAGGTCTGAGCTAGGGGCGCGAATTTATCAAATCGGTTCAATCGACCCGGTATCTGTTAAAGATCTAATTCAGGATACCTTGCAATGCCGCTGCACAGGCCGCATTTGGTGATGATGCAGCGTTAGGTGGTCGATGCCGGTGACGAAAGCGAGCAGCAACACAATCTATCGCTCTTTGCGTGTGGCATCCGCGGTTGGAGCAGCATACGGGCTTATCTTTATCTGCGTTGGTTTCTACATTTCCTCGCAGCACGTCGCCGCAGGCGACCAGGGCGCAACTATCAATTCGCAGCCTCACACGGCGCCGACGTTTGTTGGTTCCGCGGTCTGCGCTCAGTGCCACTCCCGCGAGCATACCGCATGGAGCACGTCGCAGCACGCCGCAGCAATGCAGAAGGCGACAGAAGAGACGGTATTGGGTCCCTTCGATGGGAGCACCTTCACTAAGGACGGTGTTGAAACCGCCTTCTTCAAGAAGGATGGAAAGTTTTGGGTCCGCACGGACGGCCCCGACGGCAAAATCGCAGAATTCGAGGTCCCCTACACCTTTGGAATCGCCCCCCTTCAGCAATATCTCGTTCTGCTTCCCGATGGCCGGCTACAAGCATTGGGCGTTGCCTGGGACGCGCGACCAAAGGAAGAGGGCGGCCAGCGCTGGTTTCACCTTTACCCCGACCAGAAGCTGACAGCGGGACATCCCCTTCACTGGACCGGCATCGATCAAAATTGGAACCACCAGTGCGCCTACTGCCACTCGACCAATCTCAAAAAGAACTATGATGCGGCAACCGACAGCTTCAACACTACATGGTCGGAGATCAACGTGGGGTGCGAAGCTTGCCACGGTCCTGCTTCGAAGCACTTGTCCTGGGCTTCAAAGAAAGATGGGTGGCAGGGTCCGGAGGATAAGGGCAAAGGTTTCCCCCTGAGTTTCGATGAGCGCAAGGGCGTCACTTGGGCCCCGTCATCAGCCGGCACGGCAGCGCGCTCCACGGCTCGCAATACCAACAAGGAAATTGAAGCTTGTGCCGCGTGTCATGCGAGGCGGAGCCAATTCTCTGACGAGCCTGCGCAACCATTTCACGACGCTTTCCGCCCGGCCCTATTGGCACAAGGACTTTATCATCCTGATGGTCAGCAACGCGACGAGGTATACACGCATGGTTCCTTCCTGCAGAGCCGTATGCATGCCGCCGGCGTGACGTGCTCTGACTGCCACGATCCCCATACGCAAAAGCTTCGCGCCATCGGTAATGCCGTCTGCACGCAATGCCATGCATCCGAAAAGTTTGACACGCCGGCGCATCACAATCATCGCGCCGACTCGAATGGCGCCGAGTGCGTCAGCTGCCATATGCCGACAACAACCTACATGATTGTCGATCCGCGCCACGATCACTCAATCCGTATCCCGAGGCCTGATCTCACGCGCATTCTTGGCACGCCCAATGCGTGCAATCAGTGCCACACCGACAAAACGGCAACCTGGGCAACCGATGCTATCAAGACATGGTACCCATCGCCAAAGCGCGGCTATCAAGCTTATGCGCAGGCCTTGCACGCAAGCGAACGTGCCGGTCCCGGCGCCCAGGTTCTGCTCAAGCGTATTGCCAAAGACGCCACGCAGCCAGCCATTGCGCGCGCAACCGCTATCACCCGGTTGGGTCGCTTCCTTACGCCGAAATCAATTTCGATCGTCATTGACGCATTAAAGGACCCCGATCCCGCGGTCCGCATGGCAGCCATCGCAGCACTTGCCGACGCTGACCCCAGGGTCCGGCTCGCGCTTCTACCACCTTTGCTCGCTGACAAGGTTCGTGTTGTACGGATGGATGCGGCCCGCGCACTGGCTGGCCAGATCGAGCAGCAACTAAAGCCTACGGATCGCAAACTGTTCGGCAAGGCAATCAATGAATTCGTTGCGGCCCAACGCTTTAATGCCGAGAGACCGGAGTCCCAGGTCAATCTTGCCAACCTCTACATCGCTCGTGGCCAACGCGACAAGGCGCAAGCCGCGCTGACCAAAGCGCTCAAGTTGGATAGGTCGTTTGCACCGGCTTATGTCACCTTCGCCGAGAACCGCCGAGCGCAAGGAGATGAAGCCGGCGCGCAGGAGGTGCTACAGGACGGCCTCAAGAAGAATCCGGACTCGGCTGTGATTATGCACGCGCTTGGCTTATCATTGGTGCGCCAAAAGCGCCTCGATGAAGCGCTCGAGAGACTGACCGAGGCCGCAAAAGCGGCACCCGACGTCCCGCGATTTGCCTACGTTGCGGGCGTAGCGCTCCATGATACCGGCAAACCGACCGAAGCGATTGCACTCCTGAAGGACGCGCTATCACGCACCCCTTACGATCGCGATCTGCTCCACTTGCTTGCCAGTTATGAATTGCGGGATGGTCAATATCTGTCGGCACTGAAACGGGCCGAATTGCTCAAAGAGCTGGAACCTGAGAGCAGCGAAGTTGAGCGGTTTCTGGCGAGCGTCAAACGCGCGCAGCGGTAGATGCGTGGCAGGTGACGTTTTGTCGGCTGCTCGTTTCCGAGCGTTTAAGCCACCATAACAATCGAATGCCTCCGAGTGATCGCCCGCTTCAATGGGCAGCTCCTAAAGAGCCGGCGGCGAGCCTTTCGACCCGCCGCCTAAGCCCTTCCCCCTTGTACTACTTCATGCACTTGCCGCTTGCATCATCCCACTTCATGCCCTGCTGCTCGCAGTCGGCTTTTGTGGTGGGTTCGTCTGCTGCAAACGCTGGAGCGGCGAACGCGATGAGAAGGCCAGCGATGATTGCAGTGCTGAAAACCTTGGCTGACATGTTGATGTCTCCTAATCAAAACCCCTGTGCCCGGAGAGAACAACAATCCGAAAACGTGGCGCTTTCTTGAAGTATAGATGCTCATAACGTTGTAAATATTTCGAGTATTTTGTGATTATACTTACAACATTCTTGTCTATACTATAATATTCGCAATATTTTTCAGTAGACGTCGACTCTCGCTCAGATTCCATTGGAAACACAACGTGATAGCGCCGTCGGTTACGTCTATACTGAGACCAAGCTCGGGAGCAGGTAGGTGGAGGAACGGCCGTACGTCGTCGGCCCATCTTCAGCCGCACGTCGGCGTGAAGGAGGCGCTGACATGCATTTCTATTCTGTGGAGATTGCCTAGCGACGATGCCAAACCGGGAGTTTTGCTGGGCCGGCGACAATGGCGACCGTTTTGGTTTCTGCCCAACATCAGCCTTTTTGAGCAAGGCAGAGATCTCAGGAGTCGTCCTGGTGCTTTCGGTGCTGGTCGGGGCGTCCTCTTCAGATTTGCAAAGCCGATTGCAGATCGACTTAGTGCGGCTGGAATGGCTGTTGTCACACGCTTGATGGGCATGATCCTGGCCACGATTGCCGTTGCAATACTGGCTGATGGATTGAAGGGTCTGATGCCGGGGCTGGCGTGATGAGAGGTTGGCGCATCGGCTTACAAAAAACCGCCGGATCGCTCCGGCGGTTTCATTCGTCCTTCGAGACGCGTGCGGTGCGCTAGCCCGCCTCGCGATTTCTTCGCGGACGGCGGTCGCCGCCGGCACGTTCACGCCGCGGCGGGCGCTCGGAACGGAACTCAGCTTCCGGGGCAGGCTCACCTTCCTCGCGAGGGATCTCCTTGCCCGTTTCCTGATCGACAATCTTCATGGAAAGACGTGTCTTGCCGCGGTCGTCGAAGCCGAGAAGTTTGACGTAGACCTCCTGGCCCTCTTTCACCACGTCGCCGACTGTCGCCGGGCGCCCAGGCGCGAGCTGCGAGATATGCACCAGCCCGTCCTTAGCGCCAAAGAAATTCACGAACGCTCCGAAGTCCATGATCTTGACGACCTTGCCCTTGTAGATCGTGCCGACCTCCGGCTCCGATGTTATCGCCTTGATGCGATCTAGCGCCGCCTCAATCGACTCGCGCTTGGCCGCGGCGACCTTCACGGTACCGTCGTCATCGATGTCGACCTTGGCGCCGCTTTCCTCAACGATGGACCGAATAACTGAGCCGCCGGACCCGATCACCTCGCGGATCTTGTCGGTCGGGATCTTAATGGTCTCGATCCGCGGGGCGTAGTCGCCGAGCTCGGCGCGCGCGCTGCCCAACGCCTTGCTCATCTCACCGAGAATGTGCAAGCGCCCCTCGCGTGCCTGATCGAGCGCGACGCGCATGATCTCTTCGGTGATACCGGTGATCTTGATGTCCATCTGCAACGAGGTGACGCCCTGTTCGGTGCCAGCCACTTTGAAGTCCATATCGCCCAGATGATCCTCGTCGCCGAGAATGTCGGAGAGGACCGCAAAATCGTTGCCCTCCTTGATCAACCCCATTGCGATTCCGGCCACCGGGGCTTTGAGCGGTACACCCGCGTCCATAAGAGCGAGCGACGTGCCGCACACGGTCGCCATAGAAGACGAGCCGTTGCTCTCGGTGATCTCCGAGACAACTCGGATCGTGTAGGGAAAATCCTCTTGGCTGGGCATCATCGGATGCACGGCGCGCCAAGCGAGCTTGCCGTGGCCGATCTCGCGCCTGCCGGGCGTGCCCATGCGGCCCGTCTCGCCCACTGAGTACGGCGGGAAATTATAGTGAAGCATAAAGCGCTCTTTGCGCGTGCCTTCGAGCGCGTCGACAAACTGCTCGTCCTCACCGGTACCGAGCGTGGCTACGACGAGCGCCTGCGTCTCGCCGCGCGTGAACAGTGCTGAGCCGTGCGTTCGCGGCAATACATGCACTTGCGAAAGGATCGGCCGCACCGTCTTTAGATCGCGGCCGTCGATGCGCTGCCCGGTCTTGACGATGTCACCGCGCACAATCTCGCTCTTGAGATCCTTGAACGTGCCGGCGAGCAAGACCTGCTCGCTCGCGTCGCCTTCAGGCAATTCAATCTCAGAAAAAACTTTCTCCTTGGCCGCGTCGACCAATTCATTGCGCTTCTGCTTTTCCCTCGTAGAAAACGCTGCCTTGAGGTCGGCGTCGGCGATCTCACGCACTTTTTCTGAGTACTTTCCTGAATCGGGAAGCTGAATGTCCCACGGCTCTTTCGCTGCGGTCTCCGCAAGCTTGATGATCGCTTGGATCACCGGCTGGAAGTGCTTATGGCCAAACATCACGGCCTCAAGCATTTGCGTCTCGGATAACTCCTTGGCCTCCGACTCCACCATCATCACAGCGTCCTGGGTGCCGGCAATGACGAGGTCAAGCGAGCTTTCCTGCATCTCGTCGATCATCGGATTGAGCACCAGCTCACCACCAATAAGTCCGACGCGCGCCGCCCCGATGGGACCGAGAAACGGAACACCGGAAAGCGTCAGTGCTGTGGATGCAGCGACCAAACCGAGAATGTCGGGGTCATTTTCCATGTCGTGGGAAAGCACGGTGATGACAACCTGGGTCTCGTTCTTGAAGCCCTCGACAAACAGCGGACGGATGGGCCTGTCGATCAAGCGCGAGGTCAGCGTCTCTTTCTCTGCAGGCCGCCCTTCACGTTTGAAAAAGCCTCCCGGAATTTTGCCGGCGGCATATGTCTTCTCCTGATAGTTTACGGTCAGCGGGAAGAAGTCGATGCCGGGCTTCGGGCTCTTAGCGGCAACGACCGTGGCGAGAACACTCGTCTCGCCGTATTGGGCGTAGACGGCCGCGTCGGCTTGGCGTGCCATCTGGCCGGTCTCGAGTGTCAGCTTGCGCCCACCCCAGTCAATTTCCACACGATGGATGTCGAACATGTTCGGTCTTTCGTTCAATCTGGTTTCGTTCGTTTTCTAGCGGCGCGTTCATCGAATGAACGCCAGTTTCTCCGGTATTCCCGGAGTTGCCGTCGCGCATGGCGGTCTCGAAGATTGTGTTAAGGCGCAACGGTTCGTCGCAATTGCTGCTGCGGAGGCAGATGCTTCGTCAGCGGCGAATGCCAAGCTTTTCGATGATGCCTTGATAGCGCTGCACGTTCTTGCGTTTGACGTAGTCGAGCAGCTGCCGCCGCTGGCTTACCATTTTAAGCAAGCCGCGACGGGAGTGGTTGTCCTTCTTATGTATCTTGAAGTGCTCGGTCAGATGGTTGATCCGCTCGGTCAGGATCGCGATCTGAACTTCGGGCGAGCCCGTATCGTCGGCCTTGGTTGCATTCTCCTTGATGAGCGCGGTCTTGCGCTCTGCAGTAATCGACATCGGGTATCCTTTCTGTTTGGAGGTGATGCGAGGCGTTTGGCCTCATTGCTGCGGCCACAGCCGGGATGTCGTCCAGCAGGGTCGCAAAGAAGTGGTAATGCCGGTCCTTATACACGAGCCGCCCCTCGCCGCGAGCAGAAAGTCTCCTCGCGGCAAAAGGCTATTATGAACACAGCCTCATGTTCCCACTTTGTGCCGCGGCGCACTTGTCGCATTCCCAAAGTTGAACACGCGCGTGGGATGGAAGCTGCCCTTTTCCAGCTCGCCTAGCGCCAGAATGCGGCCCTTAAAGTGAGCAAACGCCGCACCCGACATCACGGGCGCGTCACGCCCGCGGATGAGGACTGCCTGTCCCTTAGCGAGATTTGCGGCATCAGAAGAGCTAACACCCAACGCCGGGATGTCTTCAAGCGCCGCCTCGACGGGTTGCAGGTGCGCTATTAGCGCCTCTTCACCGGATTGCGCCGCCGCCTTGAGCATGGCGAGCGAAACGGCTGCCGCTTCTACGAACGGCCCCACCTGCGTACGCCTCAGTGCGATCACGTGGCCGAAGCAACCGAGCGTCCGGCCAATGTCGCGCGCCAACGCGCGTACATACGTGCCCTTGCCACACTCGGCCTCGAAGACCGCCGTCGATGCATCCGGCATCTCGACGAGGCGCAAGTCATCGACCACGACCACGCGAGGTGGCAACGCGACCTCTTCACCATCACGCGCAAGATCGTAGGCGCGTGCACCCTCAACCTTAATTGCTGAGAAGCACGGCGGCACTTGCTCGATCTCACCGGTAAACTGCGGCAGCACCGCTTCGATCGCCGGTAGCGCGGGCATCGACTCGCTGGTGCGTACCACCCGCCCTTCGGCATCGTCGGTGTCCGTTTCAGTCCCGAAGCGGACGGTGAAACGGTAGGACTTCTGTCCGTCAACGGCGTACGGCACCGTCTTGGTCGCCTCGCCTAAAGCGATTGGTAAGATGCCAGTTGCGAGTGGATCTAGCGTTCCGGCATGGCCTGCCTTTTGCGCATCGAAGAGGCGCTTTATGGCACCAACGGCTTGCGTCGACGTCATGCCCGACCCTTTGTCGAGCACCAGCCAACCGTGAACGGGTTTGCCTTTTTTGCGACGTGTCATGGGATAGCGGTGCTGACCCTCAATCCTTGCCCACGTCATGGCGGACCTGCGGGTTCGATAACAACTCGTCGATACGACTTGCTTCATCGAACGTCTCGTCTCTGCGGAAGCGCAGGTCCGGCGCAAATTTCAAGTCCACGGCGTGTGCGATCTCTCCGCGAATATATTTCTTGTGCCGATTTAAGGCTTTCAGCACCTCGTCGGTGTCCGTTCCGCCAAGCGGGATGACGTAGACGGTTGCAAGCTTCAAATCGGGAGAGAGGCGCACTTCCGGTACGGTGACAACGTGCGAAACCAATACGTCGTCGTGGATATCGCCACGCGACAACATTTCTGCAAGCTTATGCCGAATAAGCTCGCCGGCGCGCAACTGACGTTGCGAAGGCGTGGCATGGTGTGCAGTCTTATGGGAATGTTTTGACATTGTCGCTCCGGCGCGGGATGGAACCGCGCACGGCCTCTTCAAGAGATGTCGATGCCCCGGCCCCAACACCCAAAGACGTGAATAACAACTACAGTGTCCGCGTAACTGTTTCGACGTTGAAGCACTCGATGACGTCGCCGGCGCGTATGTCCTCGTAATTGGCGAATGCCATGCCGCACTCTTGGCCCGCGGGCACCTCGCGCACTTCGTCCTTGAAACGCTTCAAGGTGGAAAGCGTGCCTTCGTGGATCACCACGTCGTCGCGGATGAGGCGCACCTTTGCGCCGCGCTCGACCTTGCCTTCGGTCACGCGGCAACCAGCAACCTTGCCGATCTTGGAGATGTTGAACACCTCCAGAATCTCGGCGTTGCCAAGGAACAACTCGCGGATTGTCGGCGCCAAAAGCCCCGACATCGCTGCTTTCACGTCATCGACGAGATCGTAAATGATGTTGTAGTAGCGAATTTCGACACCGTCGCGATCGGCCGCTGCTTTAGCTTGGGCATTCGCCCGCACGTTAAACCCTAAGAGTACGGCCTTGGACGCATTAGCGAGAGCTACGTCGGATTCTGTAATACCGCCGACTCCGGAATGAACGATGCGGGCTTCCACTTCGTCCGTACCGAGCTTGCGCAACGCGCCGGCAATCGCTTCCACGGAGCCTTGCACATCACCCTTTACAACGAGATCAAATTCCTTGCGGTCAGCTTCCTTCAGCTGTTGCATCATTTGCTCAAGCGTTCGCGCCGAGCCACCCGCGCCCAAAGCTTCACGCCGCTTGCGGACACGATAATCGGTGATCTCTCTCGCCCGCGCCTCGCTTTCGACAACAGCGAATTGATCACCGGCCTCAGGCGCTTCGTCGAAGCCCAGAATCTCGACGGGAACCGACGGGCCTGCTTCCTGTGTATTCCGGCCGTGATCGTCTATGAGCGCGCGCACGCGTCCCCAAGCCGCGCCGGCAACGACGAGGTCGCCGACGCGAAGTGTGCCGCGCTGCACAAGCACGGTGCCGACAGGGCCGCGGCCGCGCTCCAGCTTCGCCTCGACCACGATGCCTTCGGCTGAACGATTGGGATTCGCCTTCAGATCCAGGAGCTCAGCTTGAAGATGAATTGCTTCCAAGAGCTTGTCGAGGTTAGTCCGCTTCAGAGCTGAGACTGGCACCTCAAGTGTTTCACCCGACATACTCTCGACAATGACCTCGTGCTGCAAAAGCTCGTTGCGCACGCGATCAGGATCGGCCTGCGGCTTGTCGATTTTATTGATTGCGACGATGAGCGGAACCTCTGCCGCCTTGGCGTGATTGATAGCCTCGATCGTTTGCGGCATCACACCGTCGTCAGCAGCAACGACAAGAACGACGATGTCGGTAACTTTGGCACCGCGCGCACGCATGGCCGTGAAAGCTTCGTGGCCTGGCGTGTCGATGAATGTCACGACCTCACCATTAGGTGTCGTCACCTGATAGGCGCCGATATGCTGAGTGATACCGCCCGCCTCCCCGGAGACGACGTTTGTCTGCCGAATCGCGTCGAGCAGTGACGTTTTACCGTGGTCGACGTGTCCCATGATCGTGACGACGGGCGCTCGCGGCTCCAACAAACCCTCAACATCCCTCTCACCAATAAAGCCGGTCTCGACGTCGGCCTCGGAGACGCGCTTTGCCGTATGGCCGAATTCCTGCACGATGAGTTCGGCGGTATCTGCGTCGACCACATCGTTGATCTTGTGCATCTCGCCTTCCTTCATCAGGAATTTTATGACGTCGACGGAGCGCTCGGTCATACGGTTAGCGAGTTCTTGAATGGTGATGACTTCGGGGATCACCACCTCGCGCGCGATCTTCTCGCGCGTTTGTGGAATTCCCATCGCCTTAAGCTTTTCGCGCTCACGCTTACGCTTTAGCGATGCCAATGACCGCTCGCGCTGCTTTTCATCGAACGCATTGTTGATAGTGAGCTTGACGCGCTCGCGCCGCTCGTCCGCCTTGACGGCCTTTGGCGCCGGCGTTCGTGGGCCAGCCTTGCGCCCTCTCGGACCACCGCGGCCCTCCTCATCTTCACGCGTAACGGCAACGGCAGCCCGCGCCGCGCGCTTGGGTGCCTCTGAATCTGGCTTTGCGCGCGATGGCGCTGGTGATGGTGGTGGTGGTGCGCTTGGGAAATCAATTTCGCGCGGTCTGCCACCCTCACGCGGCTGCAATGCAGGGTTAAGAGACGAACGCGCCTTCGACGTACTCTTGGCACCGGCCTCGTCACGCGGTGCAGGGGCGGTCACGGCCTTCGCGGTGGGCGAGGCAGCAGCGGCAGAACCTTCTTCCGCCGTCGTCTTGGCGCGAGCTTGCTTTCCTCCTTGCTCAGCGTCGTCTTGGACCTTCGCGGCCGCGAGCGCACGCGCGCGTGCGCCCCGCTCCTCTTCCGACAGCGCCCTGATTCCCGATGCCTCGCGCGCTTGCTCAGTCGCGGCGGCCTCAGCTTTCACCGGCTTTTTCTTCGGCGCAGGGGCTGCAGGTTTCGCCTCATTGACCTCAGGCTCTGGTCCTTCTGCAGCACCTGGAGCAGCAAGCTTACGCGTCCTGCGCTTTTCGACGACAACCGACTTCGAGCGGCCGTGGCTGAAGTTTTGCCGGACATGTCCAGATTCGACCGTCCGCTGTAGGGAGAGCGGCTTGCGCGTGCCCCCACGGATAGTCTTCTCGGTAGTGTCCTTCGTTTCTGACATGCTCTTCTCGTTCAACTCCAAATTTCTCTACCATTGAGCCACTCAGGATGTGCTTAAACCTGACCGATAGCGCCGCAAACGCTCGGCCTCGCTGAGAAACCGCTTTGTGGCTCCGCCTTTTGTGAGGCCAGCATGTACCACATTTGACCTGCCAATTGCCAAGCTCATTTGCTCGGTCGTCAGCCAATCAATAATCGGTGCCAATTTGCCCTTATCCGTTTGTATCGCCGTAAACTTTCGATCGAGCTTTTGGCGCCCGCCCGTCGCCGCTTCCGCGCCGTGTACAAGGGCGGCCGCGCGGCCGCTCGAAACAAGCGATTCGACCTTTTCGAAGCCCGAGGAGACGAGGCCGGCTTTGTTGGCAAGCGACAAGGCCTGAAGCACACGTTTTAAGATTAACGCGTCGACGGTCTGCGCTAGGTCAGGCGATGCCGTGATCTGACGCTTCAAACCTTTGGAAAAGGCTTTGGCCTTGATCGCGGTCTCGACTGCCGCCAACTCAGCGGTCACCCAAACACCGCGGCCCGGCAGCCGGCGCGCAAGGTCTGGAACGATAACGTCATCGGGACCGGCAACGAAGCGGATTAGGTCCTCAGCCTGGCGTTCGACGCGCGTCACTATGCAGCGCCGCAGGGAACCCTGTGGCTCGACCTCGGTCTCGTGGTCCTCTGGCTGCTGCTCGGCGCCCAAATAGATCTCCTAATCCAGTCAACATTGCAGCGCTAGCCTTCGGCGGCGGATGACTTTCCGCCTTCGGCTTCGCTGGCGCCGCTCTCACCTGCTTCTGCTTGAGGGGCCTCCGCGCCCGCGGCTTCCTCTTCAGCCGCACCCTCAGCAGTCTCGCCTTCAGCACCTTCCGCTTCTGGTTCCGGCTCCGGTTCCAGATCCTCCGGCTTGATCCAGCCGGCGAGCACGCGCGCCGACATGATCATTTCTTCGGCCTCTTTGCGCCCGACATCGAAGGAATCAAGAATTCCCTTGTGGCGTACGGGCTCTGCATCCTTTTCGCGCTTGCGTTCCGTCCAACCTATCAGGTCATCCGTAGCGCAGTCGGCAACGTCTTCGACCGTCTTGATGTCATTTTCACCAAACACGACCATCATCGCGGTCGTGATGCCTTGAATCTTGGCAAGGTCATCGGCGACGCCAAGTTCGCGCCGCTTGGCGTCGCGATCGGCCTCTTGTTTCTCCAAGTACTCGCGAGCACGGGTTTGAATCTCGTTGGCCGTGTGCTCATCGAAGCCTTCAATGTGCGCAATTTCCGACACATCGACGTAAGCAACTTCCTCGATCGAAGCGAAGCCTTCCGTCACGAGCAGCTGGGCGATAACCTCGTCCACGTCGAGCGATTCCATAAGCATCTGCGAACGTTCTGCGAATTCCTTCTGGCGCCGCTCTGACTCCTCCTGCTCAGTCAGGATATCGATATCCCAGCCCGTGAGCTGCGAGGCCAGCCGCACGTTTTGACCGCGCCGCCCGATGGCGAGCGAAAGCTGGCTCTCGGGAACAACAACCTCGATGCGATTGGAATCTTCATCGAGCACAACCTTGGTCACCTCAGCCGGTGCGAGCGCGTTGACGATAAAGCTCGCGGCGTCGGGGTTCCACTGGATGATGTCAACCTTCTCGCCCTGCAACTCGTTGACTACCGCCTGCACGCGCGAACCACGCATGCCCACGCAGGCACCGACGGGATCAATCGATGAGTCCTTGGAGATCACGGCGATCTTGGCGCGCGAACCAGGATCGCGTGCTACCGACTTGATCTCGACGACCCCATCGTAGATTTCCGGCACTTCTTGCGCGAAGAGTTTTGACATGAACTCCGGCCGCGCACGGGACAGGAAGATTTGCGGCCCGCGAGGTTCGCGACGCACATCGTAGATATAGGCACGAATACGATCACCGTAGCGTACATTTTCGCGCGGGATCATCTCATCACGGCGAATGACGCCTTCGGCACGTCCCAAGTCGACAATCACGTTGCCATATTCGACCCGTTTTACCGTTCCGTTCACGATCTCGCTGATGCGGTCCTTGTACTCATTGTAGTGACGCTCGCGCTCCGCCTCGCGCACCTTCTGCACAATCACCTGCTTGGCGTTCTGAGCAGCGACGCGACCGAAATCTAAAGGTGGCAGAGGCTCGGCAATCAAGTCTCCGACCTTTGCCTCCGCGTTACGCGCAATCGCATCCTCAAGCGTGATCTCTGTTGAATCATTCTCTACTGTTTCGACGACGGACAGCACGCGAGTCAGGTTGGCCTCGCCGGTCTTTGCGTCGATCTTGCAGCGTATGTCGTTTTCAGCGCCATAGCGCGACTTGGCTGCCTTCTGGATCGCATCCTCCATGGCCTCGATGACGATGCTGCGATCAATTGCCTTCTCGCGCGCGACGGCGTCCGCGATTTGCAGAAGCTCCAGCCGATTAGCGCTAATGCCGGCCATTGCCATTTGTCTACTTCCTCCTCGTGGTCCGTGCGCATTTAAGCTTCGCCGGTACCAACCTCGTCGCTTTCCTTATTATACTTTTTCGCACGGCGTAGCGCCTCGCGGATCAACTCGTCCGTAAGCACGAGTTTCGCTTCGGCGACCAATGCGATGGGCAGGCCAATTACGGTACGCCCGCCTTGATCTAGATCGAGTTCAATCCTGATCTCGCTGCCTTCAAACCCTTCCAACACGCCTCTGAACCGCTTACGCCCGTCGATTGGCTCCCTGAGTTCGATCTTTGCCTCGTAGCCAGACCAATCCTCAAAATCGGATGGGCGCACAAGTGGGCGATCAATGCCCGGCGAAGAGACCTCAAGGCGATAGCTGCCTGCAACTGGATCATGCACATCCAGAATTGGCGACAATTCCCGCGAGACGGCTTCACATTCATCAATCGTCATCGTGCCGTCCGGACGCTCGGCCATTACTTGCACTGTCTTGCCCTCGCGGCCTGTAACCGTAACGCGCACCAGACGAAAACCGCGGCTGTCCAGTACCGGCTCAATCACGGCCGCCACCTTGGCTGCCAAGCCGGATTCGTGAATGAACCGGTTCCGCAAGGCGCCGTCGTCGCCAGCCTGTATCACGTCAAGATATCCGGTTATTCGTGCCCGATCAGCTTTGCCAAAACAAAAAGAGCGGACCCGGAGGGCCCACTCTCGAAAGTTGAGATGATCATGAGCAGCCGATTATTACGAGATGATGACACTGCTGGCAAGCGAATTATGGCGGACTAGGCACAAGTCGTTCTGCAAAATCGAAAAAAATAGCACTTCCGGCCCTCTCTCCCTGCCTTGGCCTCGTAGCGCGTTTGCGGCCAATCGGGCCTGCGTTCACGCCAGTCGCCCGGTCCTGTCGCCTTCCATTCGAACGCCGACTGGGCCCGAAGGCTGAGTAGGATTGTGCGGGAATAGTCGCCGATATCGGTTGCAACCCGCAGTTCGCCCCCTGGCGCTACTACACGGGCAAGGAGTTCAAACAGCGGTCGCGCAACCAGCCGGCGTTTGACGTGGCGCTTCTTCGGCCAAGGATCGGGAAAGAGAATAAAGACCCGTTGCAGAGATGCGTTGGGAAGCCAACGCAAGAGCGGTCGCGCGTCATCGGCATAAAGCCGAACGTTGGTGAGCGCAAATTCCTCAATCGCCCCCAAAACCTTGACGATCCCATCCTCGAAAGGCTCACAACCAACAAATCCCACATGAGGGTTTTGGCGCGCTTGCCAGACGAGGTGCTCGCCGCCGCCAAAGCCCGCCTCTAGCCAGACCTCGCGAACGGGCGTTGAAAAGAGCGAGGCGAGCGGCCGCGGCGCGGAATCCGTCAGATCTAAGCGCACGCGCGGCAATACATCGTTGAGAAGCAACTGCTGGCGCGCACTCAGGCCACGGCCGCGCCTCCGTCCGAACGTGCGAAGCTCACGCGTCACATGTTTGACAGCAGCGTCGGCCGCACGCTGCGGCTCCGCGCCGACCTTACTAGGCAACCGCAGATTTGAGCGCATCGGCAAGGTCGGTCTTCTCCCACGAGAAGCCACCATCTGACTCCGGTTTGCGACCGAAGTGCCCATAAGCGGACGTGCGCGCATAGATAGGCTTATTCAAGCCGAGATGCTCGCGAATGCCGCGAGGTGACAAATCCATGAACTCGCTCAATGCCGTCTCCAGCTTCGCCTCTTCGACCTTGCCAGTGCCAAATGTATCGACATAGATCGACAGCGGCTGTGCCACGCCAATGGCATATGAAAGCTGGATATTGCAACGATCAGCGAGGCCCGCCGCCACCACATTCTTGGCGAGGTAGCGCGCGGCATAAGCGGCTGACCGGTCGACTTTTGTTGGATCTTTGCCCGAGAATGCACCGCCGCCATGAGGTGCAGCACCGCCATATGTATCGACGATGATTTTGCGCCCGGTCAGGCCGCAATCACCATCGGGTCCGCCGATGAAGAACTTACCCGTTGGATTCACGTGCCATATTGTGTCGGTGGTTATCCAACCCTCCGGCAAGGTGTTCACCACATATGGCTCGACGATCTCGCGAATTTTCGTTGATGGCAGGTCTTCATCGATGTGCTGATGCGAGATCACGATCTGCGTGGCACCAACGGGCTTGCCGTCCTCATACCGCACGGTCACCTGGCTCTTGGAATCGGGGCCTAGGCTGGCTGCGCCACCTTCCTTAGCGTGGCGAGCTCTCGCCAAATTTTGCAGAATCTTGTGTGCATAATAGACCGGCGCCGGCATGAGATCAGGCGTTTCCGTGCAGGCATAGCCAAACATAATGCCCTGATCGCCGGCACCCTCTTCCTTGTTCCCCGCAGAATCGACACCCGCCGCGATGTCGGCCGATTGAGGATGCAGCAGAACGTCGACCTCGCATCTATCCCAATGAAATCCTTCCTGCTCGTATCCGATATCGCGAATGGCCATGCGGGCAACATGAGCAATCCACTCCATGGTCACTGTTTCTGGTCCGCGGGTTTCGCCGGCAATGACCACTTGGTTGGTTGTTGCGAGCGTTTCACAGGCAGCGCGAATCGCCCAGGGATCAATTCCGGCTTTTGGGCCCTCGCGGTAGAAAAGGTCTACAATCTCGTCTGAGATGCGGTCACAGACCTTATCGGGGTGGCCTTCAGAAACGGATTCGCTTGTAAACAGGTAGGATTTTCGTGCCACCCGGGACCCTCTTTTTTATTGGATAGAATGCGGGAAATCGCCCGGTTTGTCTCAAGCTTTGGGTGCGGGGTCAAGGCCTGGGCAACCTAAAGGACGCACGCCTTGCGACCGGCGGAGCTTGAAGCACCTACCTTTGGGCTGATTTTACCAGGACGGAACGCCGCAGCTGAGTTACGAGTTCTCGTGCTCGCTAGCGAGCGAGCGAATTAGCTCAACGATCGCGCGGCGAATGCGCAGATCGCCAATGCGGGCAAAAGCTTTGTTGAGCTCCAGACCTTCTCGGCTGCCCAAAAACTCGACTGCGTAATTCTCAGAGGGACGTTCCCCGAAGCCGGCTGCACCAGTTGCCGTCGCACCCGCGGGAAGTTCCTCGTAGAAATACTGAACCGGCACACCCAGCACTTGTGACAGATCAAACAAACGGCTTGCGCCAATCCGGTTTATGCCCTTCTCGTATTTCTGGATTTGCTGGAAAGTCAGCCCCAGGTGCTCGCCGAGCTTCTCCTGGCTCATGCCAAGAAGCATTCGCCGCAATCTAACGCGGCTGCCCACATGAACATCGATGGGATTGGCGCGCCGTGCGCTGCGCTCTTCAGGTACTGCCGCATCCAGCGCATTCACTCTTGACATGATTACTTCGCCCTATTTCCAGTTCTTAGCGCTCATGACCATTACACTGTCTGGTTGTGCAAGTCACATGCGTCAATCCTCGGTACCTGTGACAGGCGCGGCCGCGGCATTGCGCCTAAAAATTGAGCTTCGCGAGCAGCCTCACCCCCCCAAAACCAAAGTTTGCCCGCCCTAGTTACATTTTCCGCGCGCAGACAGAAGAGCAAGCATTGTGAACAAGAGGGCAAGAGAGACAAAAGTCCAATCCCCGAACTTAGCGTAGGGCGGCGGCTCAAGCGCTGACGGTACTCCACTATCGATGACGCTTCGCTCGTTGAGTGCAAGTGATGCAACTATACGACCGCGACCATCGACCACAGCGGAAACGCCGTTATTCGCCGCACGTATGAGTGGCAGGCCCTCCTCGACCGCACGCACTCTCGACTGGTGAAAGTGCTGAGGGGGCCCTGTTGAATCTCCGAACCAGCCGTCGTTGGTCACATTTATCAACAGACTTGGTCTTTGGTCTCCCTGAATAACCGCTCCAGGAAAAATTACTTCGTAGCATATGAGGCCTGCCACGGGCGGCAACCCGGCAATCGAAAGTAGGGGGCGCGGGTTGGTTCCGAATGAAAAGCCTCCACGCCAGCGCGTAAGTTGCTCCAGCCCGATACTCTCGAGCGTTGTCTGGAAGGGCAGATACTCTCCGAAAGGCACGAGGTGAATCTTGTCGTAGATGGATTGAAGGCGTCCATCATCGGCAAAGACCAATAGGCTGTTGTAGCCGCGTCGAGGACCGCCGGTCTCGCTGATACCGCGACGCTTCAATCTTAAGGCTCCAGATATGAGCTGCGTGCCATCCGGTAGCAATTCCCCAATAGCAGCAAGTGCATCGGGGTGCTCGAGGGGCAGGAAAGGCATCGCCGCTTCGGGCCAGATAAGATGCGTGATCCCCGCAAGATCATCCCTGCGGCCCGATGGATCTTCGCGAGAGAGCGCCAACTGATCTGCGAAAATCGCGCTTTGTTTTGCCGGGTCCCACTTGTCGCGTTGTAGCACGCTCGCCTGCACGATTCTGATACGTACACCATCGACCATCGGCACAGGTGCACCGCTGAGCTGCCAAACGCCGAACGCATAAAGAAGACTGAGAGGAACGATAGCGATAGCGACCCCGCGCAGCCCTGCGCGGCGCCGCGGCGTACCGCATTGCGCATCCCCTGCTAACACCAGCGGACTAGCGAAAACGACAACGGCGAGAAGAGTTAACCCGTAAATTCCGAGAACCGCCGCAGACTGCATCAACGGCAATGGCCAAGTGAGCGCATAGCCAAGAACGTTCCAGGGAAACCCGGTTAGCACGTGTCCGCGTAGCCATTCCGCGATCGAGAGCGCAATAGCTAGAACGATGATGCGCGCGACCCCTTGTGGCCACACCAACCGCGCGGACGCGCATGCGAGCGCAGTAAAGAACGCTAACCCCGCCGGCATCAGTGTCACGGCGAAGGGGAGCAGCCAGGCAAACTTATCGGCCTCGACAAGGAACGCTTCGCCGATCCAGAAGAGCCCAAAAAGAAAGTAGCCAAAGCCGAACCACCACCCTGCGGACGCCGCGCGAAGGATAGGCCGTCTTACTGCAGCGCCATCGCGCAAAGACATGGCCGCGCGGAGCGGCAATAGCCTTGGAGCCTGCGATCCGGCTCCATCAATGAGCCAGACGAGGACGGGCAGCGTGATGAATAGCACCGGCCAGAGAAAGAACGGTGCCATGGAGAGCACCGATAGACTCCCGGCAACGAAGGCCACTGCCGCGCGGCGCCAGCCCGACAATGTGGATATCGATCGAACAAATGCCTCAAAGCGGTCCGAGGACGATTGTGCACCCATTTCAGCATTGGGGCCAGAGACGCTACGTGACGACGCCACGGTCAACCTCACGCCTTGTCCGAGCCAGAAGTTGCAACGGACGTTTCATCGCTTAGCTTTGGCTGATGAATCTTGACCTTCTTCAAACGGCGCGCATCAGCTTCCAAGACTTCCAGCTCAAGTCCACTGGGGTGGCGCACCAGCTCGCCACGCGCGGGCACACGGCCTAACAGCGCAAACATCAGCCCCCCAAGCGTGTCGATATCCTCCTCTTCTTCGGGCGTGAGAAGTTTAAGTCCCAAATGCTCCTCTAGCTCCCTGATAGGCGTGCGCGCGGAGGCCACCATACCCAACTTAGGTTCCACTGATATGTGCGCCGCCTCCGCTTCATCATGCTCGTCTTCAATATCGCCAACAATCTGCTCGACGAGATCTTCAATTGTGACGAGCCCATCCGTCCCACCATATTCGTCGACAACCAAGGCCATGTGAATGCGAGTCGACTGCATGCGAATGAGAAGGTTCGTCGCTGGCATCGATGGGGGAACATAAAGCACCGGGCGGCGGATTCTGGCGACCGTTATGGGACGTGAAAGGTCCGTGTGGCCGAAATCGAGGTGTTGCGCACCACTTGGTGAAAGCTGCGCATTTGCCAGATCCTTCCCGCCCTGTGAGGTTGCTTCGCGCATCAGCCAGCGAAACAAGTCTTTGATGTGGATCATGCCGCGCGGGTCGTCGAGCGTTTCATTGAAGAGCGGAATTCGTGAAACGCCAGCTTCGCCGAACATGCGTAAAAGCTCCGAAAGGGGCTCACTTTCCTCAATGGCAATAATATCGGCGCGCGGTACGATGATGTCCTCAACACGCAACACCCCAAACCGCAACAACCGGCGCAACATCTCGCGCTCTTCGACGGAGAAGGCAGCATCTGCTTGGGGTTGTTCTTTGAGGCCAGCTTCTAAGGTCTCACGCAAGGTCTGAGATCGAAGGCCGATGCGCTTCAACAACAAGGAGAGAAAGCCCGGCACACCTCCAGTTTGGGAAGGGTTTTGGGCACTCGGCCAGTCGGTCTTCTCTTTGGTAAATTCAGCACTCATGACGTTTTCGCGCGTTCGGTTTTGCAGGCGGAAGCAGATGTCTCATACGGGTTGGGGATTCCAAGGTGTGCAAGTGTGCGAATTTCGATCGCTTCCATAGCCCCGGCGGCCTCTTCGCACTCGTGATCGAAGCCAAGCAGATGCAAAAGTCCATGCACGACGAGATGTTGCAGATGGTGCTTGAACGGGAGGCCCAGTGCTGAGGCCTCGCGCGTCACCGTTTCCTCAGCGAGGATAACATCACCGAGAAAGTCGACCTCTGGGTACGAACCACTGGCAGGAAAGGAAAGCACATTCGTCGGCGCGGCGTTGCCGCAATAGATCTCGTTAAGGCGCGCCACATGCTCATCGCAAGAAAGTGCGACACAAACTTTGAGCTGATCACGCTCAAACTGATACGTGGCGGCCAGCGCCGTCGCAGCCTCGCTCACCGCCTCGACAACCCCAGCCTCTGGCTGCCAATTTCCGGACTCTTGGACAACGTCAACGCAAAGACGACTCGGAGGCTCCGTGTCAGTTGCGCTGCGTCCCTCGCTACTCTCAGGACTGGTGACGTTCGGTGAGGATGCTGCTGAAGGCATTGCGCGAATTTGAACTACTTCTGCTTATCATAGGCATCGACGATACGGGCCACGAGGTCGCGGCGCACAACGTCCGCGCCCGTAAACTGAACCGCCTCGATGCCCGGTACGCCATCCAAAAGCGCGACAGCCTCTACGAGGCCCGACTTCATGCCAAAGGGCAGATCAACCTGGCTCGGATCGCCGGTTACAACCATCTTCGAGTTTTCGCCAAGCCGCGTCAGAAACATCTTCATCTGCATGCTGGTCGTGTTCTGTGCCTCGTCAAGAATGACATAAGCGTTGGCCAGCGTGCGCCCACGCATGAATGCCAAAGGGGCAATTTCGATAACACCGGTTTCAAGCCCGCGCTCCACCTTCTCCGGCGGCAGCACATCATAAAGGGCATCATAAAGAGGTCTCAGGTATGGGTCGACCTTTTCACGCATATCACCCGGCAAGAAACCCAATCGCTCCCCAGCCTCGACGGCCGGCCGCGACAGGATGATGCGCTCAATCGAGCCGCGCTCAAGACAATGGGCGGCGTAGGCAACGGCAAGGTAGGTCTTGCCGGTACCTGCCGGGCCAATACCAAAAACGAGATCGACGTGCTCCAGCGCACGCATGTAGGTGCTTTGCGTGGGCGTGCGCGCTTTGATAACGCGGCGCCGTGTTGCGATCTGCGCTTGCCCGGCGTCCGTCTCCGCCTCATCGCGCACGTGACGGATAAGACCGTCGAAGTCGCCTGCGCCGACGTGCTGCCCTTCGCAAACTCGCGCGTAGAGCTTCTCCAGCACGTCGCGCGCAATTTCGCAGGCTGCTTCTGAGCCGTTCAGTATGACGACATTGCCGTGAGCGTGCGCTTCGATGTCGAGGCGGTCCTCGATCAGCGCCAAGTGGCTATCGTACTCTCCCAGGAGCTTTGTCAGGTGCCGGTTATCCTCAAACGGCACCACAACGCGCTTGCTGGAAACTTGTGCCTTGGGGGCCCTCCCAGGGCCAGGTAGGGCGCTCCCACGAAATGCTGCCAATAGAGGCTCCAGTTTTCGACCGCTTCGAATCGTAATTCGATCCCAGGTAGCCTACCACAATGTACCGGCAAAGCGGCCGAGGCAGCCGGAAACGAATGTGGCGTGACATATACGCGGGCGATCAGGCCGGACGTATGACACCTGCCAAACTATTGGTACCACAGCCCGAAATTTCAACCGGCCGGATCTGGCCCATCAATTCCGGCGGCGCCTCGGCGTGGACGGCCTGTAGATAAGGTGAACGTCCGGCGAGCTGCCCAGGTCGCCGCCCCGGCTTCTCGAACAATACGGGGAGTGTTCGGCCCACACAGCGTGCGTTAAACGCCGACTGCTGGCGATCAAGCAGTTCCTGTAAGCGGAGCAGGCGGTCCGTTTTTACCGCGTCGGGCACCTGATCATCGAGCTTTCCTGCCGGCGTACCTGGCCGCGCGCTGTACTTGAAAGAATAAGCCTGCGCAAAGCCGACCTCACCAACGAGCACCAGCGTCTCCTCGAATTCAGCTTCGGTTTCGCCGGGGAAACCGACAATGATGTCGGTCGACAGCGCAATTCCAGGCCGTGCGGCCCGGATGCGGGCGACGAGATTGACGTACTCTTTTGTGGTGTGCTTGCGGTTCATCGCCGCCAGGATGCGATCGGAACCCGCCTGGAAGGGCAGATGCAGGTAAGGCATAAGCTTTTCTTCCTCGCCATGAGCTGCGATGAGATCGTCGCTCATGTCGCGAGGGTGGCTCGTGGTGTAGCGCAGCCGCTCAATGCCATCGATCTGTGCAAGGTGTTGGATCAATTGCGCCAAAGACCATGGACGCCCGTCCGGTCCCTGTCCGTGGTATGCGTTGACGTTCTGACCCAAAAGCGTGATCTCGCGCACGCCTGTCGCAGTCAACTTGCGGGCTTCCGATGCAACGTCGGCGATTGAACGCGAATACTCCATCCCGCGCGTGTAAGGGACGACGCAAAACGTGCAAAACTTGTCGCATCCCTCCTGCACGGTAAGGAAAGCTGTCACCCCGCGAGACGGCGCGCGTTCTGGTAACCGCGTGAACTTCTCTTCTTCCGGGAAGTCCGTATCGACGACCGGCCTTGAACTTGTCTTTGCCTGACGGATTAGCTCAGGCAGACGGTGATAGCTCTGCGGGCCTACAACGAGATCGACAATCGGCGCGCGCGCGACGATTTCCGCTCCCTCGGCCTGGGCAACACAGCCTGCAACCGCCACGACTGTTTCCCTGCCATCGGCGCTGCGCGCGTCCTTCACTTGGCGGACGCGGCCAAGATCGGAATAGACCTTCTCTGCCGCCTTCTCGCGGATATGGCAGGTGTTGAGTATGACGAGGTCAGCATCCTCGATCGCACTTGTTTCCAAGTAGCCTTGCGCGGCAAGCGCCTCGTTCATGCGCTCAGAATCATAGACGTTCATTTGGCAGCCGAACGTCTTGATAAACACCTTTGCTTCAGGCTGAGCCGTATCGTCTTCCCGCACGGCCTTAAGCGACGATTCTATATCATCGCCTTCGTCATCAATCGAGTCTGTCGGCAGCCGGTCTTGCATTGCATCCACACGCCTAGCTTTATGTTGCATGGCAGCATTGTCGGAGCGGTTTGTCCAGCTTTGGTCAGCAAATACTATGCCGCAGGGTTATCAAACCCACTTCTGCTGTGGCCGTTTTGCAGGGTGCGGTGCGGCCGTTGCGGCAGTATCTGCAAGCGGAACTGAAATGGTAAGTGGCTCGTGAGCTGGCTTGCCGCGCAAGATTCGCACGACGTTTTCACGGACCTGCGCCTCGCTGTGGCGTGCCAAATGTTTGCGGTCGGCAAACTCGGCCAGCGGTACCGGCTGCCCGATGCGGATGTGCACATCGAGCGGCCCAGCTTTCAAAAGGCGCCACGCGTGGCTGCGCATTTCCATGTCGCCGTACCAGCCAACAAACGGGCGGTCAGCCCGGCCAAGCGGGATGCCGTGGAGCTTTGTGTAAACGAGCGAGAGCGTCTGCACGACTGCATCCGGCGCACACTCGCCGGTTTTGCCCGAAGGCTTTGCCGCTGCGAACAGCGACGTCATGAAAGGTAATACGCGGTTCCCATCGCTTGACGTCCCTTCTGCGAACAGTATCAGGGTATCACCCTGCGCTAGCCGCCTTAGGATCTCGTTGGCAGCCTGTCCGACCGCGGTGCGACGGCTGCGATCAATGAATATAGAGCGCTGCAACCGTGCGAGCGAGGAGACAAACGGCCAGCCGCCGACCTCCTTCTTCGCTACAAACGACACGGGCGCGACCGCGGATAACACCGGGATGTCGAGCCAGGACGTGTGATTGGACACCACCAGGACGGGCTTGTTTGCCGCGAGGTCGCCTTCAATCGTAATGCGTATTCCGAGCAGCCGGCAGACGTTTCGATGATACCAATTGGGAAAGGTGCGTGCGAGCCGCGGGCTAAGGCGCAAAAATGCGGCCTGGACAGCCATAAGCGGAACGGTGAAGGCAAAGAAGCCAGTCAGAATTGTCCCGCCCCTAAATGCTCCCATTGCGCCTCTCCAGATGCGATCGCTCGATTATTTTTTTTTCCTCATTGGCTTGGCGCGAACACCATAGAGTTCAAGCCGATGGCCGACCAGCCTGAAGCCGAGTTCGCGCGCAATTCGCTCTTGTAGCGCCTCAATCGATTCGTTGCGAAACTCGATGACGCGGCCTGATTCGACATCGATGAGATGATCATGGTGGCCACGTGCTGCCTCCTCATAGCGCCCGCGCCCAAGACCGAAATCGTGCCGCTCTAGGATGCCCTTGTCCGCAAAGAGCTTCAGTGTCCTGTAAACTGTCGAAAGAGAAATCCGGCTATCGATCTCGTTAGCGCGACGATGTACCTCTTCGACGTCGGGGTGATCCTTTGCAGCACATAGAACACGCGCAATCACCCGGCGCTGCCCGGTCATCCGTAAGCCCTGCTTTGCACACAAGAGCTCAATGCGGTTCAAGACTCTGTCTCGCATTTCGGACATGCAGAAGCGGCCGATTCAGCTGACGCTCTAATTAGCCCACCCTATGATGGCGTGCCTGTTATATGAGCGCGCTTCCAGCCCGTCTACCAGTGCCACCACCCTCACTCTTAGAGCTTTAGAGCAAGGAGAACGGCGTCGACTGGCTCAGAGCCAGATGTCTGATAATAGTCCTTACGGCGACCGACCTCGGCGAAACCTAGGTTGTCATATAGGGCCGCCGCCGCCGCGTTGTCCTCTGCGACTTCCAAATAGAGCCGCTTTGCGTCCGCGCGCGTTGCCGCGCGCGCTAAGCCTTCGATCATTGTTCGTGCAAGGCCGCGGCGCTGCCACTCGGGGGCGACGCCAATGGATAGAATCTCTGCCTCGTCGGCTGCCAACTGTCCAATCACAAACCCAGCCATCGCTTTGGGCTCGCCTACTTGCGCAACAAGCGCCGCAGCGGCGGGATGCTCGATCAGTGCAGCGATACTCTTCTCGCCCCACGGCGGAACGAAAAGCTTCGCGTGTAAAGCTGCGATCTCCGTGACGCGGTCAGGACTCGCCCACAAGAGGCTGACGTTCTTCGGATCGAGCGTGGCGTCTTTCGTTGAACTCATGGCTCAGCTCGCGCGATGGATTTACCGTCCTGCGGTTTGGCATCAGGAGGGCGCAGATAGAGGGGGACAAGCGCCCCTTCGATGACCGGAAGCGCAATAGCCATACGTGCTAATGCGGTTGCCTCTGGCAGCAGCTCGGCAAAGTGAGAAACAGCTTGTCTTCCCCGCTGCGCTGCTACGGCTGCAACCATTTCCGCTCCAGATCCGGCAATAAGCAATGGTCCGTCGCCGCCGAGTCTGGAGGCCTCATCGATGGAAAGCAACATGGGCGGCGACTTTGGGTCTAGCCCGCCCATCCCGAAAAGCTGCACATAAGCCTGATTGCGGCGCGCATCGACAGCAATAGCGAGATCGCTCTCCAGCCTGCTACGTCTTAGTTCGCCGGCGGCAACCTCGGCCATTACCGCAAGACTCGTCGTGCTGACAATCTCAATTTGTGTCGCCAGCGCCAGACCACGGGCCGCAGCAGCGCCGATTCGCGTCCCTGTGAACGTACCTGGCCCGAAGGTGACGGCAATACGATCAATATCAGCAAAAGCGACGCCAGCGCGTCTCATCGACTCATCGACAAACGGTATGAGCTTTTCTGCATGGCCGGTTGCGAAGCGCTCGCTCACACCGGCGAGCTCGGTCACGTCGTCGTCTCCATGCTGGGCAACGCATACAGAGCACGCATCAAAACAGGTATCGAAAGCCAAAATCTTCATGGAACTGAATCTATATGCAGCTCATTCGGGTTTCACCACGCGAAATCGCCGCGCCAACAAATCACTTGTGCGTTAGACGACTTTTGCCATTTCATGGAATTCAAAGCGCGGCGAACGTGGCCGGACGCCGCTGGGATCGCCGTATCCGAGATTGCATAAGAAATTCGATCTTATGCTCGTGCCAGCGAAGAACGCTTTGTCAACGCCAGCGTTGTCGAAGCCGGACATAGGCCCGCAGTCGAGTCCCAGCGCGCGTGCTGCAAGAATGAGATAGCCGCCTTGCAGCGTACCGTTACGAAAGGCCGTCTCTTGGATCTTCTCGGGCTTGCCGGCAAACCAGCTCCTGGCATCCGTATGCGGAAAAAGCTTCGGCAGGTGCTCATAGAATTCCATATCGTAGCCAATGATGGCACATACCGGCGCTTTCATTGTCTTGTCGCGATTGCCCTCACTCAAGTGCGGCTTGAGGCGCTCCTTTGCTTCCTTTGACTTCACGAAGGCAATCCGCGCCGGCGAACAGTTGGCACTGGTCGGCGCCATGATCAAAAGTTGGACGAGTTGCTCCAAAACGGTGTCGGGAACGTCCTTCGGTTCCCATTTGTTATGCGTACGGGCATCCAGAAATACCTGGCGAAGGGCGGCATGATCGATCGGATTCGACATGAGCGGCTCCGTTGGCAGCAAAACTGGCCGCCACCCTAACAAAAAACCCCGCCCTGCCGGCGGGGTTTCAAAAATTCATACCGCTTAACCCTAGACGGCCTGAACTTCCTGCACTTCAGGGCAGAAGTGGCGCAAGAGGTTCTCGATACCGTGACGCAGCGTCGCGGTCGAGCTGGGACAGCCCGCGCAGGCGCCTCGCATATGCAGATAGACGATGCCGTCGCGAAAGCCGGAGAACGTTATGTCGCCGCCATCCTGGGCGACAGCGGGGCGAACGCGAGTCTCCAACAGCTCCTTAATCGTTGCAACGACCGCCTCATCCTTAGGATCGACAGTGCTTTCGACGGTATCGTTGGCACCGTCCTCAGCAACGACAGGCGTGCCCGATACGTAGTGCTCCATGATGGCGCCGAGGATCATTGGCTTGAGGTGCTGCCACTCCGCATCCCCCTTCGTCACCGAGATGAAGTCGGAACCCAAGAAAACACCCTTCACGCCCTTGATATTAAACAGGCGCGTTGCAAGCGGCGAAGCAAGTGCTTCGCTCTTATCGCGGAAATCGGCCGTGCCTTCTTTCAGCACCGACTTGCCCGGAATAAACTTGAGGGTTGCCGGATTGGGCGTCGCCTCAGTTTGAATAAACATCGCCAATTGCCTCCATACTGGCTGGGCGCCCATGCCCTCTGAAGGGGCAGCCTTAGCTAGGGGCTTCTTAGAATGACTCTAAAGATAGTCCGCCGCGATCAGAATTTCGAGAGCTTTCGGCAAATCGTTCACGCCAAAGCTTGAATATCCTCTAGTTCCAAGGTCCCGGGCACGATCGTTACAGGGATGGGGAAGCTGCCAGCCGCAGTGCCGGCCGCAAGCGACGCTACCAAAGGTCCGGGCCCCGCCGGATCCGTCGACGCCCCGAGCACGAGGACGGCGATGTCTTCGTCCTCGTCGATCAGCTTGCGGATTTCGTCGCCCTTGACGCCTTCTCGAATGACATCCTCAGAGGCAACGTCCTCGAAACCCGCCAGATTGAGTTTGCGCCGGAACATGCGGAAAAGCGCTTTGGCCTTTGTTGTTTCCTCTTCGACCTGCTGCTGGCGCACGTTGATCCAATGCTGGAATTCCTGAGGCACGATCACATAGAGCATGACGAGGGAACCCGACGAGCGTTGGATGCGGCTCGCGGCGTAGTAAAGAGCGCAATCCACCTCCTGGCTCTCGTCGACGATGAGCAGGAATTTGCGGAAGTGGCCCGATTCGAATGAGCGGCGCTTCTTCTTCATATTCATGCAGCCATGCTGCCACGAGGTGATGACGCCGACAATATGGCCGCAAACTGTATTCGAGCGGCACCGTCAGCTGATCCGGTTAGCTGCGGCACGAGCTTTGGCGACCCAGCCCCTCTTGCTCATGCGTGAACAAAGCCAACAATGTCCTTTACCTTATCGATCACGGGCCGGGCAATCGCTCGCGCGCGAGCGGCGCCATCAGCGAGAATGCGGTCAATCTCACCTTCGTCGGCCAAGAGATGCTTGGTTTCGTCTGCGATAGGCACAAGCCGCGTTACGCATAGCTCGGCGAGCGCCTTCTTAAAGCTGGAAAACTGCGCGCCGCCGAACTCCTTGAGCACATCGGCTTTCGTCTCGTCTGACAACGCTGCGTAAATGCCAACAAGGTTCTCCGCCTCGGCGCGCGCCTCTAATCCCTTTTCTTCGGAGGGAAGCGGTTCAGGGTCGGTCCGAGCCTTTTGGATCTTCTTCGCTACCGTGTCGGCATCATCCGTAAGGTTGATGCGCGACAATTCGGACGGCTCCGATTTCGACATTTTTTTGGTGCCGTCACGCAAACTCATGACGCGCGTTGCGGGTCCTGTGATGACCGGCTCTGGCTGTGGAAAGAAGATGCCGTCCTCGTAACCAGCCTTCTCAATCCAGGGCCCAAAGTCGTTATTGAACTTCTGCGCGATGTCGCGGGACAGTTCCAAGTGTTGCTTCTGATCGTGCCCGACTGGAACGTGCGTGGCCTGGTAAGCAAGAATGTCAGCCGCCATTAGGTTGGGATAGACGTAGAGCCCGACGGACGCGTTCTCACGATCCTTGCCAGCTTTCTCCTTGAATTGTGTCATACGATTGAGCCAGCCGAGGCGAGCAACGCAATTGAAGACCCATGCAAGCTCGGCGTGCTCGGAAACTTCGCTCTGGTTGAACAGAATGCTGCGTTTAGGGTCGAGGCCCGAGGCGATGTAGGCAGCCGTCACCTGACGAATGGCCGATCTCAACTCATCGGGATTCTGCCATATGGTGATCGCGTGCATATCCACCACGCAGTAGATGCACTCGTGCGTCTCCTGGAGCTTGATCCACTGCAGCATGGCACCGAGATAGTTGCCGAGGTGCAGGCTGCCCGTGGGCTGCATGCCGGAAAAGACTCTCTCCTGAAATGCCATGGGTCTCCCTCCTCGGCCGGCGCGCGTTATCGCGTGTGGGCGCAGCGCGCGCAAGCCCTGGCAATCGCTGCTCTAGACGGTCCCCGGCGGTACGCGGCGGCCTAGGAAGCCGCGCAGCTCGCGCATATCGAGGGCACCGGTCGCAAACACGGCCAGCACGTAGACTGCTAACCCCGAGGCCACGAGAACCGCAAGGGCCGCGAAACGTAGCAGCGAGGGTGTGGCGGCACCAAAGGTTTCCCCTAGAGCGCTCGAAACGAACCAAAGAAAGAACCCCATAGCCGCGCTTGACAGCACAAATAGGGGCAACGCGCGGCGCAAGCGGGCATCAACTTGGAAGTAACCGCGCCTGAGAAGTGTGGTGAAGAGCAGGCCCGCATTGAGCCAGCCGCCTAAAGTCGTGGCGACGGCAATACCGAGATGCGGCATCAGACCATAGGACCGAAACAAAAAGAACAATGCGATCGAACCAAGCGTATTTGCCGTCAGGCTAATGACCGCGTATCGCATCGGCGTCTTGGTGTCCTCGCGAGCGAAGTACGCTGGCGAGAAGACCTTGATCATCACGAATGACGGCAAGCCGAGTGCAAAGATGCCGAGTGCATAGGCAGTCGGCGGTGTATCGGCGGCGGTAAATGCGCCCCGCTCAAACAACCCTGCAACGATGGGGCCAGGCACCACCGCGAGCGCAACGGCCGCCGGTACTGTCAGCAGCATAGCGAATTCCAACGAGCGGTTCTGGCTCTCCATAACCGCTTCGTGGTTTTCCGCCCGAAGGTGCCGCGCCACGCTTGGAAGCAGCACGATGCCGATAGCTATGCCAACGATCGCAAGTGGAAGTTCGTAGATGCGATCTGCATAGTAAAGGTATGACACCGCACCGTTTTGCAACGACGCAATGACGGTTCCGATAACAATGTTGATCTGCGTAACACCACCCGCAATCACGCCTGGAATGCCAAGTTGAACGAGCCGGCGTACGCCCTGTGTCATGCGCGGCCAGCGCAGCTTTAGCGAAATGCTGTTGCGCCGCGCGCCATCAAACAGAAGCCAGAGCTGCAATAAGCCCGCGACGAACACGCCCCATGCCTGAATGATGCCCGCCTTCGGATCATTCTGTAGCCCGAGCGATATGGCGATCAGCGTCGCCGCCATCATGGTGAGGTTTAAGACGATTGAGACGGCGGAGCTTTCTACGAACTTACCGAATGAGTTCAGCACGCCCGAAAGAAGCGCAACGAGCGACATGCATAGCAGGTACGGCATGGTGATGCGGGTGAGCAGCACCGCGAGGTCAAACTTGTCCGGCGTCGCGCTGAAGCCAGGTGCAAGCCCGTACATGAGAATGGGCATCAAAAGTTCGGCGATAATCGTTATCGCCAGAATGATGAAAATGAGCCCGGACATCGCCTCTTCGGCAAAGGCCCGAGCCGCCTCGCGGCCTTCGCCCTCCAAGCGCTTGGCAAACAGCGGCACGAATGCCGCATTGAAGGCCCCCTCGGCGAACAGACGGCGAAAGAGGTTGGGAAACCGGAAAGCGACAAAAAAGGCGTCCGCCACCGCCCCGCTTCCCAGCGTTGCGGCAATGAGAATATCGCGCAGGAAGCCAAAGACGCGGCTCAGCAGCGTTAGGCCGCCGACGGTGGCGAAGGAGCGGTAGAGCCTCATGAGTGCCTCATGGGCCGTGAGCGGTAGCGGAGCGCTGCGGCGAGGGCAAGAACCTTTGGCCCATCGTGGTGCTCACGCTCCTTGGCAACCGGCAGCGGCGCGGCCCCCTAGTGGGACCGTAATGACTGCCGTCAGCCGTGCCGGCAGGGGCGGAATCGTCCAGAGTGCCCGCCCATATTGGCGGCTTCTTCACACACTCTCTCTTTGTCCTATCTTCTGTGCTAGCCACAATGCTCTCACGCCAAGACAGAATGTCTTTGTTTTCGCGGCATCCAGCACCAACATTTGTAACCGGCTTGAACGCGCCTACGTTTTGCTGGAAAATACGAAACTAGCCGGGGGGCTGGGAAACGGGATTGGACCCATGACTCGCCTGGTTTGGCCAGTATTCATTTTGTTGCTGATGTTGCTCGGGGGAGCGGCGTGGTCGCTCTTTGGCCCGCTGAATCTTCGAGAATTCTTGAGCTCCAACACGACAGAAACGTCACGCCCGACAGCTGAGGCGCCCGCATCCAAATCCAAAACGGGTGCGGTCAAGACTAAGGAGCAGGCACAGTCAGGCCCTGCCGAAGGTTTGCCTGCCGAGTTTGACATCGCGCGCATAGATCCTGAGGGCACGTCCGTATTTGCTGGCCGCACTTTGCCCAACGCCAGCGTCACCGTCATGGGCGACGGGCGCGAAATCGGAACTGCTAAAGCCGATGAGCAGGGCGAATGGACCATGGCCGTCGACCACAAGTTCGCCAGTGATGATCCAGAACTGGCGATCGTCGCAAAAAGGGCGCCAGAATCAAACGCGCCAAGCGAAAAGCAACGCGAGGCTGCCGAGGCGACATCAAGGCAAGACGCGCAGGAGCGCATCGCGAGCGGTCAAAGCACGTCGCCTGCACCCGTCGCTGATGGCGCGAGCGAGGGTGAGGCACGAGGTCATCAGAAGGCCAGCTCGATCACAACCAACCTGCTGAAGAACCTAGAAAACATGGTGGAGACCGCACGCACCGCTGCGCATCAGCCAACAGCGATCGAACCGAAAGATCCTGTACCCGCACAAACTAACGATGTGGCAACACTAAGCGTCGCGGTGACCGACGCGGCGCCTACGGTCTCTCAGATCCGCGGTACGCCCGTCGTGCCGCCGCCAACCGGCTCGCCAACGGTATCATCACCAGACAAGAGTTCTCCATCGCTAGCGGCAACGGACCACACGGCGACGCAGGAACCAGTGACCAATGCCGCACCGCCGGTGCGCAAAACGATACCGGTTCCCATCACATTCATTTTCAATGAGGCGACCCTGACTGAAGACGGTAAGAAGGCAGCAGCACTTCTTCTCGAGTACCTACAAATTAAAAAGTTTCCAAAGGTTTCGCTGACAGGCCACGCCGATGAGCGCGGAACAGACGAGCTTAATATGGCCCTTTCGCGCGCACGCCTTGCGACGGTGGAACGCTTTCTCAGGGACTCCGGCTTTGAAGGCGAGCTGGAACTTGTACCCAAGGGCGAATCAGAACCGTTCAAAGGTGTAGAGCGCAGCGAGTACGAGCTCGAAGACCTCTACCAACTCGATCGGCGTGTTGAGCTCATCATAACGCGTTGAGACCGTGGACGGATCGATTCGACCGTCCTTGTCGAGGCCTTCCGCTGCGCGGGCTAGGCCGCAGGACCGGCCAGAATCGACTCCAAGCGCTCCCGGATCGCCTTCTGCCGCGGCTCGTGAGTGATCTTCTTACCCATCAAGTCAGTCACGTAGAACACATCAACGGCTTTCTCACCGAAAGTCGTGATGTGCGCCGACGTAATATCGAGCAACAGATCGGATAGCGCCGCCGTCAACTCATAAAGGAGACCCGTCCGGTCTCGCCCGGCAACCTCAATGACAGTGAATTGGTCCGACAATGAATTGTTGATGATCACCTCGGGCTCAACTGTGAACGCCATGACGCGGCTTGCAGCAGAGCGGCGAGAGGCAAGAAGATCCTTGAGCCAAACCTCGCCTCTCATGAGACGACCGATCATGCCCCCAATGCGTCGCCCGCGACGTATCTCATCCTCGTCGTCTTGGAATCCCCGGTTGAGCAAAAAGGTATCGAGGGCGTACCCATCGCGCGTCGTTATGATTTGGGCGCTCGCAATATTGGCGCCCGCCGCCGCACACGCGCCTGCAAATAGCGAGAGCAGGCGTGGGTGATTGGGCGCAACAACGGTCAGGTCGGTCACGGCCTTGAACGCATCGGTTTTGGTATCGCTGGCAAGGTGCAATCCTTCGCGATCTGCACGCTGCAACAGCTTTGCGTGTTCGACTTGGCGATTGGTGTCTGTGCGCAACCAATAGTCTGGATACTGGCGGTCAACGAATCCTTTGAACTCGGCGGCCGGCCACTCCTTCAGAACGCTTTGCAACTCGTCCTGCGCCTCGGCAATGCGCTGGCTGCGTTTTGCCTGAGTATGGCCACCGGCAACGACCGGCTCGACCTCGTAGTAGAGCGACCTCAGCAGTTGCCCTTTCCAGCCATTCCAGACACCAGGGCCGACGGCGCGAATATCCGCCACCGTCAACAGCAACAATAGTTTCAACCGTTCCGGGCTCTGCACAATGTCCGCGAAGTCTCGAATCGTCTTGGGATCTGTAATTTCGCGGCTCTGCGCGAAATTGCTCATGGTGAGATGTTGCTCGATAAGCCATGCGGCCGTCTCAGTCTCACTTGCACTTAGTCCAAAGCGCGGCCCAAGCTTGCGCGCCACTCGCGCGCCGATGACCGAATGATCTTCCTTTTGACCCTTGCCGATATCGTGGAGAAAGGCGGCAACGTATAAGGCTCGCCGGTTCTTGATGCTCTTGATGATTTCGGTCGACAGCGGCAGCTCGCTCGAAGCACCGCCACGCTCAATGTCCGTCAGCATTCCCACCGCGCGCACCAGATGCTCGTCGACCGTAAAGTGGTGGTACATGTTGAATTGCATCATGCCCACGACGTGACCAAACTCCGGCACGAACCGGCCAAGCACGCCAGCATCGTTCATGCGCCGTAACGTAATTTCCGGGTTGCCTTCGCCGATCAACAGTTCGAGAAAAATGCGGTTTGCTTCCGGATCGGCGCGAAGCTTGTCGTCGATAAGGCGCAGAGACTGGCGCAGAAGGCGGATTGCATCAGGATGCAAAAAGGAATCGGTAAGACGCGCCTCAGCGAAGAGCCTGATGAGATTGACGGGGTCGCGCTTGAACACGTTCTGGTCGGCAACGTTCAAACGGTCGTTGTCAATGCGAAAATCGGTGCGCGTGCGTACCTGACGCCTCGCCCTCCAATTCAACGGGGCCAAGATTCGGCTAAGACCCGGCGCCTCCTTAAGCTGCTGCATTTCGAGGGCTGCGCACAAGATCGCCGTCAGATCGCCGACGTCCTTGGCTACGAGAAAGTAGTGCTTCATGAAACGCTCGACGCTGCGCAGTCCCGCGCGAGGATTATAGCCCAGCCGGTCGGCCATCCATTGCTGCACCTCGAACGTCAAAACTTCCTCGGGGCGCCCGGCGAGAAAGTGCAAAAAGCATCTCACCGTCCAAAGGAAATTCTCGCATCGACGAAACGTCGCGACCTCGTCCGGCTTGAATATTCCGGCCGCGACCGTGGCCGCCCCCACGTCCTGGCCGTAAAGATACCTTGAGAGCCAGTGCAGCGTGTGCAGATCGCGAAGCCCGCCTTTGCCGTCCTTTATGTTGGGTTCGACCTTGTAGCGGCTTTCACCCGCGACGCGATGGCGTACGTCGCGTTCGGCCATCTTTGCGTCAATAAATGCTCGCGCCGTACCCGCAACGACCTTGTTGCGAAACCTGTCTTCGAAGTCAGTGAAGAGTTCGCTGTCGCCGTGAATGAGACGGGCATCGAGCAAGGAGGTTCGAATAGTGACGTCGGAGATGCTGAGTTTCACGCACTGATCAACGGTACGCGTCGCATGGCCGACCTTGAAGCCGAGATCCCAAAGCACGTAAAGCATATACTCCGCAACGCTCTCGCCCCACGGAGTCTGCCTGTAGGGCAGCAGAAACAGCAGATCAATGTCGGAATGTGGCGCGAGAAGCCCGCGCCCATAGCCGCCAGTTGCAACGATCGCCATACGCTCTGCGACTGACGGGTTGGTTGCCTGGTAGACATGCTTCACGGTGTGCATGTAAAGCAGACGCACAAGCTCATCTTGAAACTGTGAAAGGCCTGCGGCGCAACGGCGACCGTCGCGATCCGCCTCAAGGCCGGCACGCGCAGCGCTGCGCGCCTCCTCGACAAGCGATTTCAACCGGTCGGCGATAATACTACGCGCTTCAGTAGCATCGCCCGCCGCATGTGCGATCATGGCAAGCTCCTCGCGAAGCTCTCCTGGATCGAAATAAGGTGCAGCCGTGTGAATCGCTTTGTCCATATTCCCAAATCTAATGCGGCTTGGCCGTCAGATGGACCGGACCTTTAAACTAACGCTTAAGCTTGGTTTTGACGTTGCGAAGCGTTTTGAGCCGATAGATCGCATCCAGTGCCGCTCGTGGCGTCAACTCATCGGGCTTTATGGCATCGACCGCCTCATCCACCGGTGAAGGCCCCTGATCTTCAACTGGGGCTCCTTGCGGACGGGTTACCGCAAAAAGTGGCAGCTCGTCGAGCGGACCATCCCGCGCACCCTTCTTGCTCTCCGTTTTCTCCAGAAGAGCCAAAACCTCACGCGCGCGCCCGACAACATTTTCGGGCAACCCGGCGAGCTTGGCGACCTGGATGCCGTAGGAGCGATCGGCGGCGCCCGGCTTCACCTTGTGCAAGAACACAATCTCATCGTGCCACTCCCGCACTTCCATAGTCACGTTGGCGACACCATCGAGCCGCCGGGCAAGCGCGGTGAGTTCGTGGTAGTGGGTGGCAAATAGCACGCGCACTTTCGAGACGTCATGGAGGAATTCAACCGTCGCCCAGGCGATGGATAGCCCGTCGAAGGTCGCGGTTCCGCGGCCGATCTCATCAAGAATGACGAGCGAACGGTCTGTTGCTTGATTAAGGATGGCCGCCGTCTCGACCATCTCAACCATAAACGTGGAGCGGCCGCGCGCTAAATCGTCGGATGCACCGACGCGGCTAAACAAACGATCGACGACACCAATGGTTGCCACGCGTGCCGGAACATACGAGCCCATTTGTGCAAGTACCACTATGAGCGCGTTCTGACGCAGAAAGGTCGATTTACCTGCCATGTTCGGGCCGGTTACGAGCCAAATGCGCGCATCCGTGCTCTCGTCGAAGCCGGGTGTTGGCGGTATCTCGATGCCACCCAAAATGCAGTCGTTCTCAATGAACGGACCCGCCTTTGAAGCCTTGAGCGCTTGCTCGACCACCGGGTGGCGCCCGCCACGAATCTCGAAGGCTTGGCTGTCATCAATTGCGGGCCGGACATAACCTTCCATGCGGGCCAATTCGGCCAAACCGGCCGTTGCATCGAGCTCTGCAAGAGCGGCTGCCACCTCGCCCAAGCCTTGCTCTTCCTGCTGCACCGCTGTGGCCAGTTCGGCAAAGATATCCTGTTCCAGGCTTAGCGCACGCTGCGTGGCCGCCGCTATCCGGCCCTCTATCTCGGCAAGCTCTGCCGTGGAAAACCGCACAGCGTTCGCCATTGTCTGGCGATGGCGAAAGGTATCGGAGAGCGGTTCTTCGAAGAGCGGCTTAGCGTTGTTTTGCGTTACCTCGACATAGAACCCGAGAATATTGTTGTGCTTCACCTTCAGTGATTTGATGCCCGTGCTCTCGATATACTTTGCCTCGAGCGCTGCCATTACGCCACGGCTATCTTCTTTGAGGCGACGCGCTTCATCGAGCTCAGGCCGATAGTCTTCGCGCACAAACCCGCCGTCGCGGCGCAAGTGCGGTGGATCATCAACAAGCGCCGCGGCAAGCGCACCTTGAAGCGTCTCACCAGCCGCACGCAGCCGCGCCGCGATTTGCCCCAGCTCCTCCGGTAAACCCATGCCCTCGCGCTGTGAAGCCAGCAAGCTAGCGCATCGCGAAGCCATCATAAGACCGTCGCGAACCGCGGCAAGGTCGCGCGGTGAGCCGCGTGCAAAAGCAAGTCGCGATACTGCGCGCGCAATGTCGGGCGCCGAACGCAGGGCGTCCCGCGCCTTTTCGCGCAGCTCTTCCTCCTCGATCAGAAAGCCAACGGAATCGAGCCGGCCGTCGATCTGTCCCGGTTCGCGCAAAGGGCTTGCCAGCCGCGCTGCAAGCTCGCGCGCACCAGGACCGGTCACGGTGCGATCGATCGCGGCAAACAGACTGCCCTGCTTCTCGCCTGACACCGAGCGCACAAGTTCCAGGCTTGCGCGACTAGCCGCGTCGATCAGCAGCGTGGTGCCGGAACCTGATTTTTTCGGCGGACGCAACACGGGCTTGCGACCGATCTGTGTCAGATCGACGTATTTCAGCGTGGCGCCGATGGCCGCAAGTTCGGGCCGCGTAAAACCTCCAAAACCGCCCAGTTCGGCGACCTTGAGCTGTGCCTTGAGCGCCGCCTCCCCAGCAAGACTATTAAAATAGGCAGACGGAACCGGCGTGGCGGCAGCACCGGCTAACTCCACCCAACGCGTCAATTCCTGGTCGGCGAGTAGCGCCTCGGCAACGACGATTTCACTGGGCGCCAGCCGCACGAGCTCGCCAGGAAGATCAACGCCTCTCACCTCACCCACCTCAAATTCACCTGTGGAAATGTCGAGTGAGGCGAGCGCCACCGCCACGTCGGATTGGACCACGGAACCGGCCCCCACATCGGGTGGAGTGAACAAAGCGGTGAGGTAATTGCGCGCTTTCGCATCGAGCAGGGCGTCCTCTGTCAACGTGCCTGGTGTTACGAGGCGCACGACGTCGCGCCGGACTACAGCCTTGGCACCGCGCTTCTTTGCCTCAGCAGGGTCCTCCAACTGCTCTGCGACGGCGACCCTGTAGCCCAGCCTAATCAGACGCTGCAGGTATTCATCGGCGCGGTGGATCGGCACCCCGCACATGGGGATGTCCTCACCCAGATGCTTGCCGCGCTTAGTCAGGACGATGCCAAGCGCCGCGGAAGCCACGACTGCATCGTCGAAGAAGAGCTCGTAGAAATCGCCCATGCGATACCAGAGCAAGCTATCGGGGTTGGCGGTCTTGATCTCCAGATACTGCGCCATCGACGGCGTCGCCTCGCCGCCGGCCGCGCCCGGGTTTGCCTCGGGCTTAGCGGTCTTCTTGAGTGCGGCGGCGTGCCGCGCCGGCTGACCTTTTGTCCGTCGTCGGTTGGACCCCATCGCCCCGCTCTGCCCCATCCCTAAGCGCCTCCCCCCGTGGGCAGCTACGATAGCCAGCCGCAGGCGCGATAGAAACCTGCCAATCGCCCCGCCGGGAAGAGCGCATGAGCCATCAGGCGATCATTAACAGTTGTTCGATTGTTTTGCGCGCCCTGCCGCCCTATTTTGGGCTGTCCCCAACCTGATGGCTGTAACCTCAAATGAGCACAAGAAGAACGTCGAAATTCGCGCAAGCCCACTTCACTGAGCAAGAAGCCCTTCAGTTCCACTCCCAAGGCAAGCCGGGCAAGCTCGAAGTCACACCCACTAAGGCTCTGGCAACGCAGCGCGATCTTTCGCTCGCTTACTCGCCGGGTGTCGCCGTTCCCGTTCATGCCATCTCACAGGATCCGTCCAGCGCTTACGACTACACCAATAAGGGCAATCTCGTCGCCGTCGTTTCGAACGGCACCGCAATTCTGGGACTTGGCAACCTCGGTGCTCTGGCGTCCAAGCCAGTGATGGAGGGCAAAGGCGCGCTCTTCAAGCGCTTCGGTGATATCGACGCTATCGATCTATTGGTCGATGCAGAGGATGTTGATGTCTTCATCAACTGTGTGCGCTATTTGGCGCCGTCGTTCGGCGGCATCAATCTTGAGGACATCAAGGCGCCCGACTGCTTCATCATCGAACAGAAGCTTAAAGAGCTTCTCGACATTCCCGTCTTCCACGACGACCAGCACGGGACAGCGATCATCGCGGCGGCAGGGCTTATCAATGCGCTGGAACTCACGGGCCGCGACTTGAAGAACTTCAAACTCGTCGTGAATGGTGCTGGCGCGGCCGGGATCGCCTGCCTCCAACTCCTCGTCGCAATGGGTATGCCGAAGACCAACGTCATTCTGTGCGACACCAAAGGGGTCATCTACCAAGGCCGCAAGGAAGGAATGAACCAATGGAAGTCGGCGTACGCCTCCAAGACGAAGGCGCGAACGCTGGCGCAGGCACTTGACGGCGCGGATGCTTTCTTCGGCTTGTCGGCGAAGGGTGCGGTCACGCCTGCCATGGTGCAATCAATGGCGCCCAAACCTATCATCTTCGCCATGGCCAATCCCGACCCTGAAATCACGCCGGAGGAAGTCGCAAGTGTGCGCGACGACGCCATCATTGCCACCGGCCGGTCGGACTACCCCAACCAGATCAACAATGTGCTGGGCTTTCCCTTTATCTTCCGCGGCGCGCTCGATGTGCAGGCCTCCACCATAAACGACCCAATGATGATCGCGGCGGCACAGGCACTGGCTGAGCTGGCGCGCGCCGAGGTTCCCGATCAAGTGGCCGCCGCCTATCACGGACGGCGCACGACATTCGGGCCCGAGTACATCATTCCCGCGCCGTTCGACCCGCGCCTTATCAGCTACGTGCCGCTCGCTGTGGCGAAAGCCGCGATGGACTCAGGCGTTGCGAGGCGGTCCATCGTCGATATCGAGGCCTACACGGCACGGCTTGAGGGGCGCCTCGATCCCATTGCCGGATGGTTACAATCCACCTTCAGTGACGTTCGCGCGGAGCCAAAACGCGTCGTCTTCACGGAGGGCGAAGAGCCCGCCGTTATTCGCGCAGCGCATGCGTACTTCACGCAGGGCTTCGGACAGCCTGTGCTAATCGGCACAACCAACACGGTGCGCGAACAATTCCAAGATCTCGGCATGACGCTACGGCCCGACTTTGAACTCATCGACATTCGCAAATCGCGGTACATGGACGAGTTCACGGACTATCTATATGCGCGACTGCAGCGCCGCGGCTACTTGCGGCGCGATTGCCAACGCCTCGTCGCCAACGAGCGCAACGTCTTTGGCGCTCTCATGGTGGCGCATGGCTACGCGGATGCCATGGTTTCCGGCGTCACGCGCAACTGGACGAGCGTCTATGAGGACGTGAACCGCGTGATGGATCCCAAGCCCGGCCGCGAAGTGATCGGCGTGACGCTCGCACTGTGCCGCGGCCGCGCCGTTCTCATTGCCGATACCAGCGTACACGCAATGCCCACCTCTGAAGAGCTGGCCGACATCGCCGTACAGGCCGCCCTTGCTGCACGCGATTTCGGGATCGAACCGCGGGTGGCCCTGCTTGCCTATTCGACCTTCGGCCAGCCCCGGGGCGAGCGGTCGGATCAGGTGCGCGAGGCCATAGAAATCCTCGACAGCCGCCAAGTCGATTTTGAATACGACGGCGATATGGCTGCTGACGTGGCGCTGAACCGCGACCTCATGGTGCACTACCCCTTCTGCCGCTTAAGCGACACGGCGAACGTCCTCATTATGCCGGCGTTCCACGCCGCATCGATCTCTACCAAGATGCTCAAAGAGCTTGGCGGGGCGACCATCATCGGGCCGATCCTTGTGGGGCTCTCCTATCCTGTGCAGATCTGCCTGTTCGGCGCCAAGGACACCGACATCGTCAACATGGCGGCCATTGCCGCCTATGGTGCTCGCCGGTAGCGCACAACGGTCTAAACGCGTGCACCGCTCACATGGCCCTCGATGCCCGTCAAATGGCGTTTGTGGAAGCCCCATTCCATGTCAAACAACCGGCGAACACCGATGGCCACAGCGCTGTTGATGGGCAACCAAGCAAGGGCGTAAGCCCATATGAGGAGCGCATAAGTCCAGCCAATTGGATAGACGAGCACGCCATAGACCGCGCACAGAGTCCCCGCAACCTGTGTGGCCTCCAGCACCGCAAACATCTTCCAGCTTGGCCATGGCCGGGACCAGAACCAATTCTGATTGCGCGTGACGTACAAGGTGAGATGCCCGGCCACGAGCAGCTTCAAAAAGATAAGCGTTTGGATAAGTTCACGATCCAGATGCAGCACACGGTCCGCGTACCAAAAGAGCAGGAATGTCGCGGCCAATCCCAAAACGCCAAGCGTTGTCGCAACCGTTAAGACACGGCGCATATCCCAGCGCACGGGCTTCTCGGACGTTGGCGCATTGTCGAACGCGATCATCATGATCGGCAGGTCATTGAGCATCGCCAACAATACGATCATGATGGCCGTCACCGGGTAGAAATTAAAGACAAGGATCGACCCTGTCATGAAGAGTAGAACGCGGATCGTTTCCGCGATGCGAAACGTTGCGTAACTCGACATGCGCTCAAAGATTCGCCGGGCTTCGGCGATAGCGTGCGTGATAACGCCGATACCCGGAGCGGTGAGAACAAGGTCGGCAGCCGCCCGCGCAGCGTCCGTCGCCCCGCTCACGGCAATGCCGACGTCGGCCTGTTTCAGGGCCGGAGCGTCATTGACGCCGTCGCCGGTCATTCCAACGATGTGATCTCCACCACCGGTCTGGAGCGCTTTGACGATTTTGAATTTATGCTCGGGGAACACGCGCGCCACACCCGCCGCGTTCTCGATGCGCTCGCGAACGACTTCGTCGCTCGCACCGTCAAAGAGCGCATCGGCGGAGAGCATTTGACCGTGAAACCCGAGCTTGGCCCCAATCTGCTTGGCAATGGCCTCATGGTCGCCCGTCACCATCTTGACGTCGATACCCATCTCGCGGGTCGTCGCAAGCGTCTCCGCTGCATCATCACGCGGTGGATCGAAAAGGGGCATCAGGCCGAGAATGCGCCATTTGCCGTCGCTTCCCGCGGCGGCAACCGCAAGGGCGCGATAGCCTTCCGTGCCAAGCTTGTCGACTTGGCCCTCATAGGACTTTCGCTTGTTGGCCGTCAGCTTGCACAAGTCGAAAATGACCTGCGGCGCGCCCTTGCTATAGCGCAGGATTTTGCCGTCACGCTTGACCTCAGCCACGGTACGTTTGCTGACTGGATCGAAAGGCGTGAACTTGGCAAGCTTGGCAAGTGCTTTGCCGCCATCCTTCTTCCAGCCTTCAATGACCGCGGTGTCGATTGCATCGGGGTTTTCCTTGTTGGAAGCCAGTGCGGCCGCCTCAAGGAGCTCATCGGACGATTCGCCTTTTGCAGGAAGCAAATCACCAAGAGTTAGCTGGTTCTTCGTCAGCGTGCCGGTCTTGTCGGAGCACAGGATGTCGATGCCCGCAAGCTCTTCGATGGCAACGAGACGTGAGACAACTGCCTTCATGCGCGCGATGCGCTCAGCCCCGATGGCCATTGTAACGGACAAGACGGCCGGCAGTGCCACTGGAATGGCCGCAACGGTCAGGATGAGGCAAAACTGGAGCGTTTCGAGAAAGGGTTCTTCGCGAAACAGAGACACGACGAGAATGAGTATGATCAGCGCGATTGTTGCGATGATGAGAAAGTTGCCGATGCGTAAGACGGCGCGTTGGAAATGCGAGTGCGTCTCAGCAGACTGAACCAGCTCGGCGGTGCGTCCGAAGTACGTCCTCAAACCGGTCGCTGTAACGATGCCGTTCATAACACCGAGCTTGACGATTGAGCCGGAGTAGGCGTCGTCGCCTATATTCTTATCGACGGGAAGGGACTCGCCCGTCAGTGCCGACTGATCGGCGCTCAAATAGTCGCCGCTAACAAGCTTGACGTCGGCTGGGATGACGTCACCAATTTTCAGCGCGATGACATCGCCGGGCACGAGATCGCGGGCAGGCATCGTGCTCCAAATGCCATTGCGCAAAACGCGCGCGACGGGCGCAAGTTGTTTTTGGAGCACCTTGATAGCGTCTTCCGCCTTGCTTTCCTGCCAGTAGGAAACGCCCGCGTTGACCAGTAGCATCGCCGAGATGATGGCAAAGTCCGTCCAGTCGCGCACGATCAGAGAGAGGATCGCAGCCGCCTCGATCATCCAAGGGATAGGACCCCAGAAGTAGCGAATGACCCGCTGAAGAAGCGTCGTCTTCTTCTCTTCGATGGCATTGGGGCCGTATTGAACCAGCCGTTTGGCGGCGGCGTCAGAAGATAAGCCTTTCGTCAGATCGGTGTCAGGGACTGGTGGCTCCGTTGCGGCTTTCTTAGCCGTCCCTTGGCTGGGCTCAGATTGTTGATCGGCCATGCGCGCCTCCAATCTCTATCAGCGGTGAGCTTACGTTCAGGCAGATCGGACCCTTTTACTATGACTTCACGTTCAATTCTGACATTTCATCGTTATGCGTCGAACCGAGTGCCCGACGCGTGCAAAGCCATAGATTGACGCGACGTCACGCCTACCTGTTCTGTCGGACAAACTAGCAATGGAATTTGGACGTGTGAGACGGACCCAATCTGCCCCGGTGTTAGGTGTTAGGCGTTGATCGCGATACGGCTCTTGACCTCGTTGGGTGCACCGAAATGTTCAAAGTAGCGCGGGTCAATCTTCTCCACGGGAAGGATAATCAGCACATCAGTGGTGCCGAATTGGTGATCGATGACCGCGCCATCGCCAATGAAGGCGCCCAGTCTGAGGTAGCCCTTAATCAGCGGAGGTACCGCCTTAAGCGCCGCCTTGGCGTTGACCTCTTCGCGCGGCAACCTGTCCATCGGGACATAAAGGTGGTCATGGGCGCGGCAGCGCCATTCCGGCGGCGCAAGCGCATTGTGATGCAAGAAGCTCAATGCCATGGCGTGCTGATCGGGATCGGTGCCTGGAAAACTCGCGCAGCCTATCATCACGTCGACCTTGTGCTCGCGCACGTACGTCCACAGGCCGTGCCACAGCAGCTCAACCGTGCGCTTGTTGCGATACGGCTCAAGCACACATGAGCGACCGAGTTCCATAAAGCGATAGTGCGGCGACCTGGCTGCGATGAGCGGCGCGATGTCGTATTCGCTCTGTGTATAAAAACCCAGGCTGCGTTCAGCGATCTCTTGGCGCAGCACGCGGTAGGTGCCGACGACCTTCTGCCGTCTCAAACCACCCCACCCCTCTGCACTTGGCTGAGCGGCCGCGTCCACGACAAGAAGGTGATCGCAAATCGCGTCGTAAGGATCCTCGTCGCGACGGAGCATCTCCGCCCTCACGCTGGGGACGGCCGACATCTCCTCGTAAAAAACCTTATACCGAAGACGCTGCGCGTGCTTGAGAGCGCGCCGGGTTCGCGCAAGCTTAACCTCCAGGTCACCGACGCGGCCGTAGACCTTCTCCGGAGTCCAGCGCATGAACGCACGAGCGCTGCCACTGTCCTTTATAGACCTGAGTGCCAAGAGACCACGCGGCACCGCCTGCCATTTCGGGCTATTCGCAAATCGGCTGGCCATGCGCCGCGCCGTGGATCTCATGCTCGGTCTCCCTTATGCGCCACCAGAAAATTTGGGTGGCCCTACCCGATCCCCTGGATACTATACTGCCGCGCAATCCCGAGCGCGGCGACGCAAAAAGTCGGGTATTTTCCCTATAGCTACCGGCGCATATCACGATTCCATGACAAACTTTAGATGGCTTCCGCAGCTATGCAAGCCATGTCCCTAGGCCGCAGCGTCGCCCAGAGTTTGCCCGAACCATCGCTTCAGAACGGCTTCGAGGCCGGCCTTATCAAACGGCTTTGCAAGATAATCGTCCATCCCGGCTTCGAGATAGCGCTTCTTGTCCTCAGCAAACGCGTTTGCCGTCAACGCGACGATTGGGGGTGCGCGGCCCTCCCCCTCCGGTAATTCAGCATATAGCGTCTTAATGGCACGCGCCGCTTCAATGCCGTCGACCTGCGGCATAAAAATGTCCATGAGAACCAGTTCGAACGGCAAATTCTTCCCATCAAGTGTATCACGTACCGCCGACACCGCCTCGGCGCCATTGGTCACGGCGACATAATCACAACCGCATTTCTCTAAGACCTTCTTGGCGAGTAGAGAATTGATCTCGTTGTCCTCGGCAAGCAACAAGCGGCGGCGAACCTTGCTTGGCGCGCGCATCGATGGGGTCGAGCTCCGATCGGCAGACTTGCTGGCGGCTGGGGGCCGCATTTCCGTCTGCGGCCTGTGTATCCCCAGTTGCATCATCATGGACGCGGGACGCACGGGACGCACCAGGTACGCCTCAAAGCCCGAAGCCCGGAATTCACAAAGACTTGCGCGCGACAGTACATTGACCAGCACGATGCCCTGCACCTTGGCATTGGAGTTGAGGCTCCGTGCCAACGTTAGCAGCTCGCCGGCTGCAGCCGGCCCGACAGCGCCATCGACGACGATGCGATCAAACTGCTCAGCATTTCGTGCCCCTGATCGGAGCGCAGACGCGGCCATTGCAAACTGGACCTCTTCTGCTGAGACGCCAGCCGAAGACAGTGCATGAGCAAGCGTGCGACGCTCCAGCGGACGGTCGAACGCGAGAAGGACGCGACAGGATGCGGCAACCGCGCTGCTCTCCTCTTCTCCGGCGATCGCCGTGACCCGTTTCAAGTCAAGTTCGACAGTAAACGTTGAGCCCTTGCCAGGTACGCTGACGACGCGAATGCCGCCGCCCATGACCCGCGCTAGCTGCTTGGAGATTGCCAAACCGAGGCCGGTTCCACCATCGCGCCGCTGAACCGCGGCGTCGGCCTGCTCGAATTCCGCAAACAGACCTTTCATATCCTCCTGCGATAGGCCAATTCCGGTGTCCTCCACGGCTATCTCGATGCCAAGTTTGCTCGAGGATTGCGAAGTATAACTATCAGTGCCGGTTACGCTCACGCAGACCCCACCAACGTCCGTGAACTTCACCGCGTTGGACAGCAAATTAAGCAAGATTTGCCGGACTCGTACCTCGTCCCCACTGACAAGTCTTGGAAGCTTCGGGTCGACAGACCACGCGATCTCCAGGCCTTTCTCGTGGGCACGCGGCGCCAAAAGTTCGACCGCACCTTGAATGCACGTTTCAAGTTCGAACGGCGCTTCATTGAGTTCGATTTTGCCGGCCTCAATCTTGGAAAAGTCAAGAATCTCGTCAATGAGCGCGAGCAGGGTTCGCGTCGACTGGTCAATTGCTTGGGCAAAAGTTTTTTGTTCTTCCGTTTGCTTCGTCTCCAACAGAAGACTAGCCATGCCAAGAATTCCGTTCATGGGCGTGCGGATCTCATGGCTCATGGCTGCCAAGAAGCGCGACTTAGCCCGATTAGCTGCTTCGGCCTGATCGCAGGCCTGTGCAAGCTGCGCCTGGGTTTGGCGCTGCTCGGTGACATCGCGGCCGATACTCTGCACCTCAAAATTGGAGCCGTCTGCGGCGGGAACGAGTTGCTCTTCCCATTCTATCCAGCGTGGACCGATCGCCGTCTCGACAAGTTGTGTGAAGCGCTGATGGCGCAGGGTGCCCATTGCGCAGAGCGGCGCGTTGCCACCGCCTTCGCGCACCCGCAACCGGAACGGTTTGCCGAGCACGGTCTCGGGCGTGACGGCGAACATTTTCATGAACGCTCTGTTAGCGAATGTGAGATGGCCGGCGCTGTCACGGCGCAAAATCATGTCGTCTTGCGCATCGAGCAAGGCGCGATAGCGTGCCTCATGCTCGTTCAGCTGCCAATGCAGATCTTGCAGATGCTCAATGCGATGAGAGAGACGATCACCGACCTCGCTAATTCTCGACGCATGACCCGCGGCGGCATTGCTTGCTCGCGTCAGCGCAAGATGAACGGACAGAAGCGCTAGAGCGACGCCAAGAATAGCAAAGGCATGGAAAGCGCCGAACGGCATCGGCACCGATGTTAGCGCAATTAGTAGGGCAGCGACGGCACCTATCGCAGCAAAGCACAGCGAGATCGATCCCGCAGACCATGCACGTCGCATGATCCGGTCTCGTAAACGTGGCCAGCTTTCAATGATCTGCATTTCCGCGACATTTCGCAACTGGCGCACCGCGTCCTTGACGTCAAACGCCGCGCCATACTCAGGTAATCGCCGAACTGGAGAATTGTTCGCCGACGTTGGCCGCAACGTACAACGTCAGCGATCCTAAGTTGCCGCAAAAAACCCAGTGGGCTTTCCAAATCCTGAAGCAGCAAAGTTAATGCGTTTTATACGCTTACGAATTGTCTGTAGTGCGAGAATTGTCGTCGATTTCGCGGGCAGCTTCGATAACCATGTGCGGAACGCCGTTGCGAATAGGATAGGCCAGTCCGGCGGGGCGGCTGATCAGTTCCTGGGCCTTAGCGTCGTATTGCAGCGTTGCCTTTGTGAGCGGGCATACAAGGACCTCAAGCAACCTAGGGTCGACTTGTTCGCCTAGCGGATCCTTCCCGGCCTGGTCAGTCATGAGGTCCTCCTAGCCGCCCTATTGCAGCGTCCCACCGCTGCCGCTTGAAGAGGCGAGCTCCATCTCGGCAAGTGCAACAAGAACGTCGGCACGACTTTTCAAATCTTCCGCCTCGAGCAACGCCTGCTTTTCCTCAGGACCATATGGACACATAACGCATAGCGCGTTGATGAGGAACTCGCTGGAGGCACGCTGTATCGCTCCCCAATCCGCTTCCAGTTTATTAGCATCGAGATAGGAGCGCAAAACGCGCAGCAGATTGGCTCGATCGACCTGCTCCTCGCCGAGGCCTTCGTTTAAGTCGGTGGCGAAGCGATCGTAACTAACGTTAGCGACGCGATAGGGCTTGTCACTGGCAACGTCGTCGATGACGTCGTAGCGTGCAACACCCGTTAGCGTTATGACGAGCCGCCCGTCCTCGACTTCCTGATATGTCGTCACCCTCCCGACGCAACCTACGCCTCGCAGGCTTATTGACTGGCCAAGCGGGCTTTCCTCATCCTCGCTACCCTCACCGGTCGCCGGCTGAACGATTCCTATGAGTCGGTCTCCCGCCATGGCGTCGTCGAGCATCTGCAAGTACCGCGGCTCGAAGACATTGAGCGGCAAGGTCGCGCGCGGCAGCAGGATCGCGCCACGCAACGGAAACAAAGGGATGCGGGGCGAAAGGTCCGCTGGGCGCCGGTAGCGGTCAATCGGTGACACAGAAATCTCATCCTTCCAGGTACGGCTACCCTTTAGGAAAACAACAGCGACGACAAACGGCGCCGCCCGTCGATAGTTGCTGGGTCCTTGGGGCCCCACGCATCGAAAAGCTCAACGAGCTGCTTGCGCGCTGCCTGATCGTTCCATTCGCGGTCGCGGCGCACCAGATCGAGCAGATGCCCCACGGCTTCAGCCTTCTGGTTGCGCGCAGCAAGCGCAACGGCCAGATCATATCGGGCCTGGTGGTCGGCGGGGTTCGAATTGATGCGAGATTCAAGCTCAGCTCTATTGTCATCCTGTCCGGCCTTACGTGCCAGATCAAGCGCCGCCTTGACGCCTTTGACAGCGGCGGCATTCTGCGCATCGGGTGGAACGAGCGCAATCATTTGCTCGGCGCGCTCCGCGTCACCTGTATGAAGGTAACAGCGAGCGAGACCGGCGAGCGCTGCGGGATTGTGCTGATCTTGCTGCAATGCTGCTGCGAACACACCCGCCGCGGTCTGCACGTCGCCCTGCTCCAGCGCTTCCTCACCATGGGCAAGCACGCTTGCCAGATCCTCTTCGGCGTCCTCACCCAGTATGCGATCGACAAATGCTCGGATCGCGCTCTCGGGTTGGACGCCCATAAAGCCATCGAGCGGACGTCCCTCGCGGAAGGCATAGACAGTAGGCAAAGATTGGACTCGCAACTGTCCCGAAATAGCCGGGTGCTCATCAACATTGATCTTCACCAGGCGAACTTTGCCGCCGTAGCTTCTGACAACCTTCTCCAGCAGCGGAGTGAGCTGCTTGCAAGGAGAGCACCATGCCGCCCAGAAATCCACGAGCACGGGAACGTCGCTGGAGGCCTCGATCACATCTTTGGCGAAACTCGACGTGGTCGAGCTCTTAATAAGCTCAACGTCCGCTGCCCCCTTAAGCGCCCCAAAATCCATCTTCCTAGTCTCCCGGTCGTTTTGACCTAGTTTAACGCGGCGGGTCAACCCTGCCAAAGCCGCAACCGGGGCTCAATTGATTTGAACCTGGCATAAGCGCTCGGCGCCATTGTTTTGGGCTTAGACCCGTCAAATTGTAACGGCGAGGGCAAACTGCAAGAGAGCCGCGACGCCGACGTCTCAAACCTGGGTGTGGAGCGGGCCTCAAGGTTCCTCGCGTTCAATCTTGCCCCCGCCGAGCATAGCAATCCTCGGCTCATGACCGCACGAGCGAATGAACCGCAAAAGGTCATCACGCGCAATGTTCGTGGTGGCGGTATTTACCAGCGGATGACAGTTGATACTGTCGAACGGCAGCAAGTCTGCGTCGATAACGACCCGCACCCGCCGCTCTGGATCGTTGATCACGGCAAACGCCGTGACAGAGCCCGGCTCCACGCCGAGCACCTGCATCATTAGCTCCGGCTTGCCGAAGCTAAAGCGACCGGCGCTCAACGTTTTAGCGAGTGCCTTGAGATCGACGCGGGTCTCGGTGCGCGCGACGATAAGGAAGAGTTCGCCTCCATCATCCTTGAGAAAAAGATTTTTTGTATGGGCGCCGGGAAGCTCGCGCTCAAGCCTGCTGCTTTCGGCGACCGTGAACAGCGGCTCATGCTCAATTGTACGTGTCTCGATGCCGAGCTGGGAAAGACGTGTGAATAAGTCCTGGCGGGTTGCAGGCATGGCATGCTTGAGCGCTCAACAGCAACTTCTTAACGATGACCGTGACATACCTAACCGGTCGCCACGATGACGCCAAGTAACCACGGCATTGGGACGACGACGTTCAAGCATGGCCGCGAGCGTAACCTAGGTTACTGCGCTTGAAGACAAACGGCTGCAGCGGTAGCATTGAAGAGATATGAGAATAGGAGAGAAGATGCCTGGAAAGACCTTGCTGCTCGCCGCCGCGATGGCATTGGGTCTGCCCATATTGACGGGCTCTGCCTTCGCGCAGGACCGATGGGCGGCGATCGTCCCAAATCACGAGAACTCGTCTACGGTTGTGTGGGCGACATCTCAGAATCAAGCAAAGCGGCTCGCCCTCGATGCCTGCAAGCACGTCTCCGATACGTGTGCCTCACGCCCTGCTAGCACCAACGGCATGAACAACTATTTTGCCATTATGTGCTGCACCAGGCCGAATAAAGGCTGCGCGGTCGGCGTTGCCAGCTCAAAAAGCAAGGCGCTCAAAGAGGTCAAATCGACCTTCTCGGACGCCGGCTTTTCGAACTGCTCGCTTAAGAGCTACATCAAAGCCGGGACCGGCGAGAAGAGCTGACCGGACCTTCTGGGGGCGGCGGCGTCCCGGATGCGGCGACTTTGCGAGTGAGCGCGCTTCCTCGCTTGCAATGGCAGAACAGTTGCGCCATAAGGCGTGACCGCGCCGCCTATATTAGGCGCTGTTACCCCATGGATGCGGGCGTAGCTCAGGGGTAGAGCATCACGTTGCCAACGTGAGGGTCGTGAGTTCGAATCTCATCGCCCGCTCCAATTCCTCAGCCGGCGATTCTAAGACTGAATTGAACCATGGCGCGCCCCGGCACCCGCTCGAATGGCACTAGAGCGCAACGCGCTGCCTAGGCTGCGGTCGAAGCGGCCGAGGCGTTTTCGGCAGCAACCAGATCTTTGCCTTTGGCTGAATCAACCAGCCGCGCGAGGATTTCCTCGGTGAGCATCCGCACCGCCGTGCCAATCTGCCCTGGATACTTGGCGAGATAGCTGCGCTGCTCGGGCTGGAAACGAGCGGCGTCCTGAAGCACATTGAGTCGCGGAATAGGATGAGTGAAACAGCGGTTTGCCGGATTGTCGGCAAGCCAGCGATGATATTCCTCATCAGACGCTGAGTTTGCTTCTTTCATATTGACGATGACGCCGAGGTTCTCAGCAAACCCCATTTCGGGGTTCAATGACTTGAAACGGCGGAAGACTTCCAAACCGCATACCGATACATAGTCGGCCTTTGTCGGCGAGATATGGAAATCGGCCTCGCGCAGCCAACTTTCGGTAAGGACTGATAGGCCGGGCGGGCAGTCGATCAGCACGATATCAAAGATCTTGCGGACCTCGCTCAACAGCGCGGCGATGACTGAGCGCAGACGTGGATGCATACTTTCCTTAGATACCTCTCGCTCAAACAAGGTGAGCTGCATGTCGCTCGGCAACAGGAACACCGTGCGCGACTCATCCACATCGGAGACGTTACGCACGATGAAACTCGGCCACTCGATGGCCTCGCCCTTGAGCACCGTGCCGTGCAGATAATCGACAATCGTCGCCGCTTCGCTCTGCAGCTTGTAAAGGCTGGAGACCGTCATTAGCATGCTGGAGACACTCGATTGAGCGTCGCTGTCGATAACCAGCACGTTCTTGCCGTGATGAGCCGACATCGTTTCTGCAACGGCCATAACGAGGGTCGACTTACCGACGCCGCCCTTGGTATTCATCATCGCTATAGAATTGCGCATCAAACTAGCTTCCCCCGCCATGATCGCTCATGGCTAATGGCGCATTAGGTGGCCACCGCGCCCCTGTAGTGCCGCGGGAATATGGCAACGTTACGAACAACTTGCAACGAAAGGGCGGCCAACCCAGAACAATTCGCGTGCGGGTAGCGCTGAGGCGAACGTGATTGTGACACCAACGCGACAACAGGCTCTGGCGCAAAGTCCCGCGAGTCCAAGGACATGCCAACACCGGCGGCGATCGTTGTTCACGGTAGACACGTGAGTACCGCACTTAGCGCGCGTGCTGATAATCAGCTTTTCTGCCAGTTCCGGTGATTGACCAGCCGGCGTGACATCAACGATATTCCGCCGAAGGAGCAAAGTGCCAAGTCAGGGCGCGCGTCCGGGGGCGCACGCAAACAGTATGAACTTTCCAGCCATTTGAATCGTTTGCGCCAACGCCACCGAACGCATGCAGGGCCGCTCTTGCATTTCGTGCTATAGGGGGCGCACACGAGGGCTTAAGACGGGGTTGTCGACTTGGATATTTCTGCGCCTGCTTCAAATGCCGAACCCGTGAAGCGGGCACCGCTGCGCGCACGCATCGCGTGGATGGGGTTCGACTGGGCCGTACAGCCCTACTACACGCTGATACTAACGTTTCTATTCGCGCCTTACTTTGCGAACACAGTTGTCGGCGACGGCGTGCGCGGGCAAGCGATGTGGGGCTATGCCGCCGCGATTGCAGGTCTGCTGATTGCTGCGGGCAGCCCCTTCCTCGGCGCATTCGCCGATGGGCGGGGGCAGCGCAAGCCGTGGATTGCGTTTTTTGCTGTGATCCTGGCTGCCGCCATGGCCACGCTGTGGCTGGCAATCCCGGCCGCATCCCTGCAAACGATCTACCTTGTGCTCTTTGCCTTCGTGTGCGCTACAGCGGCTGCCGAGTACACCGCAGTATTCACAAACGCCATCATGCCGGGATTGGTACCGCCAAACGAACTGGGCCGGCTGTCGGGCCAGGGCTGGGCCTGCGGCTACATCGGGGGCTTGGTAAGCCTTGTGATCATGGCAGGCCTGATCGTACCCAGCCCGGATACGGGCGAGACCCTGCTGGGACTTGAGCCTCCGATGGCACTCGATCTGGGCGCACGCGAAGGTGATCGGTTGGTGGGCCCGTTCGCGGCGGTCTGGTTTCTCATTTTCATGATCCCATTTTTTCTATTCGTGCCCGACATCAAGCAATCAAGACCGCACGACGGCAGGTCTGCAACGGCGGAACTTTGGGATACGATCCGCTCGCTGCCGGGCCATCGCGACATGCTGCTCTTTCTTATCGCGCGCATGATCTACACAGACGGGCTCACGGCTATCTTCGTGTTCGGCGGAATTTATGGCGCGGCGGTATTTGGCTGGGGCGCACTGTCGCTTGGCATCTTCGGCATTGTGCTGACACTGGTCGGCGCAATCGGCGCCCTGATCGGCGGCGTACTCGATGACCGGTTTAGTTCCAAGGCTGTCATTTTAGGAGCGCTCTTCTTACTTTTCGTTGCCTCGTTAGGAATTCTGTCGGTCGATCCCACGCACATATTCTATTTCGTCGAGGTCGCCCCAAAAGCGGCGAACTCCACACCATTCTCCTCCATCGGCGAACAAGTCTTCTTAGGCTTTGCCATTATCGTCGGCATCGTGTCGGCGCCGGTCCAGGCCTCAAGCCGTTCGCTGTTGGCACGGCTCGCGCCCGCGGAAAAGATCACGCAGTTTTTTGGCCTCTTTGCCTTTTCGGGCAAGGTCACGGCGTTCCTCGCGCCTTTCCTGGTCGCGACCGTGACTGATGTGACGAACAGCCAGCGGCTTGGCATTTCGGCAATCGCCCTGTTTCTCGTCACCGGTATGATCCTGATGCTCCCCGTGCGCTCACCTAGGAGAAGTCATAAGCTCTGAGACGTGGCGACACCGCGAGTAGCTCTTTGGCGGATCACTCACGGAGATGAGTCCTTGTTCATGGTTGCCGTATTGGACGTTGCTCTCTGTGCGCACCCGCCGCTTGGGTCTTTGACGCTTTCTGCCGGCAATTGTTCCCGCATTGAGGAGCTGACTTACCACTGATACCATCGACGTGTACCGGTACGCTGACACAGAGGTGTGAGTTGCCAGGACTTAGTGACACGCTTGCAGCTGAAGCCCGGCACTACGATATGACTTGGGGATACGGCGTCAAACGGCCATTTGAGAGTTAGGACCCCACATGAAACCGATTACGATCCTTGTAGCTGCTGTGATTGCATTCATAGCTCTGCCGTCACTCGCGCAAGAAGAGCCCGCTGACAAACCGGCGATCGAAAGCTCGCCCAGCACCGCAAGTCAAGAAGAGGAGCACTCTGCCGAAGAGGCCATCGACAAGGCCAAGGACGCCACCAACGAGGCGATTGAGAAGGCCAAAAACGCAATCATCGACGCAATCGAAAAGGCCAAAAAGCATACCAGTGCGGCGATTGAGACCGGAAAGGAAACCAGCGAAGAGGCGTTAGACAAGGCTTCCGAGTCCACCACAATCCTCGACAAAGCCGCGAAGGCAGCAAGAGATGTCTTAGACAAGGTTAAGCAGGCGACCAGCGAAATCCTTGAAAAGGCCAAGGAGGTCACGGAGCAGCAAGGCGAGGCTAACGAGCCAGCCGACGCGCCGCCTGCGCCGGATTCAGATGCACCAAAATCCAGCGAGTAACCCCGGCTCGCACTCAAACCGTTCGGCCTCCGGAACATGGCCAGATGACAAAGCTCGAGCCGCCGTTCAGGCCCGCGACCATCCAAGATGCGCCGGGGCTCGCCGAACTCGTCAATTATGCTGGCGAAGGCCTGCCTTACTATCTGTGGGGCACGCTGGCCGAACCTGGCCAGGACCCATGGGATGTCGGGCTCAGCCGCGCCGCGCGCGAGGACGGCAGCTTTTCCTATCGCAACGCGGCGATCATTGAGCGCGACGGGCAATGTGCTGGCTGTCTCATCGGCTATGAGATCCCCGACGATCCAGAACCGATCGCCAGCGACATGCCGGCCATGTTCGTGCCCTTGCAGGAGCTGGAGAATCTCGTGCCGGGCACGTGGTACGTGAACGTGCTGGCCGTTCGCCCGCAGTTTCGCGGGCAGGGAATTGGTACGCAGCTCCTCGACCTAGCGGACACGACGGCGCAGTCGCTCGGCAAATCCGGGCTGAGTGTCATTGTGTCCGACGCCAACACGGGCGCGCGGCGCCTCTACGAGCGCTGTGGATACAGCCAAAGCGCCACACGGCCAATGGTCAAGGAAGGCTGGAAGAACGACGGTCAAGTCTGGGTGCTGTTAGCAAAGAGACTGTAGCGGCCTTAACCCTGCGGACGCTCGGCGACCATGAACCAAGATGGCCCCATGTAGGGGTCATTCCAGATACGCTTCCACTGAAAGCCAGCCTTTTCATAAGCGCGTACCGCGCGCTCGTTGCGGATAGAAGGGAACACACAAACGGCGACGGCCAGCGTGGTCGCGAAGACTTCCTCCTTCAGGAGAGATAATGCTATCTGACCGACGCCTTGGCCCCGATGCTCTTCGGAGGCAATGAACAGATCGAGGTCCCACGTACCGGGCGCGAGATCTTGGGGTAGGTCGTCGCCCCAGATGGTGGCGTCGACAGCGTGGGCGTAGCCGACCGGCTCGCCGCCCGCCTCGATAATGCGGCAAAGGCCGTGCTCAGAGCCCAACGCCATGTTGACCTCGGTCTCTGTCGCCGAAGCCGGCCCCCACCACTCCTGGATGTCTTCGCGCACAAGCCAGCCGCGTATTAGGTCCCAGTCCGACCGGCGGGCGGGACGCAAGCGAACCTCTGCCTTGATCGCCATCACCTAGTGCCGAAAATGGCGCATACCGGTGAAGACCATGGCAAGGCCCTTGTCATCGGCCGCCTGGATCACCTCATCATCGCGCATGGAACCGCCCGGCTGAATGACCGCCGTGGCACCAGCCTCGGCAGCCGCCAATAAGCCGTCCGCGAAGGGAAAGAAGGCATCAGAGGCGACAACCGAACCTATTGTCAGTGGCTCGCTCACTCCCATCGCTTCAGCGGCGTTAGCCGCCTTGGAGGCGGCAATACGCGTTGAGTCGATGCGGCTCATCTGGCCCGCACCAATACCTACTGTCGCGCCCCCCTTAGCATAAACGATAGCATTCGACTTGACGTGCTTTGCGACCTTGAAAGCGAATGCAAGATCGGCCAACTCCTGCTCGGACGGTGCGCGCTTGGTAACAACCTTAAAGTCGGATGGCCTGACGACGCCATTATCTCGCGACTGAACAAGAAGACCGCCAGCGAGCGAGCGCACCGTCACGCCGCTTGCACGTGGATCTGGCAAAGCACCGGTCGTCAACAGGCGCAGATTTTTCTTAGCTGCAAAGAGCGCTTTGGCCTCCGGCGTTGCATCCGGCGCTATAACGACCTCGGTGAAGATCTTGACGATCTCTTCCGCGGCTGCGGCGTCGATCGTACCGTTGAGCGCGATGATGCCGCCAAACGCGCTGACGCTATCGCAGGCGAGCGCCTTGAGATACGCCTCCTTAATCGAGGCAGCCATTGCCACACCGCACGGGTTGGCGTGCTTGATGATGGCAACCGCGGGCGTTTCGGTTCCCAGTTCCGCCACGAGCTCGAAGGCGGCGTCCGTATCGTTGAGGTTATTGTAAGAGAGTTCCTTGCCTTGGTGCTGCACGGCGGTCGCAACACCAGGGCGTTTGTCTCCCGACCCGTAAAAGGCGGCCGACTGGTGCGGGTTCTCACCATATCGCAGCGGCTCCGCCCGGCGACCACCGAACGCACGCCACTCAGGCGTGTCATCGTTGAGTTCCCTCGCAAACCATTTGCTGATCGCTGCATCGTAGGCGCCGGTACGGGCATAGGCCTTTGCGGCAAGCTCCTTGCGCAACTTCAACGTCGTTGCACCGCCGTGCGCCTCCATCTCGTCAAGAATGCGCGCGTAGTCGGCAGGCTCGACGACGACAGTCACACCGGCATGATTTTTGGCCGCCGCGCGGATCAGCGCCGGCCCCCCGATATCTATATTCTCGATGCAGTCGTCAAATGGCGCACCCTTGGCCACCGTCGCCTCGAACGGATAGAGGTTCACCACCAATAGATCGATGGGTGCAATGCCATGCTCGGCTGTCTTGGTGTCATGCTCTGGATTCCCGCGCACGGCAAGCAGACCACCGTGCACCATTGGATGCAGTGTTTTGACCCGGCCATCGAGCATCTCGGGAAATCCCGTCAGCTCGGAAACGTCCTTCACCGCAAGACCATCAGAACGCAGAGCCGAAGCGGTGCCCCCTGTCGAGACCAGCTCCACCTCTGCCTGGGACAAGGCCCGGGCGAACTCAATAAGCCCGGACTTGTCCGACACGGAAAGCAGTGCGCGACGGATTCTGGTCTCGGTCTTGGTCATGCGTCTTCCATTCTATCAGTCCACGCGCCTGACGACCCAACTGACCTCGCTCTCGCCAAATGTCACCCCCCGCAGCACAATTTGCATGGCACGGCGCGGACCGCTGCTATCAGCAAAGTAGGCACTCTCCTCAACCGTGAGCCCGGCGCCATCGGTCTTAAAATGCCAACTTTGGCCGTCGGTCAGTTCTAGCTCCGCCTCGTTTGATTCTTTTGCTAACTGACACTTGACCTCGGGGTGAAGGTGGAAGTGGATTGCAAAGGGCAGATCGCTTCTCAATCGAAGCTCACCATGCGATGCAGCGAGCCGATCCCAGCCTTCGAGCCGGGAGCCGTCAAAGGCCAAGCTCAGGCGGCGCGAGTGAATGAGCTCAAAGCGGCGCAGATAACCATCGTGGTTTGCGGCCATCGAGATCGCGCCAGCAGTATCATCAAGGCTCCATTCAACACGCGCGGGCAATTGAATCGGCGGCGAGCCGATCAACTCCTCCAAACGGCGGTGCCGAACAAGCTTGGACGACGATGTTTCGGCAAGGCACAAGGTGTTGTGACTCGCCGTCGCACGCGCCGATGGGCGCCAGTCAGCTGCCGCGGTTCCCGGCATACCGCCATTGACGAACAGTAACTGCGCGCCGACGCTCAATTCGAACGACAAGCAACCAGCCTGCGCCTCACCAGCAACCGCGAGCGGGGGTGGGCAACCCGTATCGACGACGACTACACTCTTTTCGCGTGCAAGACGTATGTAGCCGGAGTCAGGAGCCTCGGCGAGTTCTGGTTTTGAACTGTCGTCATAAGCAAGAACCGTTGCCAACCCCGCAGCGGAAGGCACGCTCATACCGTTGAAACGCGCAAGCAGGCCATCGCCCATTCGCAATAGGCGCAGCATGGGCATGACGCGTTTCAGGGCATCTCCAACAGGTGCAGGCGTGGTCCGGGCCCGCGCGGTGAAGCACTGACTCAAGGGCAGGAGATCGAGCATGATCTCAACAAGCACACTAGGGTTGCGGCTAATGTGGCCGCCGTCGGGAAGAATTTGACCTGCCAACTCTGCGGCAAGCAACTCTTCCACCCCTTTGAGCTGACGATCGTGCCCGGCAATCGATAGGTCTGCAAGCGTGAGCGCGATGAGCGCTAAAAGGCGCGGGTAGCCTTCCGGGGCGTCACCCCAGGCTGCCGACAGGTACACGAGCTGGCGGCCAAGGCTTTGCGTAATGGTCCGGTATGTCTGCTGGTCGGCGCCCTCAAGCAGTACGTTGGCATGGGAGAGCCAAGAGATGAGGCGGCGCGCAGCAACCGCGGGCTCCGCCGCAATGCTATTGTTATCACATCGACGCAGGGCCCATTCGGCCGCCAGCCTCTGCGCTGCCGCACGTGCCTCGTCATCACCAGCTGCAGCGAGATTGCGCAGCCAACCGAAGCCATGAAGGTCGCGTGCCCAACCAGTGTTGGGTGGATCTAGGTCAAACGGCGAGCGCTCGTGCAAAAACGCGATGCTGCCGGCAAGACCGAACTGCCCATGCTCGATCTCGTGCCAAAAACTTGGATCGGATGTTCGCAGATCCTGCGGCACGAGCAAAAGCTGATCGGCGGCGGGTGGCCCATACGACCAACGCAGGAACGGTGATGAAAGCATACCGGCAATCGCCGAACGCTTGGAGCGGTCAGCCGAAAGCGCGGCAATCTTCAAGCGTTCCTTGAGCGTCAGCTCCGACATCTACACCTCTCCACGCCGGCCAAACCCCGCTGCGCCATTCCCCGCGGACACGATGCTGGGAGTACCCCTGCGGGAAGGCCAAGACAAGGCGCACGTTGCGCTGTGTTGTGAGCAGCCTGTTCGGGCAGGCGCAATTATGCGAGACGCGTAAGACGCGCGACATAGAAGCCATCGATGCCGGATAACCGCTTGTCTGGTTGGGGCAGATGGCAGGGAAGCGTGCTCAAATCACCCTCCGGCGTGATCCAATCTGCCGCAATTCCGCTTTCGCCCGCAGCAATCGGCACTCGAGCGAAATCGTCGACGCGCGCAAGGATCTGGTCGATCTGTCGCGCACCTTCCTCGGGCTCAAGCGAACAGGTGCAGTAGACAAGCGTGCCGCCAGGGGCCACGAGTTTAACGGCGTTGTCGAGCAGGCGGCTCTGCAGGCCGGCCAGTATGTGAAAGTCCTCGGGGCGTTTCAGGCGCAAAATGTCGGGGTGACGGCGGATTGTTCCAGTGGCGGTGCAAGGCGCGTCGAGCAACACGGCATCAAAGGTTCGTTCCGGAACCCATGTTGCAGCGTCAGCTTCAACAAAATCGGCCCTGAGATGGAGTCGTTCAAGGTTTGCCCGCAAGCGGGCCAGGCGCGCGGGCGAGTGGTCGATGGCAGTGACATGTGCGCCGGCAGCAGCAAGCTGCGCCGTCTTTCCGCCCGGGGCGGCGCAAAGATCAGCCACGGACTTGCCGATGAGCGAACCTAAAAGCTTCACAGGTAGCGCGGCAGCCGCGTCCTGTACCCACCAGGCGCCATCTGAATAGCCGCTCAGGTCTTCGATTCGGCCACCCGCTCGAAGACGAACTGAGCCCGTTGGCAAGAGGATCCCGCCCAACCGCTGGGCCCATTGATCCGGGTCCGATTTGACCGAAATATCGAGCGGTGCCTCCTTGAGCGATGCCTCGGCGATTTGGCGCGCCGGGTCCTCGCCAAAGGTTTCGACCCAGCGTGCAAAGAGCCAGCCGGGGATATTGAGCTGCAGCCCGTCTTGCTTCTGCACGACCTCGGCGCCTTCTTTCGCGACCCGGCGCAACAGCGCATTGACCAGTCCGTCGAAGCGGCATGCTTTGCGATCCCGGCGCACCTGTTCCACGGCGATACTGACTGCAGCGTGGGGTGGTGTTTGCAGAAACAGAAGCTGGGCAGCACCAGAAAGCAGTATTGGCCAGAGTTGACCTTGCCGCTCGGGTAATGGTTTCTGGAGAAAATTATTCAGAACAACTTCCAGCTCGCCGAGACGGCGCAGAACTGTGCCGGCGATCAGGCGGGCCAGGGCGCGGTCGCGCGGCTCCATGGTGCTCTTTGCGAACTCTTTGAAAAGCGCCTCGTCTAACGAGCGGCCATCATGAAGTGTGGCCGCAAGCAGCCGCACGGCAGACTCGCGCGCGGCGAAGCCAGATGGCAAGTGCGGCTGCGCCGTTTTGCGCTGTGCCGACTTGGGCTTGTCGCCCGAGGGTTTTCGCTTGACGCGGCGCGACGCATCTTCAGCGCTCACCGTCTCCTAGCCCCAAGGGCCGCGTGAGCGCCGCGGCTCAGGTGATGGACCGCGCGACGCCCACGGTCCCGTGTTGTGCCGCGACGTTTCCTCACGAGGGCCAGCGGTCCGGCCCATCTCGCGCGCCAACTGCTGTAATGCGGCTATGCGGTTCTGAGTGTTGGGATGGGTCGAGAACCAATTGTCGAAACCCCTTCCCGAAAGTGGATTGATAATGAACAACGACGCGGTTGCCGGCGCCTCCTCGGCCGTCTCGTTGGGAATGCGATGCGCAAAATTCTGGATCTTGGCAAGTGCGGATGCGAGCCACAGTGGCTGACCACAGATCTTTGCGCCAAGCCGGTCAGCGGAATATTCGCGCGAACGGCTGATGGCCATTTGCACGAGCATGGCAGCAAGCGGCGCAACGATTATCGCAACAATTGTCCCCAGGAACCCAAGCCCGCCACGGTCGTCACGGTGACCACCGAACAACATTCCAAACTGCATGTATTGGGCGAGCATAGAGATTGCGCCGCCGATAGAAGCCGCGACCGTCATGGTGAGCGTATCGCGGTTTTTGATGTGCGCCAGTTCGTGCGCCATCACGCCCGCAATTTCATCGCGGTTAAGCGCCTGGAGCAAACCGGTCGACGCACAGACTGCTGCGTGCGACGGGCTACGTCCGGTAGCAAACGCATTGGGCTGATCATTCTGCATTATGTAGACGCGCGGCATCGGCAAGCCGGCGGCCTTGGCCAGATCGCGCACGAGACCATAGTACTCGGGCGCAGAGTGTTCGTTTGCTTCCTTCGCACCATACATGCGCAAGATAAGCTTGTCGGAATTCCACAAGCTGAACACGTTCATGCCGAGGGCGAGAACGAAGGCGATTACCATGCCGGTCTGTCCGCCAATCGCCGCGCCCAGCGCGACGAAGATTGCGGTCAGCACGGCCAGGAGCATGGCCGTTCTTACGTAGTTCATTGGCATGATCTGCCTCAGCCTCCTCAGCGACCCGAATTCGAACATGCTATATGGGAAGAAGCGCCGTCAGCAACCAGTGGCGACAAGGAAACCGCGCAATGAAAGATCCACAAAAGGAAGGTGTTCTAGCAAATGCCGCCGATCGCGCCTTGAAGGAAGCCAAGGGACGCCGCGCCGCTAGCAAGCCCTCTGAAACGACGGGAAAGCGTGAAATCGGCGGGCGCAAGGGCCCCGATCCGGCGCGGTACGGCGATTGGGAAAAAGGCGGTATCGCCTCCGACTTCTAAAGCGACCATCGCTATAGGCGACACCTATTAACCTGACGTCAACCATGCGCGCGTTGCGGACTAGCTTTTGTACTAACAAGTAGCAAATCAGGCACCTCGATTGCAGCGTCTCACCGCAGTGTTTCAAGGTGAGACAGAATGAAAGCTGCACTCAATTCACTCATTCGCCGGTTCGGCTCGAACGAGGAAGGCACTGTCGCCATCCTATTCACCCTGGCGTCGATCCTCATTATGTTTGCGGCAGGGATGGCCATTGATACAGCGCGCAACTTCCATATGAATGCCATCGTGGGCAACGCGGTTGATGCAGCCGCAATCGCCGCCGGCCGCGCCCTGCTGGATGGCGACCTCAGTGACGCGGAGATTGAAGAACGAGCCGCAATCTACATCAAGGAGAATGTTGCAGCGGGTGGTGCCGGCTTCGGCCGATACGCGACACCGGACATCCGCATCGATCGCGACGAGGGCAGCGTGACGATCGACGTCGATGTGAATGTGCCAACAACGCTGACCCGACTTGGCGGCTTCAAGAAGTTGAGCGCACCGATTTCAAGAACGGCTGTGTTCGACCAGAAGGATATCGAAGTGGCCATGGCCCTCGATGTGACCGGCTCGATGCGAGCAACCACCTCGGATGGCGTGCGCAAGATCGACGCGCTTAAGAATGCATTCAAAACCTTTGCCGACAAACTCTTGCCCAAACATACTTCGGCCGGAAGGAAAGTGCGGATCGCGGTGGCGCCGTACTCGTCAGGCGTCAACCTCGATACGTTTGCCGAATCTGCCACCAACAGCCGCTCGCAGGACAACTGCGTCATCGAGCGCACAGGCGGCGCGCGATATACCGACGACCCGGTTGGTGGTGGAGGTTTTTTCAAGGTGCATGAGGACCAGCCGCAGGATATCGACGCTACCCAGCGCCGCCAGAATTACACGTGCCCGAACGCAACCGTCATTCCACTGACCGAGGATCGCGACGTCCTGATCAGCACAGTAGAGGGCTACAGCGCGAGCGGTTCGACCGGCGGCCACCTCGGCGTGCAATGGGCCTGGAACCTTGTCTCCGAAGAATGGGGTGACTTCTGGGGCGGAGACAGCAAGCCGGAACCCTACGCTTTGACGGAGGGCTCTAAACCGACCCTCATAAAGGCCGTCATTCTGATGACGGACGGCGTCTTCAACACCTCCTTCTTCAACGATAGTTCCGCTGCCCAGGCAACCGAGCTTTGTAAGAAGATCAAGGACAAGAACGTACGCGTGTTTTCCATTGCCTTTGGCGATCCGCCGAGCCAGGTGAAACGAACGCTCGAACAGTGTGCAACCCCCGGCGCAGAATATTATGCCGACGCCAGTGACGCTATGCAGCTTGAGGCTGCACTCACAAAGTTTGCCCTAAAGCTCAACGCGCTGAGGCTCGCAAGGTAGACTAAGCCAGTATAAATCTATGCGGTGATGACAGGGACGCCACGCATCCACGGGAATTGAATTTGCGTGTGGCACTCTTGCGTGCCAAAGGACGATGGAACGTTATACTGGCCGTTCCATCGTCCTCGGGAATACGCAATGCCTCGTCCTCGTCTGATTTTTTCGACCATCCTAATCCTTATCCTACTGCTTGTCGCCGCAACGGGGGCACTCTGGTTAGGTTTCGTGCCGCAACGGCTCATGCCGTTCTCATCCTACGAGGCGGACCTTTCACCATTGCCCAACTACAAGGGCGAGTTCGTTTCGGCCGGACGCGATGGGCAGTGGCACCGGCCGCAGTCGAAACTCGCATTGGGTTCCGTCGATACCGGCGCGTTGGACCTGAGGCCCAAAGCCGACTGCTCGCCAGAGGCCATCATCTACTACGCCGAGAAAGCGCCAGAGGTTTTCGACGAAGAAAAAAGCGGCCTACTCTATGGTGTTAAAACACATACATCGGCAACGCGCGTCGGCGACATGCCCGGATACAATTCGTGCGCTCTCGTCGCCTATGCCATCTTGAATAAGGCGGGCTGCATGTGGGCAAAGAGAACCGCCAGCGCGAAGGCCATCTACGACATGGCCTACAAACGTGGGTGGCGGCCCTCGGACACGCAGGAGGGGGGCTGCATTGTGGCCTGGAATTCGCTCGAAGCGGGTGGACGCCCGCGTATTGGCCGCGGCAAGCACGCCCATCAGAAATCAAAGAGGAGCGTTCTCTATCGACATATCGGAATCGCAACGGGAAGCTGGTGGAGCGTCGACAACACCTCGTTCCTCGGGCGGCCAACGGCGGGCATCACGACCCGGCCGTTTCGCTACGAGAATCCCATTTTTCTATGCCCGCCTAAGCCGGGAAAAAAATAGCCTTCGCAACGTCGTGTGCAGAATTGCGCGCGAGCAAATGTGGCCGGCGCAGCGCTCATCCTCCGTTGGAATTGTCTAGCCCGCCTGACGGTTTTCGACGAGATTGTCGACAACTGAAGGATCAGCAAGGGTGGATGTATCACCCAGATTGGAGAGGTCGTTCTCCGCAATTTTGCGCAGAATGCGCCGCATGATCTTGCCTGAGCGCGTCTTGGGAAGCCCCGGTGCATTTTGAAGGACATCCGGCGAAGCGATGGGGCCAATCTCCTTGCGAACGTGTGCAACAAGTTCCTTTTTGATCTCGTCGCTCCACGTCTCTCCCGCCTTCAAGGTGACGTAGCAGTAAATGCCCTGGCCTTTGATGTCGTGCGGATAGCCGACAACTGCTGTTTCGGCGACCTTGTCATGGGCGTCAAGCGCGGCCTCAATTTCCGCCGTGCCCAGCCGGTGCCCGGAAACGTTGATGACATCGTCAACCCGGCCGGTGATCCAAAAGTCACCATCTTCGTCGCGGCGGCAGCCATCGCCCGCAAAGTACATGCCGGGATAGGTGGAGAAATATGTCTGCACAAAACGATCATGATCACCAAACACGGATCGCGCCTGACCCGGCCAGCTATCGAGGATGACGAGGTTGCCGGTCGCTGCACCTTCGAGAATCTTACCCTTGTCGTCCACAATGGCCGGCTGTACTCCGAAGAAAGGTCTCGTGGCCGAGCCCGGCTTCAGAGCTACAGCGCCGGGCAATGGCGTAATGAGAATGCCGCCCGTTTCCGTCTGCCACCAGGTATCCATGATGGGGCAGCGCCCGTCGCCAACCACGTCGTGGTACCACTCCCACGCTTCCGGATTGATGGGTTCGCCAACGGATGCGAGCAATCGCAGCGATGAGCGATCGGTGCGTTTTACAAAGTCATCGCCGGCGCCCATAAGCGCACGGATCGCCGTGGGCGCGGTATAGAAGGTGTTGACGCCCCATTTGTCGACGACGTGCCAGAAGCGCGACATCGTCGGGTAGTTGGGAACGCCCTCAAACATGAGAGTCGTTGCGCCATTGGTAAGTGGACCATAGATGATGTAGCTGTGGCCGGTGACCCAACCCACATCCGCGGTACACCAGTAAATGTCTCCATCGTGGTAATCGAATACATACTGATGCGTCATTGAAGCGAAGACGAGATAGCCGCCTGTGGTGTGGAGCACGCCCTTGGGTTTTCCAGTCGAGCCCGACGTATAGAGAATGAAAAGTGGATCTTCGGCATTCATCTCTGCTGGCGGGCAATCGCTCGAGACGTTGATAAGCTCATCGTGGAGCCAATGGTCGCGACCCTCTACCCACGGAACGGAATTCCCGGTCCGGCGCACCACAAGCACCTTCTCTTTTTCCTTGCCCGCTTTTTTCAGCGCTTCGTCAGTGTTTTTTTTCAGCGGGACCGTTTTGCCGCCGCGTACACCTTCATCAGCTGTGATTGTGAGCTTAGAGTCGGCATCGACAATGCGGCCGGCGAGGCTATCAGGTGAGAACCCGCCGAAAACGACAGAATGCACAGCACCGATGCGCGCGCACGCAAGGATGGCGTAGGCCGCTTCGGGAATCATCGGCAGATAAATGGTGACGCGATCTCCCTTCCTGATCCCGAGCGCCTTTAAGACATTGGCGAATTTACAAACGCGCGCGTGGAGCTGCTTGTAGGTGATCTTCTCGTCCTGGGTCGGATCGTCCCCCTCCCAGATAATGGCTGTTTGATCGCCGCGCGTCTCGAGGTGCCGGTCGATGCAATTGGCGCAAACGTTAAGCGTGCCGTCCTCAAACCATTTGATTGAAACGTCCGGGCTTGGTCCGAACGAGGTGTTCTTGACCTTAGTATAGGGTTTGATCCAATCGATGCGCCGGCCCATTTCGCCCCAAAACTCGTTGGGGTCTTTGACTGAGCGCTCATAGAGGTTGCGATACGCTTTGTCATCGATCCAAGCGCGAGATGCCCACTCGGGCGACACGGGGTAAACCTTTTGGGACATCGCTGAACTACCTCTCTCGGCGACCATTGTTGGTGCAATTATGTCTTGGCGCACGGCGTTCGCAAACGCGCCCTTCGTCTAATATGACAAGTTGTGACCCCTGTTGATCAAACGCCCACCAGGCCGATAACGGCACCTTGCAACAAGAGGACGCCGAGCCAATGACCTCCATCAATTAAGGTCAGGGAGCGCTTGGACCCCTGAAAGGCGTGATTAACAGCTAACGTCGTGATGACAAACCCAAGCCAGACGAAGGCAGCCGAGATAACCCCGTTGCGGAAGGTCACCTCGTTAGGGCCGAGGTGACCAATGACGCCTGCAAGGACCCAGGCCATGATGAGCTGCGCGACAAACGCGATAATAAACGGCACCGGAGAACTGCCTTGAGCGCGAAGCTCCTCCTCCGTCTTGCCAACAGCCTCAACCCAGGCCTTTGGGAAAAGAACACCATACCAGAGCCAGCCAAACAGGAAGCTGACAACGGCCGCTATAACAATGGCGAAGTAACTCAGTCCTGCAAATTCCATGACGTTTCTCTCCCGCTGAACTTCTTTTTGGTCCGCCAAGCTTAGCAGAAGCGCTGCTTTACGTCTGGTGCGCTATGAGTCAGCACGCATTGGGAACGCGCCAGGCGGTGGTTCTATTTATCTCAGCGAATTCCAATTCACGTGTGACAGGAACGTGATACTGCGCCGCAACGTCGAAGCGACCCTTGGAAAAATAGTTTCGCTGCGGATCGCCGATAGGGATGAGACCGCCATAACGGGATGCGGCCTTGATGAACGTCAGCACACGGCCGGCAGAGGCGATACAGACACCGTCGGCTTCATCTATTGAGCTTCTTCAAGTCGAGGCCGCCCATGCGGCAAACTTCTTTCCATTCCGCTGCCGTCACAGGTTGTACAGAGAGCCTGGAGTTTGCAACGAGGGCCATCTTGGAAAGCTTGGCGTTTTCCTTGACGGCAGAAAGCGGCACCGGGCTTGGTATGTCGGCAACAGCGCGGACGTCAACGCACTCCCAGGTACCGCTGTCGTCCTTGGGGTCGGGATGCGCGAGTGCCGAGACTTCCATCACGCCCACGATCTCCTTGCCTTCGTTTGAGTGATAGAAAAAACCAAGCTCACCGATCTTCATGGCGCGCATGTTGTTACGAGCTTGGTAATTGCGCACGCCGTCCCACGGCTCGCCGGCACGCCCTCGCGCTTTCAGCATCTCCCAGGAGAACACGTCAGGTTCCGACTTGAAAAGCCAATAGGTCAATTGCTCATGTCGCATGAATGTTAGCCATTCTATTCTCCAGGACGGATGAGCTTTGGATAAAGCCCTGGCAGTATTCCTGGGGCTAGGCTCGCGGGAAACGCAATGCGAAATGGTGCTTTGTGTGTACGGGCAGTTATGATACCCCGCTCGTGCAATTTCGCCGTCACTCGGCGCGCATTTCGTTCATCGAAGCCAACCACTTCAGATACGTCCTGGCGTGCGAGCTCACCATGCGTGAGAATATGAGCCAGCGCACGGGTTGAATTTGGCATGATCCCGTTAACCTGCTCCTCATCCTTTGCCCAATCGAGAATGCGTTTGCGGACTGCGTTCGGCCGCATGAGCTCGGTCATGAAATTCACCTGGTCCAAGCAGGTCCCAAGGAAGAATTCCGTGAACCTTGCAAGGGCCTCCTCGCTTAGCGCACCGCGGCCATCAAGATCGTTGCGTCGCTTGAGGTCGCATTCTGCCAGATGTTGTTTGTAGGTATCCTCTGAGCGAGCAAGACCCCGTGCGATGGACCAGATCCCACCGGTGTCGAGGGCTTCGAGCAACATTGCGTAGGAAATGAGTCGTGCGACGCGCCCATTGCCGTCGGCAAACGGATGAATCCAAAGCAATCGGTGATGAGCGGCAGCCGATTGGAGGACGGTGTCGAATTTGCTGAGGTTGGAATAGGCTCCCTCCCACCGCGACAAGAACCGCGATACGGCGCCGGGACTAATGGTCACCAGGCGTCCGACCTGTGCATATCCAGTTCGCGTCACACCTGGGACAACCTTCTCTTTGCGCTTCGTCTTCGGGTCCGTGACCCACAGTAATTCAGCCGGGAGCGCACCTTCAAAGCGCCTATGGACCTCTAGCAGCGCGTCAACGGTGACGGCTTTTCCAATAAGGCCTCCCTCATCAATCCAACGCTGGGTCGCAATATGGGCCTTGGCTTCGAGCTGGAGATTTCTCTGCTCTTTGTTGTCGCTGTAGTCTTCGACAAGCGCCCGTTCGATGTCTATTGGATGGGTATTATGGCCTTCGATGAAGTTGCTATAGTAGCAGTTCATAGATCGCACTATGTCGGAGAGCGCCTCAACCATACCCTCCGGCAGAGCGGCCTTAAGAGCTGTCGCTGCGGCAACGAGATTGAACACTAGCTCATTGAGCCGAGCGCGGTGCTTCGAGCTTTCTGTAACGAGCATAGGCTCCATTTCAGTTACTGCCTCGCCACGGTCAGGCAGCGCCCTTGGCAACCTGGTCTTATCACGCTTGCGGGCCGGTTTTTTGGCCAGTT
>CAYOPW010000002.1:106451-114037 GCA_964405975.1 uncultured Hyphomicrobium sp.
ATGTCGCAAACAGCAGAGCAGATGGGCATGTCGATGCCCTTCTCTGTTGCGATGCGCATCACAGCAGCAGCGGTATAGACACCCTCCGTCACGGAAGTCCGGTCTTTCAGGATGTCATCGAGGCTTCGACCTTGGCCCAACGCCCGGCCAAGCGACATATTGCGTGACTGCGTACTCGCGCACGTAAGGATGAGGTCACCGAGGCCCGAGAGGCCAATGAGCGTTTCAGGGCGCGCGCCCATTGCTTCCCCGAAACGGCGCAGCTCGGCGAACCCTCTGGTGACCAGCGCGGCATGTGCGTTGGCACCAAGACGCTGGCCATCGACAATGCCCGCAGCGATCGCCAGAACGTTTTTAAGCGACCCGCCAAGTTCAACGCCAATGAGATCGCTTGTCCAGTAAAGCCGGAACAACCCGTTTCCAAGCCGCTCGGCAAGCAAGCGGCCGAGTTGTTCGTCGGCGCATGCGATCGTGAGTGCCGCGGGGAGACCGCGCGCGACTTCAGCCGCAAAGCTCGGGCCCGACAGAACGGCTTGCGTGGCTTCGGGCAATACCTCCGCCAGGACATCGCCCATAAATTTACCGCTGGCCTGCTCGATGCCCTTTGCGCACAAAATGATTGGCTGGCCCGAACGCACGTGGGACTTGAGGCCTTCGGAAACGGCGCGTACGTGCTGCGCTGGCGCGACCATGAGCAGGACATCGCGGGCTGCGAGATCTGTAAGCGTTGTGGTTGCACGAATATCGGGATCGAGCGGCACACCGGGCAGGAATGCGCCATTGGAATGCCTAGTGTTAATTTCTTCGGCGACAACAGACTCACGTGCCCATAAGAGCACGTCACGGCCCGAGCGCCGCAGCGTCTGGGCAAGACCAGTGCCCCATGCTCCCCCACCAATGATGCCCACACTGTCGATTTTCACGAACCTTCCCCGCTTGCAATCGCAACTGCGATGTGTAGCACGCGGGCACTCATGCCTTCACCCCCGCTCCGATGGCGGGCGGAGCCTCCGTGTCCAATGGCCAACGGGGCCGTACGGGCGCATTTAGCGGATCGGATAGCCCCAGAGCCAAGCGCTCCGCACCCGTCCAGGCGATCATTGCGGCGTTGTCGCCGCAAAGTGAGATCGGCGGGACGTGGAATGCAAAGCCCCGGCTGGAAGCAAGATCACGCAAGATAGTGCGCAAGCGTTCGTTGGCCGCGACACCGCCAGCGACGACCAGATGGCGGGGAGCGTCCTGCCCAAGGCGCTCGATTGTTAAGTCCATCGCCCGCGCGCACCTGTCTGAAACGGACGCGGCAACCGCGTTTTCGAACGCGGCGGCGATGTCGGCGACATCCCGATCCTTGAGCGGCGCTAACGTCTCGGCCGTTCGGCGAACCGCCGTCTTGAGGCCAGCGAAGGAAAAGTGCGGCTCAGCGCGTCCAACCATTGGGCGGGGAAGTTCAAATCGTGCCCCATTACCGCTGCGCGCGGCGGCCTCGACAGCGGGTCCACCGGGAAAACCGAGCCCAAGCAGCTTGGCGGTCTTGTCGAATGCCTCGCCCAGCGCATCGTCGATGGTGGTGCCAAGGCGCTCATAGTGGCCCACGCCACGCACGATCAATAGCTGCGTATGACCACCCGACACCAGCAACAGAAGATAAGGCGGGCGGAGCCCTTCGGTCAGTCCAACGGTGAGCGCATGGGCCTCCAGGTGATGAACTGCCACGAAGGGCAAGCGATGGGCAAGCGCGATCGCCTTCGCCGTGACAAGGCCAACAATAAGACCTCCAATCAGCCCAGGTCCGGCGGTCGCCGCAACTGCATCGAGATCACAGAAGTCGACGTTTGCCTCGCGCATGGCTTCGGCCGTCAGAAGATCGAGGCATTCAACGTGCGCCCGCGCGGCAATCTCCGGCACCACACCACCATAGGGGCTGTGGCGCTCCCATTGTGTGCGCACAATATTGGAGAGGATGCGGCCCTGGCCATCGCGCTCGCGCAAAACGACGGCGGCCGCCGTCTCATCGCAGCTCGTCTCCAGCCCAAGCACCAGGCCACCTTCGGTATTATTTTCCTGGGCGTTATTCATGAATCGTTTCGGCGTACACGCGTTTGCCTTCCCAGCGCGGCGCAGGCATTAATGGCGCCACGTTTAGGCCTGTCGCCTAGCACCCGGAGAGAACGGCTTGCAAGCAGCGAAGATCCGCATCGGCACCCGCGGCTCGCCCCTGGCGCTGGCCCAGGCGCGCGAGGTGCGACGCCGGATTGTTGAAGCGCACCGCCTCAGCTTGGATAAGTGCGAACTGTGCATCATCAAAACGACGGGCGACAAAATTGTCGACCGGCCACTTGTTGAAGATGGTGGGAAAGGGCTATTTACCAAAGAGATCGAGGAGGCGCTTCTGGCCGGCGACATTGATCTGGCCGTTCACTCTACGAAAGATATGCCAACCGTGCTGCCCGCGGGTCTGGGAATTGGCGCAATGCCCAAGCGCGAAGATCCCCGCGATGCCTTCATTAGTGTAACGTATAGCTCGCTTGACGATGTGCCCGCCGGTGCGACTGTCGGGACGTCCTCGCTGCGCAGACAAGCACAGGTCCTGCGCCAGCGCCCCGACCTTCAAGTGATACCGTTTCGCGGCAACGTCGAGACGCGGTTGCGAAAGCTGAAAGAGGGTGCGGCGGATGCGACGTTACTTGCGTGTGCGGGGCTGAACCGTCTGAATCTGAGCCAACACATCAAGCAACCAATGAGCCCTGAGGTGATGCTGCCAGCTGTGGCGCAGGGGGCAATCTGCATCGAGGTTCGCAGCGACGACGATAAGACCGCGCGCCTTATCGCACCGCTCAATGACGCCGAGACAGCGATTTGTGTTGCAACGGAGCGCGCGTTTCTGGCCAAACTGGACGGCTCCTGCCGCACACCCATCGCGGGTTTGGCTGAGCTCAGCGGTAACACGCTGCGCTTCCGGGGTGAAATCCTGACGCCCGATGGCACACAAAGCCACGCCACGGAGCGCTCCGGAGCGCCAGAAACCGCCCTGCGCTTGGGCGAAGACGTCGCAGCCGAGCTACTCGATCGTGCCGGTCCCGATTTTTTCCGCGCGCTTGCCTGATGCGTATTCTCGTAACACGGCCCGAACCCGATGCCTCCGAGCTCAAGGCGCAGCTGGAGGCTCGAGGTCACGCTGTAACGGTCGAGCCGCTCCTGCAAATCGAGCACCTGCCGATCGAGGCTGGGATCTTCGAGGGCGCACAGGCCATTGTTGCGACAAGCCGCAATGGGCTGCGGGCGCTCATAAATAGCCCTGCCAGGCGCGCGGCGCTCAGACTGCCTATTTTCACCGTTGGACCGGGTACGGCAGAGCTTGCGCAAACTTTGGGTTTCGCACGCATTATCGAGGGGGCTGGTACCGCGCGCGACCTTGTGGCGCCGATCGCGGATCAGGTCGAACCGGATTCGGGGCCATTGGTTCACTTGGCCGGCGAAACCCTAGCTTACGACTTGGCGGCCGCATTGGAAGACGAGGGGCTCTCAGTCCGAATGGTGACTGTCTATCGGGCCCATCTTGCCAAAGGGCTCACCGCACATACAGCGCAAATGATCGCGAATGGCGCGCTCGACGCCGTTGTATTGATGTCGCCCCGAACGGCAGCGGCTTTTACTGATCTCGTGGTGGCCGCCGGGCAAAGAAAAGGCGCACTCTGCCTCACGTACTTATGCCTTTCACAGGCGGTGGCGCAGAGCCTTCTTACCCTGGGACCGGTCCGGGCCGAGGTCGCCGTCAAGCCAAATACTGCGGAAATCGTGCGCCTTGCCGAACGGGTGGCAACACACCGCTCAGGTGTGTAGTTTGGCGTCAGAAAATCGCGATATTTTCAGGCCGCGCGCGGCCGCCCGGCGTGCGTAAGGTTATGCGCCGATAAGGCTCCGGAGTTTGAGGTTTTATGACTGACAACAAGAATGACCCCCGCAATGAAAAGACCCGCCAACCTACATCGGGAAGCACGCGCCCGCATGCCACGCTTGACCTAAAGGCAACGGAGGTTGCATCAAAAACCGGCACGGACAAAAAGGCTTCGCGCCCGGCAGAGCCGCCCAAGGCGGCCGCGAGCGCCGGCACGTCATCGGAAGTGCCCAAAGAGCCGGTGAAAAGTGCATCATCGAAATCAGCGCAGCAAGGCGGAACGTCAGCCACGGCCGCCAACGAGCCTTTATCGAAACCGGGATCCAAGCCGAAAGCGGCCTCTGGTTTTGGCGGGTTCTTAATGAGTGGATTTGTTACGCATCTCGCAGCCGGTCTTGCCGGCGGTGTTATTGCCCTGCTCGCGGCCGATCTGCTGGCGACACAGCTTGGACTGTCCGGTGAAATACAGAACAAGACAGCGCGCGTTCTGCAACAGCGTATATCGGCGCTCGAAGCAAAAACCAATGAGGGAACTGAAACTCCAGACTTGGCTTCAAAGCTCGCCATTGCGCAAGCTAAAATCGACAAGCTTGAAATGCTCAGCAATAAGGTGGATGCGCTGAGCGACACTCAGGAAAAGCTTACTAACGAGGTGACGACGATCACCAAGGCACTTGGCACCGAGGGCGATCTTGGAAGCACGCAGGAACGCGTTGCTAAGCTCGAATCGCAGCTTCAAACAATTGCAGCGGCCGCAGAGCACGATCCGCAGGCGGGACCCCTGCCGCAGCTCGCGGGCCTGACCGGCAAGATAGCCGACTTGGAATCAACGCTAAACAACCAGATCGACGCCCTGCGCACGAGCCTAAACACCGAAATCGACACGCGCCTTTCCGCCGTGAGCGAGGCAAGCGAAGCGGCTAAGTCGGGCACACAGCGCATGGACCGCGAACTGGCAACTCTCAAGGCGGACGAAGCACAACTGGCCACGCGCTTTAATTCATTGAAATCTGAAAACGACCGCACAAGCACTTCACTGCAGAATGTGCAAGACGAGCTTACAGCTTTGAAAACCAATCTCGACACCAAGCTCAAGCCGTTCGCCAAGTCGTCCGACGTTTCATCTGCCGTGACCCCGCTTTCCGACAGGTTAGCGGCCTTGGAAAGCAATGTTCAAAGCGTCGTCAAGAGCGAAGACAACCGCAAGGCTATCGCTGAGCGCATTGTTCTGTCACTTGAGCTTGGCAACCTCAAGCGCGCCATCGACCGCGGCGAAGGCTATGCTTTCGAACTCGCCGAAGCTCGCAAACTCTCGGAAGGTAGCGTTGATCTGGCGCCCCTTGAGCGTTTCGAGGATAACGGCGTGCCAACGCTTGCAGAACTCCGCCAAGATTTTAAGGCCGTGGCATTCAAGATGATTGACGCGGAGACCGATCCCACCGAAGGCTCGATCGTAGATCGCTTGCTTGCAGGCGCGCGCTCTGTCGTACGCGTGCGCAAGATTAGCCACGGTCCCGACGATAATAGTGTCGAGGCGGTCGTCGGGCGTATGGAAAGTGCCCTCAATGAAGGCCGTCTTAGCGGCGTATTGAATGAGGCAAAAGCCCTGCCGCCGCCGGCAGCCGAAGCTGCACACGATTTTCTAGCCAAGGTGGAAGCGCGCAATGCTGTCGATAAAGCACTCGCTGCCGTCGAGATGCAGCTCAAAGCATCGCTGAGTGCAGGCGAAACTGCGCCTGGCGCGGAAGCGAAGTAGGGATGCGAGGCGCATGATTCGTCTTATCGTTTTCTTGATTGCGGTAGCCCTTGTTGCAGCCGGGCTTTCATGGCTCGCTGACCGGCCCGGCGAGCTGGTCGTGCAATGGCAGGGCTATCAGATCGAAACAAGTGTCTTTCGCGCCATCATCATTTTTGCCCTTCTTTTTGCCGTAACTGTCCTTGCGTGGTCGGTGTTGCGCCATGTCTGGTTTAGCCCGGCAAGTGTGAGCAATTTCTTCACAAGGCGGCGGCAAAAGCGCGGGCTGGAGGCACTTTCAAGTGGAATGATCGCACTTGGCGCCGGCGATCGAGCGGCAGCAACGCGCTCTGCGATCCAGGCCCGCAAATCCTTGCCAAACGAGCCCCTGACTCACTTGTTGCGGGCCCACGCGGCGCAACTTTCCGGCGATTCTACAACGGCCCGGCGCATCTTTGAAGCGATGCTCGCCTCGCCAGACACCGAGCAGCTCGGACTGAGAGGCCTTTACCTCGAAGCCCGGCGCGTCGGCGAAATCGAAGCCGCACGTCACTTTGCCGAACGCGCCGTGGCCTTAAACCCGAAACTCGACTGGGCCGTCGATGCGCTGTTCGACTTACAGTGCCGCCAGGGGAACTGGGACGGCGCACTCGACACGCTCGCTATTGCGAGCAAACAAGGCCATATCGAGCGCACGACGGCTGATCGCCGCCGTGCAATCCTGCTGGCGGCGCAAGCCCAAGCTGCCGAGGAGGACAATCCGGAGCGCGCGCTCCACCTAGCCGTCGAAGCCAACGGCCTCGCTCCCGATCTCGTCCCGGCTGCAACTATCGCTGGACGGCTACTGGCGGCGCGTGGAAACACGCCGCGAGCGGCCAAGATCCTGCAAAAGACGTGGAGCCGTTCGCCCCACCCCGATCTGGCGACCACCTATGCGTATGCGCGCATCGGCGACAGTCCGCGTGACCGATTAGATCGCGTGAAGCAGCTTGCGGCGCTGACGCCCAATTCGATCGAGGGGCCGATCGCGGTGGCAACAGCCGCTATCGAGGCTCGTCAATTCGATGATGCGCGTAGCGCGCTCAAGCCACTGCTGGAAGACCGGATGACACAACGTGTGGCGACGCTCATGGCCCGCATCGAAGGCGAGGAGCATGGCGATAAGGGCCGTGTGCGTGAATGGCTGGCGCGCGCCGTGAATGCGCCGCGCGACCCGGCATGGACGGCTGACGGAGTGGTCGCAGAACATTGGTCGCCGGTGTCGCCCGTGACCGGAACGCTCGACGCCTTCCGCTGGCGCGTCCCAGTCGAGCCAATAGAGAAGCGTGAAGGCGACGTTCTGGCGAGTAAGCTCGAGGAGCTGGTGACGCTTGGCGCGCCGCGCGAGATGGCCGTTTCTGGAAAGATGGTCCCGGCCAAGGCGGCGCCAACCGATATGCCTGAGACAATCGAGGTAGCGCCCGTGAAGACGGAAGAGACCCGGCCGGAGACGAGCGATGAGCCGATATTAAAGCCGGCCGCCAAGGTATTGGCTGATCCTGCCCCGCACGCGGGCCAAGAGGCCGGCGCATCGACGCCTGTTCCTGGACAACACAACGACAGCCGTAGGGAACCTGAGCCCCGCCGCAAAACCCGTAAAGAAGCCGCGCGCACGGCTGAGTCGCACGTTTACGTAGCGCCACACGCGCCTGACGACCCGGGACCGCAAACGGGCGATCAGGACGACGTCAGCCCACCACTGCGGCCACAACGCGCGTGAGGGCGATAGTCGATCATGCACGACCGCATCTTGCATTCGGCGATGGCCGGCGGTATCCCTCCGCGCTAACGCCAGGACCTAAAGCCGCAATAGCTCAGTTGGTAGAGCACGTCATTCGTAATGACGGGGTCGGGGGTTCGAGTCCCTCTTGCGGCACCAGCAACCCTCGGTTCAAGCTCGGCTTGAACGCAGAGTAT
>CAYOPW010000003.1:0-91457 GCA_964405975.1 uncultured Hyphomicrobium sp.
GCGAGGTTGGGGCGCGCAGGGATGCTCGAAGACGGGATTTACGGCTTGGATTACCGGGCTCCGCATGCCCGCGAGGATAAGGGCGGCAGCGCTCTTGCCGTCTTGCGTGACGGCAAGATTCTCGGCTCCGACCCGTGGGGCGGTCTGTTCACCGGGCTCTACGATTACGACACCCGCCATCGCCTCAACAAAGTGCGCCTGCGCTTCGACGTGCCCCCCGAAGGGGTCCTCGTCACCGGATTTTGCGCTGGCCCCGCTGGTGCGACACTGGATATCGTCGGTGCATTCGAGCGGACCGCGCCGACAATGGCAACGGTCGTTGAGGTAAGCGGGGTGCCAGTTGAGGTGCAGCTCACCTACCTTGGACCGCTGCCCAGCGAAAAGCCCAATGGGCGCCCAGCACCGTGTGGCAATGAGCGATAAAGACCGTCGTATCCTTTTAGGCCGCATTACCGGCCCGCATGGCATTCAGGGCAACGTCGTCGTCGAGACCTATACAGGCGAGCCAAAAGATATTGCCGCGTACGGTCCCCTTGAAACAGAAGACGGAACGCGGCAACTCGTCGTCTCAGTTGTTCGCGTGATACCGAAGGGTGTGATTGCGCTTGTTGAAGGCGTTGGCGATCGGACGCGTGCTGAGACACTGAAGGGCCTCAAGCTTTTTATCGATCGCGACCGGCTCCCCTCAGCAACAGAGGGTGAGTTCTATCAGGCCGACCTCATTGGGTTAAGAGTGGAGGATCGCAGCGGTCAGCACATAGGCGTTGTCGTTGCCGTACAAAATTACGGGGCAGGAGATCTGGTTGAGATCCGCCTTGAAGGAAAGCGCACCACAGAACTCATCCCCTTCACGGACACATTCGTGCCACTCGTTGATGTCGCCGGCGGGCGGGTGGTCGTTGCACTGCCCAATGACGAGCAGCGAAAAGATTAGGTGCTCAAACAGGCTCGCCCTTGAGAAGACGGGGAAGCTCGCCGGTTAGACCCGCGGCCTCTCCGACGAAAAATCGCTTTAGCATCGGCATGCGATCGACGAGGCCAAGTCCGACTTCACGGCCAGAGCGGACGAGCGTGTAGTCACTGGAAAAGAGCCGATTGAGCCCGTCAAAAGTCGCAGTCGAAATTGTGGAGTCAAAACGCCGCCATCGCTCATAACGCGTAAGCGCCTGCGCATCGCCTGCATCAAACCCGAGGCGGATCGCGTCGCTCAACACCTCCACCAGCGCGGCAACGTCGCGGAACGCGAGGTTCAAGCCCTGACCCGCAATGGGATGCACGCCATGCGCAGCATCGCCGATAAGTGCAAACCGCGGCCCCACGTAGCGGCGCGCTAAATGCATCTCGAGCGGCCACGATTGCCGCGGACCATCAAGCGACAGCGCCCCTAGCTTGCCGCCGAATCGCTTGTCCACTTCCGCCAGAAAGGCCGCATCATCGAGAGCGAGGATACGCCTTGCTTTATCGGCGTCCTCCGTCCAGGTGATACACGAACGGTTGCCTTTGAGCGGCAATATCGCGAATGGCCCCGAGGGCAGAAAATGCTGAACGGCGCGGCCGCCATGCGGGCGATCATGGTGGACGGCTACGACAATGCCGATCTGCGGATATTTCCAGCCGACAACTTTGATGCCAGCGGCCTCGCGCAATCGCGAGCGACGGCCTTCTGCAGCCACGAGCAGCGAGGCGGCAAGCGCGCTGCCGTCAGCAAGCGCAACTTCTATGCCCGACTCATTGCCTGCAAAGTCTACGGCCTCGGCGGGCGCGATGAGTTTCAGCGACGAATTACTATCAACGCGTTGGCGCAGAGCAGCTTGAAGCGTGCTGTTGGGTGCAATGTACGTCGCCGGCTCGCCGTCACCTGTGACATTGTCGTAGGTCAGCAGCACCGGCCGCACGCCGGTTTCCAGCGGGGAGTCTGTGATCTCGATCGCGGTAACGGGCTGGGCCTCATCGGCAACCTGCGGCCACACGTCCAACACGTCGAGCATACGTTTTGATGCAGCGGAAATTGCAGAGGCGCGGCTATCCACCTTTGGCGGTGCAGCCGACTGTCCAACGCGATCAATGAGCGCGATTTTGAAATCGGGGCCCAGCGCCCGGCTCAAGCCGCACGCTAGTGCTAAGCCGCCAAAGCTTGCACCCGAGATGACAACGTCGAAGCGAGGCGTTTTAGATGGCACGTATCTCTAGCCCTTAACCCAATCGTCTCTGTGTGCGTTAAGCACGCTTGACACTCACACGCCGAGTACGGCCAGTACGCACTCCTGCTGCGAGCTTAGCCCAGAACCAATCCTATGAGGCCATAATGCCCGCCGACGACGCCCCACCTAATACGGCTCTAAACGCCCTGCTCGCAACCCTTGACCTTGAGCAGCTGGAGGACAACCTCTTCCGCGGAGCGCGCGGAAACGAAGGCTGGCAGCGTGTTTACGGAGGCCAGGTGCTGGGCCAGGCCCTGGTCGCGGTGGCGCGTACCGTCGATCCGGGCCGAAGCATCCATTCGCTGCACGGATACTTTCTGCTCGCCGGTGATCCTGCTTACCCAATCATCTACGACGTGGAACGTATTCGCGACGGCGGCAGCTTCACCACGAGGCGCGTCAAGGCGATCCAGCACAATCGTGCAATCTTTGTTATGAGCGCCTCGTTTCACAAGCAGGAAACGGCCTTTGACCATCAAGTCGCGATGCCCAATGTGCCGATGCCCGAAGCATTGCCCAATCCAAAAGAGCTCTTGAACAAGTATCTCGACGCTCTTCCAGCAAGCATGCGCGCCTATTGGGAGCGCGAGCGTCCCATCGATATGCGTGTTGTCGACGTAGCTCGCTACATGAATCGCGAGAAGAAGGAGCCGGTGCAGCACATTTGGTTGCGCGCCAATGGCGTGCTGCCCGACGACCCCGTGCTGCATCAAGCCGTACTCGCCTATGCCTCAGATTTCACCCTGCTCGACACCGCACTCATCGCACATGGCAAGCTCTTGTTCGACACGGACATTCAGTTGGCGAGTCTTGACCACGCGTTGTGGTTCCATCGTTCCTTCCGCGCAGACGAATGGATGCTCTATGCGCAAGACAGTCCCAGCGCATATGGCGCGCGCGGATTTTGCCGCGGCAACGTCTATCGCCGCGACGGTGTACTGGTGGCATCTGTTGCGCAAGAAGGCCTGATGCGCATTCGCAATACGAAGTCCTTACCCACCTAAGCCCATTTGCTACCCAAGCACGCAATAGCGGCGAACTGCATGACGACGAAGCGGCGCGCGTTTCGCTGCTGGACAAGATCGAAGTTGGCGACGTCGTGGGCGCCATACCGGTCCATTTAACAGCAGGGATATGGGGGACGCTGGCGGTGCCTCTGACTAACTCCGACGCCACGTTCTTTGCCCAAATCATAGGGATTGGCGCCATCGGCGGCTTTGTTTGTGCAAGCAGCCTTGTCGTGTGGCTGCTCCTCAAGTTCACGATCGGCTTGCGGCCGACCCTGGAGGAGGTAATCCAACCCGAGATCGGTCTTGAGGCCTACCCAGAATTTGGGGCATGCAGCCAGCGGATCTAGTCTCAACTCCCAGGCAGGCGTCCGCCAGCTGCCGCCTGCTTCCCCGCCCGGAGCTTCAGGGCTCCTGGCACCTTTTCTTCCCGCGTCAGAGCGTACTCATCCTGGCCACGACGTGGCCGCACAAGAATTGTGCATCTTTGGCTTGTTGCTGGTTTTTTGTGCACCGCACGTAGGCCTGGCGATGTTTTGAGCGCCTCGCGATCAAGAATTGTGCAGCCTTTTCAAACCATTGGCCCTCTCGATCAAAGCTGGCACGCCTTTTGACTCTCCTTGGGCGGTCATCATGGCCCTCATGGGCTCTGAGCCAAATAACCGTGCACTGTCCGCGGTCCGAGGGATCGCGGGCGCTAACAAGGGGAGAGGGGTGCTCGTATGAAGCTCATCACAGCCATCATCAAACCCTTCAAGCTCGAAGAGGTCCGCGCCGCGCTGACTGATCTCGGCTTGCAGGGTATGACGGTCACTGAGGTCAAGGGTTATGGCCGTCAGAAAGGCCACACGGAAATCTACCGCGGCGCAGAGTATGCCGTGAACTTCCTGCCCAAAATAAAAATTGAGATCGTTGTCCCGTCCGCCCAAGTCGATAAGGCGCTAGAGGCGATCCAAAGCGCCGCGAAGACCGGTCAGATCGGCGACGGAAAAATCTTCGTTTCGCCCATCGAACACACGGTGCGTATTCGCACAGGTGAATCCGACGACAACGCGCTCTGAATGGGCTTGGCCTCTGGCCAAGTCACGTCCAATTCGACATTACGGAACGGGAGTTCTCAAACATGAAATTCAACCATTTAAAGCGTCTTGCGGCCTTGGCCAGCGCTGCGACGGCCGTATCTCTTTTAACTGCGCTACCCGCGTTTGCTCAGGAAGCGGCGGCCGAAGCACCGAAACTCGACACCGGAGACACGGCGTGGATGCTCACATCCACCGCGCTCGTGCTGATGATGACCGTCCCGGGTCTTGCCTGCTTCTATGCCGGCATGGTGCGCAAGAAGAATGTGCTGTCGGTGATGATGAAAATCTTCGCCACCTGCTGCCTCATGACCATCATGTGGATGGTTGTCGGTTATTCGTTGGCCTTCACTGAGGGCGGCGACTGGAACGCTTACCTCGGTGGTTTCAGCAAGGTGTTTCTCGCCGGCATGGGCAAAGAAAGCATGTCGGGAACCATCCCTGAATCGGTCTTTATGACCTTTCAGATGACGTTCGCCATCATCACACCAGCACTCATCGTCGGCGCCATCGTTGATCGCATGAAGTTCTCCACTCTATTGGTCTTCATGGCCATCTGGGTGGTGGTGGTCTACGCCCCTATTACTCACTGGGTATGGGGCGGTGGCTTCCTAGGCGATGACGGCGTGCTCGATTTTGCAGGCGGCACCGTGGTCCACATCAATGCCGGTATCGCCGGTCTCGTGGCAGCCATCGTGCTCGGCAGGCGCAAGGGATACGGCCAGGAAAACATGGCCCCCTACAATTTGACGCTTACGGTCATTGGTGCGTCGCTGCTGTGGGTCGGCTGGTTCGGGTTCAACGCCGGTTCAGCGGTTGCTGCAAACGGCTCCGCGGGCATGGCCATGGCCGTCACACAGATTGCGACGGCGGCTGCGGCGCTTGCGTGGATGTTCTCTGAGTGGCTGGTGCACGGTAAGCCGAGCGTACTCGGCATCGCGTCCGGCGCCGTCGCCGGACTTGTTGCCATCACGCCAGCATCGGGCTTCGTCGATCCCAAGGGCGCACTTATCATTGGTTTGGCAGCCGGCGTCGGTTGCTACATCTTCTCGACGGGCGTCAAAAGGGCGCTGGGCTACGACGACAGCCTTGACGTCTTCGGTGTGCACGCCGTTGGCGGCATTATTGGCGCCATCCTGACCGGCGTCTTCGCCGTAGAAGCGATCGGTGGCACGGCGGGTCTGCTTGAGGGCAACTTTGCCCAGGTGCCGATCCAGGTCTGGGGCGTCATTGCGACGATCGTCTGGAGCGGTGTGGCAACCTTCGTGATCCTTATAGTGCTGAAGGTCATCATGGGCATTCGGGTCAGCGAGCCTCAGGAGGTGGAAGGCCTCGATCTGGCTCTGCACGACGAGTCGTTGCACTAAGTTCAAGAGCGCTGCGGGCCATCGTCTCCGTGCGGTCCGCAGCGTTACTCCCGCTAATCACCGCGCGTGCGCCTCCCCTAGGCATGCTCAACTCGGCCCGGATGCGTTCTGCAAACCGGGCCGTTTTTTGTGACCAGTTTCACGTTGATCATTTGGCTCCACCCGGGAATCGGCGGTTATCGGGTGACTCGAAGCACGTTGCGCGGCGAAATATGCTCAAGCAGACGAAGCAAATGAGGCAGGCGCAGTGCCACACAGCCGGCGGTTGGCGTCATACGCGGCCGGGCAACGTGCATGAAAACAGCGCTGCCTCGTCCGCGAACGCGAGGGCATTCGTTGTGGCTCGTCACCACAATCACATCGTAGAGATGATCATCGCGCCACAGGCGCTCGGCACTAGCTGGATAGGGATGGCGGACAGGCCGGTTATAGTTTGGGTCTGGCGGATGGTCGCACCATCCATCGGCCATGCGTAACGGCCTCAGGGGCAGGCGGCACCGCGGCCGCACCAAGCGATCAGCGCGATAGAATACCTCGCGCAGCACGAAGGCTCCGATCGGCGTTGCGCCATCCCCTTCACGCTTGTTAGCACTGCGGCCTGAATGGCCGAGCACGCAGGGAAAGCACAGGTCTCCACATGCGATTGTCCCGGTCGTCGCCCGGGCCGAACGGCCCCGCACAATGAGTTGTAGACGATTAGCGCGCGTCTTCATTGGAGGTTCCCGGCACCCGTGCTATTCGCTTGCTCTTAATCGAACATCAAGAACTGGCCTTGCAGGAGGCAAGCTTCTGAGGCCAAAATTACTCTGGAGCGATTTAGCATGAGCACAGCGCGCAAGGTTCTCATCGTTGATGACGACGAGGATCTCCGTGATTCCCTGATGGACCAGCTCATCCTTCACGATGAGTTCGATGTGGCAACGGCCAGCACGGCATCCAATGGCATGGAGCTGGCAAAATCCGACCACTTCGACCTCGTCGTGTTCGATGTCTCTCTACCCGACATGGATGGCCGCGAAGCAGTTCGGCTACTGCGCAAATCCGGCTTCAAGACGCCGATCGTCATGCTGACCGGCAATGTTTCAGACGCAGACCAAATCCTCGGGCTCGATGCCGGCGCAAATGATTACATTACAAAACCATTCAAATTCGCTGTGCTGCTCGCCCGCATTCGTGCGCAACTGCGCCAGCATGAGCAGAGCGAGGACGCGGTTTTTGCCATTGGTCCATATACGTTCAAGCCTGCCTCCAAGCTTTTGATCGACGAGAAGGGCGCAAAGATCCGCCTTACTGAAAAGGAAACTTCGATCCTCAAATATCTTTACCGTTCAGGCGATAAAGTCGTATCGCGCGAGCTGCTGTTGCACGAGGTGTGGGGTTACAACGCCGGCGTCACCACTCATACGCTGGAGACCCACATCTACCGGCTCCGCCAGAAGATCGAAAAAGACCCCTCCAATGCCGAGCTCCTTGTGACGGAAACCGGCGGGTACAAGCTTGTGCCCTGACGAAATTGCAATCCCCGTGTGAAACGATGGCGAGCCTCTGGACCATTCGTCGCGAATCACCCGATTCTGCGAGCAAGTTGTGTCGGCTCCTTTGCGGAGCTCACATGATGCCACCGGCCGAGCCGGCGACCCCCAAACTCGCAATGGGAGAATGCAAATTTCAGTCGATAACATTCTCAGACAACTCTCACGAGTTGGCCTGCTTCAAGGACTGACACCGCTGCAAATTTCCGAGATCGCGCGGCGTGCCGAGCGCGTCATCTACAATCCAGGTGCGATAATTATCGAGGAGAACGCTGAAGGCAATGCCGCTGTTCTCATCGTTTCCGGCCAAACAGTACGCGTTAGCGGTCCAGAATCTTCCTCGCGCCCCACCCCGGTTGCAGAAGGCTCTCTGCTCGGCGAGTTCGCGATGCTGGTCGAGACAACTCATAGCTCGACCGTCGTTGCTCGGGGACACGTACGCGCCTTGCGTATTACGCGCGATGAATTGCACGCACAGATTGTTGAAGACCGCGATCTCGCGGATCGCTTGATTAAAAAAATTGTCGGGCGATTGTCGGAGATGGCTGTGGAGCTGCGCCAGATCGACGCAACACTTTCACGCTCCGCCGAGGCAACAAAAAATTCGTTCGTCAGCAGAAAGACACAGCTCGAATTACCGACGAGTTCTGCGGCCGCACATTGAGCGCTATGCGGACAAGGCGAAGAAAAACGCCCAACCCCGGGGGGAGGGGTTGGGCGCGAGAGCGCTTTCGCGCGTGGTGCCGGGAGGGAAGCCGACACCCCAGGTGATGTCGTTCGGCTAGACGGGGGGCACTACCGATACAGGGTGACACCACCTGACTTTCCTGAGTTAAGCGCAAGATGGCGAACTTCAATAGAGCCCACACGGGGTTTTCACAAAAAGTTTATCGCCGCCCCCGGTTTTTCCCCAGGTCGGGCGTTGCCAAGCATCCGAACAGCCACACTTTTCGGCCCATCAGGGCGTGCCAAAAGGCTTTCCGAGGGTCCTAATCCTAAACAGATCCCGGTGCAGCTCGACGCTCTTGACCAAATCTGACACCTCGACGCGTGTATCGAGGCCTTGTGCATCCTTAGTGACCCACTCTTTGAGCTCTAATTGTGGCTTCGTGGTGAGAAACAACCTGATCTGCCCAGGCGCCTCAGGATCTTTGTCCTGCAGCCCAACGACGATCATGTCCTCAGATTCCCGGACCTCGATGATGCGAGCATCGCGCACCAAGTTCACATCGCTACGCAGGACCAGCCTGAACGGCGTTTGATTTAGCGCCACGCGATCTTCATTGTTGAGGTCAAGGTCTTGGATTGCCAAGTAGCGGCCATCCGAAATGACGATCTGCCGGGAGGGCCTCGCATAATCAAAGCGAAAACGTCCGGGCCGCTGCACGTAGAATTTGCCTCTCATCCGTTTGTTATCGGCGCTTGTCTGAACAAACCTGCCCTTAAGCGTCTGCAGCTCACGAAAGTAATCGCTGACCTGATCGACCAGCTCAAGCTGCCGTTCGTTGAGATCGATGCCTTCGTGACTCCTGGCCGGAGCTACCTCGGCGTTCCAGGCTGAGCCGGCGCCTGAGGGCTCCGGTGCCTGCGGTTGCTGTGCCGGAACTGGGGCTGGTACGACCAACTCCTCGCTCACGGCGATCGCGGGCATCCCGACCACGCTCAAGGTCGCGATCGCCGCAATCCATCTCAGCTTATGCATTGAGCCCCCAAACCTCTCGAATCGAATTCGCAATAGTAACCTCTGCGGCGATGGGAGAGATCCCAGCGGTCCCCTAATTCCCGAACATTACGTCCAGATCTTGGCGGATTTTAGCTACAATGACCCCCTCAAGGCGCGCTTATCAACCGTCCCCGCAGCATCCTACGACGCGATGCGTTGAGTGCCACCGGTACGATCCGTGATCAGAATCTCGCGTTTGCCGACGTTGTTTGCCGGGCCAATCAAGCCCTCTCGCTCCATGCGTTCAATAACGTCGGCTGCCCGATTGTAGCCAATCGAAAGACGGCGTTGCAGGTAGCTCGTGGAGACCTTGCGATCCCGCAACACAATAGCGACGGCCTTGTCGTAGAGGTCGTCTTGTCGGGCTTCCCGATCCTGCGCGCCCCCATCCTCAGAACGTAACGGCGCATCGGTGACACCGTCGAGGTAACGGGGCGGCCCTTGTTGCCGCAGTGTTTCAGCAATGTTTTCGACTTCCTCGTCGGTAACGAAGGGGCCATGTGCTCGCATCGTCTGCCCGGACCCCATCGAATAAAGCATGTCGCCTTGTCCCAACAATTGTTCGGCGCCCTGCTCGTTAAGAATGGTGCGGCTGTCGATCTTGGATGCAACCTTGAAGCCAATGCGCGTCGGGAAGTTCGCTTTGATCGTGCCCGTCACGATATCGACGGAGGGCCGCTGCGTGGCCATGATGAGGTGAATGCCAGCGGCGCGCGCCATTTGAGCAAGCCGCTGAACGGCCGCCTCAATCTCTTTGCCCGCAACAGTCATGAGGTCGGCAAACTCATCGACCACGACGACTATGTAAGGCATCGTGCCCGTCTGCAACTCCTGCTTTTGATAGACGGCTTGGCCGGTTTCTTCATCGAATCCCGTCTGTACTGTTCGTGCAATCGTCTCGCCGCGGCTCTGCGCTTTACGGACGCGCTTATTGAATGCCTCAATATTGCGTACCGAAAGACTAGCCATGCGCTTGTAGCGCTCTTCCATTTCGCCGACGACCCAATTCAAAGCGGCCACCGCTTTTTGCGGATCGGTAACGACTGGAGTCAGCAAGTGCGGGATGCCATTGTAGACCGACAGCTCCAGCATCTTCGGATCGATCATCAACAGCCGGCAGTCTTCAGGCCTGCAGCGATAAAGAAGCGAAAGCACCATAGCGTTGATGCCAACCGATTTTCCCGAACCCGTCGTACCGGCCACCAACAGATGCGGCATTCGAGCAAGGTCAGCCACAACAGGATCACCACCAATGGATTTGCCCAGTGCCATGGGAAGTGCAGCGTCGGTAGAGCGGAACGCGTCTGACTCCAGAACTTCGCGCAAGTAGACTGTCTCACGGCGCACGTTTGGCAATTCGATGCCAATGACGTTGCGCCCGGGCACAACCGCGGCGCGCGCTGACGTCACGCTCATGGAGCGGGCAATGTCATCTGCAAGGCCAACGACACGCGACGACTTCGTTCCACGCGCAGGCTCGACCTCGTATAGCGTGACAACGGGACCAGGCTTGATGTCGCGCACTTCGCCTTTGATGCTGAAATCTGCAAGCACTTCCTCAAGCAGGCGTGCGGTGCCGCGCAAAATGTTTTGCGTGAGCCCCGGCCGCGATTGCGATGCCTGTGGCCGCTTCAACAGATTGATTGGCGGTGCGCGATAGCCCGACGGCCGAGCGCTCCGCAAGCCGCCAAACAGACGACCCTTGCCTTTTTGCACGATTGCGGGCGCAGGGTGCTCTATCTCTGGCGACGTTTGCGAAGGCTTAGGGCGCCTGTTTGCAGACGCCGGTGCGAAGCGCTCTGCAATTTCCCGGCTGGAGATGTCGGTGTTCGGATCGGTGTCGTACCCAGGATTGTCTTCGTCCACCATCGCTGCAGCGTCCGGCGTCCAAGACGTCGCCGCATGAGAAGAATTAACACCGGCCATGGGCTCCGCATCGCCGAACGGCAATATAGCGGGCGCGGTCTCAACGCCAAACGCAGGCTCCCGCAGTGGCGGTTCGGGCAGATAGGGTTCGCCCTGCGTGCCGTAATCGTGCTCAGCATCAAAATGACCAGCATGTGGATCGTCGACACCGGAGTGCTCTACGTCCGCGGCCCACAAACGTTGCAACCAACCGGGCAGCAGAGATGAGCGCTGCGGTAAACCTCTTCTGTTGTGATCCAACATGCGGGCTAAGTCTTCGCGCTCCAAACCGACGCTGTAAGCGAGTGCGGCAATGCCCCCAAGCAAGAAGATGAGGGCAGAAAGCCCATAGACGTCCTCTGCGCCAAACAACGCGAAAAGACTTGCAGCAACTTTGCAAAGCCAGTCACCCACGAGACCGCCAAATCCGTGACTGAAAGGCCAGCTCGCGGTCACCGGCAGAGCTGAAAAGCCGCCGGCCAGCAGCAGGACAGAAAACGGGAACACGCTCACCTTTTTACGGTTGGCAAATATGCGTTCCGAAAGCAGCAGCTCGATCCCCCAAAACATGGGTGCGAGCAGTACGAACACGGTGGCAAAGCCCAGCGTATTCAGCATGAGATCGGAGAAAACGGCGCCAATTGTGCCAAGCAAATTGCTCGGTGTGCCATCCGTGGTGTGCGTCAGGCTCGGATCTGCAAGCGACCATGTGAGGAGACTTGCCCACGCTGCGCCGACAGCTGCCAGGAGGACAGCACCTCCGGCGCGCCTAAGCCAGCCAACGAGCCTGTCTTCCAACGATTGTGAAAGCAGGCGTCTCGCGTCGCTATGGGACTCGAGCAGCATGATGACGAACGGACTCTTTACGCTAGAACTTCAACAAAACGTTCGAGGGCCTTGCCAACGGTCGCCGCGTCATGGACCAGCGCGAGACGCACGTAGTCCTCGCCCGGATTGGTCCCGTCGCGACCGGCTTGCGCCAGGAAGGCACCAGGCAAAACCTTGACACCGCAGTATTTCCATAAGGTTACCGCCGCCTCACCAGAGCCCCCAAAATTGGTCACATCGAGCCACAGAAAGAAGCCGCCCGCCGGACGGCGATGTCCGTAACGACCGTTAAGATGTATGTCGCAAACGTCGTACTTTTCCCGATAGGCCTGCCGATTAGCGATGACGTGAGCTTCATCGCGCCACAGTGCAGCAGATGCATGCTGGGTCGGCCCTGGCATTTGTGGTGCCACGAGATTGCGGATCTCGGCGAACGTATAAAGGAACTTCGCATCGCCCGCGCAGAAGCCTGATCTTAGGCCTGGCAGATTGGAGCGCTTTGACAGCGAATTGAAGACGACGAGATTGCAGAATCGCTCTGATGTTGCAGCAGCTACCTGGAGGGCGCCCGGCGGGGGATCGTCGGAATAGATCTCAGAGTAGCACTCATCAAAAAACAGCATGAAGTCATGCGAGCGAGCGAGCTCAAGTGCGCGACCAATGTAGGCTCGGCTCGCAACCGCGCCTTGCGGATTGGCGGGCGAGCAAAGGTAGAGAGCGGCAGTACGATCCAGCAGCGCTTTGTCGTTGGCGATCTCATCGAGGTCAGGCAAATGACCGGTCGCCTCAGTCGCATTGAGAAAAACCGGTTCAGCATCGACGGCCAACGCCGCGCCAAGGTAGGCCCCGTAGTACGGGTTGCACATTTGGATCGCTGGCCGGCCCTTGATTTGTTTGCGGCCAACCGCAGGTATCGCAGCATAGAAGAGTCCCTCGCGTGAGCCGCTAAGTGGGAGCACTTCCTGCAAAGGATCGATGACTGCTTCTGGTCCGTACCGTCGGGCGATCCAAGCCGTGATCGCCTTGCGCAACTCTTGTGTCCCGCGGATCGATGGGTATTTGGCAAAACTCGCTGCAACTTCAGCGATCTTGTCAGCCACGAACGGCGGCATGGGCTCACCCGGCTCGCCGATCGTTAAGTCAATGGGCTCGTTATGCCCTGGCTCGATTCTGTCGAGTAAGCGACGCAGCCGTGAGAACGGCGACACAATTGCACCGTGCGCAAGTGCCGATGGGCCAGAAGTGAAAGGCATCGAGCTTCCTAATAGCGACAAGGCGGCTATCGAACCCCGAAGCCGCCTTGTCAGCAAAGCGCAAGTGCTCATTGCCGCGCAAGTCGGCACGTACACCAACTGCGCGCGCGAGTTAGTGCCCGTTAAAGATCCGGTTCAAACACGCACCTCGTCTTCTGGATTCGCCCTGATCTTGTGGATCGACAGATCGGCACCTTGACGCTCTTCCTCCGGCGTCAGGCGTATGCCGACCGTCGACCTGAGGATACCGTAGACGATGCACCCAGCGATGAAGCCAAAGGCGGAGCCGAGGATCGAGCCAACGAGCTGAGAAGCAAACGTTACGCCACCTAGTCCACCCAACATTTCTAGGCCGAAGATTCCGCAGGCTATTCCACCCCACAGGCCGCATAACCCGTGCAAAGCCCAGACACCCAGTACGTCATCGATTTTCCACTTGTTGGTCGAAATCTGGAACATCTGCACGAAGATCGCACCGGCAACACCGCCCACGACGAGCGACCCCAACGGATGCATCACGTCAGAACCGGCACAGACAGCAACGAGGCCGGCAAGCGCCCCATTGTGCACGAACCCTGGATCGTTATCGCCCACAACGACCGCAGCTACGATGCCGCCGCACATGGCCATCAGCGAATTGATGGCCACTAGACCGGTCATCGCATCAAGCCGCTGCGCGCTCATCACGTTAAACCCGAACCAGCCGATGCATAGGAGCCACGATCCCAGCGCGAGCCACGGAATCGAAGAAGGTGGCGTGGCGCCGCCCCGGCCCTTGTCATATCGGCCAATGCGCGGGCCGAGCATCAGCACCGCACCAAGCGCGGCCCAGCCGGCGAACGCGTGTACTACGATAGAGCCAGCGAAATCCTTGAACGGCGCCCCGAACCAAGCGTCAAAAAAGACCTCCTGCAGCCCATAATTGCTGTTCCAATAAATGCCTTCGATCAGTGGATAGAAGAAGGCTACAAGCAACGCCGTCGCGATGGCCTGGGGCGCGAACTTTGCGCGCTCAGCGATCCCGCCCGAGATAATGGCGGCGACAGCAGCCGCGAAGGTCGCCAAGAAGAAGAATCTTACAAGCGTATAGCCTTGCGCCTCAAAACCAGATGCGCCGCCTGAAATTGCCGCCGCGTTTGCGAAGAATCCGACACCATAGGCGATCGTATAGCCGATTAAGAAGTAGGCGATCACCGATACCGAGAAATCGACGATGATCTTCACCAGCGCGTTCACCTGGTTCTTGTGGCGAACCGTGCCGGTCTCGAGGAATGCGAACCCTCCGTGCATCGCAAAAACGAGGATCGCGCCCATAAGTAGAAAAAAGACGTCCGGTCCCTGTTGCATTCCCCCACCCCCGTGGAAAGTGTCTATTTTTTGTGCGGACGCGGCAGGCCGCCGTCATTCGTAGTGAGGCTGCTTGCTCAAATTCGAAGCATCCTGGCTAGGAAGCCGAAAAGACCTACAATGGTCAACGCTGATAGGCTCGCAATGCCGCAGTCAGCGACTGAGTGTTGCACAAAAGATCGGCAGGGGGTTGAAGCAACTCTGCCCCATGGCAGACCCGCCCAGACTGCTCAATAAACGGGCAGATTAACGGATGCGACGCGGATTCATGTAAAGGTCGGCTTCCTGGCGTTCGATTTTGGGCTCGATCTTTCCGCGCTTCACGTCCTTCCAAAGCCGCTTCAAGTGGCGGCGGCAATCGGTGTTAAAGATCATCATTGTGCTGAAAAGCTGCATCACCGTCAGCACCCGCCGGTCGGCATGATCGACCCGCACCCGGCCCTTCCACTTGCCGCCAAGCGAAAACACCTTGCCGTCGAGATGGCCGACCTCGTTATCATGCTGATCGTAAAGCGTGTAGTCCCCGCCAAGGTCGATGAAATCGCGCTTCAACCGGTAGAAGTAGGGCGTCCCGTCGGTGATGACAAAGAATGCAAAGTTCTCCGGCATTAGCGGCCACTTGTTAGCCGAGCGCTCCAGGTAGACGATATAGTTGTCTTCTTCGGTGTTGATGGAATAGGTCATCACCGGAAGGCCGCGTGCAGCGAACGTCTGTTGCAATGAACGGCCAATCATCAGGTCCATGGTCGCGCGCCAGTTGAGGCTTTCGGTGAAGAGCTTGAAGACGAGACGCTTGTCCATCCCCTTGGCCTTCTCCCAAAGCTCCTCGCGGTAGCCGATGAGACCAGTACGTTCGCCGCCCTCGATCACCTCAGCAAAAATGTCCATGTCCGAAGTGAACTGCCGCGACTTGGCGCGATTGCGCGAGCGCTTGTAGATCCCGAACTCGGTGCGGTTGAAGTTGGTGATCCAGATGTCGACAATGAAGTGATACCAGCCGTCCTTGACCGCCTCGGCAGCCACCTTCTTCGATACGCCGGAAATCTTAGCGGGCTCGGACCGTTTAATGGCCTCCGCGCGGGCGTCGCGTGCCGCGTCGCTTGCCGCTGCGTCGGCCCGGGCTTCTATGCGAGCTGCGGATGCGGTCATCTGAGGCCTCCAAAGCGTTGATGCGCAAGAAAACAGCGAATCACTTAGTGGTAAGCCTAGCATCGGTCTCCGATGGACAAGATGGCCGGCGCGAATTCCCGCTGGAAAACTCTAGCCGGCGGCGCGAATTCCGAAGATAGCGCTGCCGACGCGCACATGCGTGGCACCGAATTCGATTGCGGTCTCGAAATCGTCGCTCATTCCCATGCTCAGGCCTTTGAGGCCGAGCTCGCCGGCAAGCTTCGCTAGAAAGGCAAAGTGAACGGCCGGCTCCTCATCCACCGGCGGAATGCACATCAGACCGGCAATATTCAGTTTCAGGTGATCGCGGCACATTGCGACAAAGTCACCGGCTTCCTTTGGCGGGACGCCCGCCTTTTGCGGCTCCTCGCCAGTGTTGACCTGAACGAAGAGTTGGAGCGGCTTGGACTGTTTTGTCATTTCGGCTGCAACGGCTTTTGCAATCTTGGACCGATCAATCGAATGAATCGCATCGAACAACTCGACGGCCTCTTTGGCCTTGTTTGATTGTAGCGGGCCAACGAGATGCAGCTTCGTGTCGGGAAACTGAGCCTTGAGCGCCGGCCACTTCCGCTTGGCTTCCTGCACGCGGTTCTCGCCGAAAAGCCGGTGGCCGGCCTCCAGCACGGGCCGAATTTCGGGGGCCTCGAAGGTCTTGGAGACAGCAATCAAGTTGACGTCAGCCACGTCACGGCCGGCAGAGCGCGCCGCCGCCGCAATCCGCCCACGCACCTCCACTAGCCGTTCTGGTGGCGCGCTCGACATCTCAGAAGTTTGTGCCATGAGATTGCTGCCTTGACCGTCTTTTACCTTTCAGGCTCATTACGGCGCCCAAAGCACTTGAGAAATCGCCGAAGAGATTGACGCTGCATGGCCACTGAACGCTACGACGCACCCAAACGGGAAAAGCATTGGCAAGAAGTCTGGGAAAAGGCCGAAGCCTTTCGCGCTCCCAACGCTGATCCCCGGCCAAAGTGCTACGTGCTTGAGATGTTCCCCTACCCGTCGGGGCGTATCCATGTTGGCCATTCGCGCAATTACACCATGGGCGACGTCTTCGCCCGTTACAAGCGCGCAAAAGGATTCAACGTGCTGCATCCCATGGGATGGGATGCGTTTGGCATGCCGGCTGAAAACGCGGCTCTGGAGCACAATGTCCATCCTGCTGAATGGACCTACCAAAATATCGAGACGATGAAGAGTCAGCTGAAGTCGATGGGGCTCTCACTTGACTGGTCGCGCGAGATCGCAACGTGCTCACCCGACTATTACAAGCACCAACAAAAACTCTTCCTCGACATGCTGAAGAAGGGCCTGGCCTATCGTAAGTCATCGAAGGTCAATTGGGATCCAGTCGACCATACCGTCCTCGCCAATGAGCAGGTGATTGATGGGCGCGGCTGGCGTTCGGGCGCGCTCATCGAGCAGCGCGAGCTAACGCAGTGGTTCTTTAAGATTACAGATTACGCTGACGAGCTGCTCGAGGCCTTGCTGGCGCTGGAGAAGTGGCCTGAGAAGGTTCGCTTGATGCAGGCGAACTGGATTGGCCGTTCGGAAGGTTTGCTCGTGCGCTTTGCGCTCGACAAGAAAACGGTGCCGAAGGGCCAGTCGGAAGTCGAAGTTTACACGACGCGGCCGGACACGCTGTTTGGCGCATCGTTCGTCGCGCTCGCACCCGACCACCCGCTGGCAGAAGCGGCAACCCAAGACAACCCGGGCCTCGCCGCCTTTTGCGAGGAGTGCCGTAACGTCGGCACATCCGTAGCAGAGCTGGAGACGGCCGAGAAGCGGGGCTTTGACACGGGAATCCGCGCCATTCACCCCTTTGATAAAACGTGGACGCTGCCAGTCTACGTCGCCAACTTCATTCTCATGGAGTACGGCACAGGCGCCATCTTCGGATGCCCGTCGGGCGATCAGCGCGATCTCGATTTTGCGCGCAAGTACGATCTGCCGGTCGTGCCCGTGATCCTGCCTCCCGGGGGGAATGCGAGCACCTTCACCATCGAGGACAAAGCCTTCGACGGCGAGGGAACCATGATCAACTCCAGCTTTCTGAACGGCCTCGACACGAAGGCCGCGTTTGAAGCGACGGCAAAAAAACTCGAGAAGGCGACGCTCGCAAAGAAGCCCGTTGGCAAACGCAAGGTGAACTACCGCCTGCGCGATTGGGGTATCTCGCGCCAGCGTTATTGGGGTTGCCCCATTCCCGTGATCCACTGCGAAGCCTGTGGCGTCGTGCCTGTGCCAGATGAGGATCTACCCGTTCGCCTGCCTGACGATGCCAACTTCGACACGCCCGGCAATCCCCTCGACCGTCATCCCACATGGAAACACGTCGCCTGTCCCATGTGCGGCAAGGAGGCCCAGCGGGAAACTGACACGATGGACACGTTCGTCGACAGTTCGTGGTATTTCGTGCGCTTTACGGGGCCTCGCGCCAAAACTCCCGTCGACCAAAAAGCGGCTGCTTATTGGCTTCCCGTCGACCAATACATTGGCGGTGTCGAGCACGCGATTTTGCACCTGCTTTACTCGCGCTTCTTTACGCGCGCGATGTGCGACACGGGCCACTTGAAGCTAACAAAGAATGTGCGTGAACCCTTCGCTGCACTCTTCACGCAAGGCATGGTGACTCACGAGACGTACCAGTCGCCCGCAGGCTATTGGTTGCTGCCCGGGCAAGTGCGCGTTGAAGGTGAGGGCGATACGCGGCGCGCCGTCGAAATCGCAACGGGCGGGCAGGCCATGATCGGCGCCGTGGAAAAAATGTCGAAGTCGCGCAAGAACACAGTGGACCTCGATGAGTTCGTCAACGAGTACGGCGCTGATGTCGCACGCTGGTTCGTGCTCTCTGACAGCCCGCCTGAGCGCGATGTGATCTACACGGACGTCGGCGTCGAGGGCGCACGGCGCTTCGTGCAACGCATTTGGCGGCTGGTGGATCAGGGGATCGAGGTGGCCGCCAAGAAGGGGACAGCGCGTCCCAAGGAGTTTGGCGCCGAGGCGATGGAGTTACGCCGGGCGGCCCATAAGACGCTGGATCAGGTCGCCAAAAGCATCGAGAGCCTGCGTTTCAATGTAGCAGTTGCCCAAATCTACGAGTTCGCAAATGTTCTTGGCTCAGCAACTGGCAAATCAGGTGAAGGCCTACCTTGGGCTGCGCGCGAATCACTTGAGCTCTTAGTGCAGATAATTTGCCCTATGATGCCGCATTTGGCCGAAGAATGCTGGGCGAGGCTCGGATACAACACATTGTTGGCCAATCAACCGTGGCCGGACGCCGAGGCGGCGTTGCTCGTTGACGATACGATCACCATTGCCGTACAGGTTAACGGTAAGCGGAGAGACGAGCTGACAATTGCCCGGACTGCAGGCTCTGACGAGATCGAGGCGGCCGCCTTGAAACTTGAGCCTGTGGTGCGCGCCCTTGATGGCCGCCCGGTCAAGAAGGTCATCGTTGTGCCGCAGAGGATCGTGAATGTGGTCGGCTGACGATCAAACACGGGGGCGATCGATGCGGACCAAAAGCCGCCGATCGACAATTTGGGTTGTTATAGCGTGTGCAGCGATGCCCATGCTCGCCGCTGGCTGTGGCGACGGCGGATTCCGCCCCCTCTATGCGTCGCCGACTATTGTCGGAACTGACGTCAACGACAAGCTGGCCCAAATCGATATTGCGCCGATTCCCGGACGCGTCGGTCAGCGCCTGCGCAACGAGCTAATCTTCCAGTCGACCGGAGGGGATCTACAGTTAGAGCCGGCCTACCGCCTCAACATTGTTATTCGTGAATCCATCACAGCCACGCTGGTACGTGTTGACGGCGATTCTTTGGGCAGCACTTATAACCTCGATGCCTCTTTTAAACTGATCAGGATGTCCGATAACGCCGTCATCCTCGAGGGCAAGAGTTTTGGACGTGCCCCTTTCCAGCGTTTCGATTCAGTGTTCGCCAATGTTCGCGCACGCCACGATGCGGAAAATCGCGCTGCCCGAACGATCGGAGACGAGCTCAAATCGCGTTTGGCCGCTTTCCTTTCGGGTGCTGCCTGACGTAAGCCCATCTTGATTCTCATTCTTTCTCTCTATAGCGGTAACGCCTCATGGTCGCCGTCAAGGCTCATCAGGCTCAAAACTTTCTCAAGCCGCCTGGTCCACGCCAGTCCGCCATACTGTTTTATGGAACGGATGCCGGTCTCGTCGCCGAGCGTGCGCGCGCGCTTGCGACTTTGATTGCGCAGCGCGAGGAACCGCCCGGGGAAATTATTCGCCTCGACGATGCCGACCTCGACTCAGATCCTGACCGCCTCGCCGTTGAGCTGCAAACCTTGCCGATGTTCGGGAGCTCCAAGATCGTACGCGCAACGACAGGTCGGCGGATCGGAACAGCAGCCATCAAACCGCTGCTTGAGGAAGATACACTTGCTTCGACGTTGATCATCGAAGCGGGAAATTTGCGTCCTAACGACTCTCTGCGATCTCTATTCGAGAAATCAAATAAAGCAGCCGCTGTCGCGTGTTATCCCGATGAGGCTCACGATCTTGAATCGCTCATCACTCAAACGCTGAAATCGTACGGTCTCACAATCGATCCCGAAGCACGCGAACTCCTCCTGGCTCGCATCGGCGCAGACCGGGCGTTGTCGCGCGGTGAAATTGAAAAGCTTGCGCTCTTTGCCAAGGGCAAGGCACAGGTCGATGCCGGCGACATTGACGCCATCGTCGGAGATGCTTCTGAGCTTGCTATCGACAAGGTCGTAAGCGCTGCGGCTTCAGGCGACTCGGCGCGTGCTGTCAGCGAATTCGCACGTGCATTGGCTTCCGGACAGGACGCGCAAGTTATCCTCCTGGCCCTTCAGCGATACATCCAGCGCTTGCACCGCATTCGCTGCGAGCTTGACGCGGGCCGCTCGTTTGACGAGGTATTGCGGCAATCCCGGCCGCCAATCCACTTTAAGCAAAAGGACGCGATCGCCCGGCAAACACGCGCCTGGTCGTCTCAACGTCTTGCCGAGGCTATCCATCGCGCCGGTCGCGCAGCAAAGTCCGCTCGCCTTTCCGGCGCGCTCCACGAGGCAATAACCGAACAACTGCTACTCGATTTGGCTACAACTGCCCGTGCGGCCCGGCGCTAGAAGCAAAAGCGGCTCTGTTTCTCAGCGCAAACTTGCCCCTTGGCCGTCGCTGCCTATAGTGCGCGGCACTTCAGCCTTGGGGACATCATGACCGACACACGCTACGACGTCGTTGGCATTGGCAACGCAATCGTCGACATCATTGGCCGCTGCGACGACGCATTTCTTGAGCGCCACGGCGCTCCCAAGAGTCACATGCGCCTGGTCGATGCCGCGACTATCGAAACGCTTTACACTACGATGGGGCCCGGTATCGAGGTCTCGGGCGGTTCGGCCGCAAACACAATGGTAGGGCTCGCTTCCCTTGGTGGCAGCGCTGCCTTCATTGGCAAGATCGCCGATGATGAGTTTGGCCGCATTTTCGCGCACGACATTCGTGCTGCCAACGTCGCTTTCACGACCGCTCCCGCTGTGGGCAAAGCCCCGACATCTCGCTCGCTCATTCTCGTGACACCCGACGGCGAACGCACGATGAATACCTTTCTGGGCATCAGTACCGATCTTGATCAAGGCGAAGTCGACCCGGCGCTAATAGAGTCTTCTGCGATCATTTATCTTGAGGGTTATTTATTCGACCAGCCCGAGGCCAAAACGGCATTTCGCCAAGCGGCAAGCGTTGCTGCCAAAGCTGAACGCAAGGTCGCGCTAACACTGTCCGATGGATTTTGCGTCGATCGACATCGCGCCGAATTTTTGGAACTCATTCGCTCAAGCGTCGATATCCTATTTGCCAACGAAAGCGAGATTACCGCGCTTTATGAGACATCAAACTTTGACCAGGCGGCGAAGCGAGCCGCGTCTGATAGTAAGCTCGCTGTTCTCACGCGCAGCGCCCAAGGCTCTCTCATTCTCTCTGGTGACGAAAACATATCCATTCCCGTCGTGCCGGTTGAGAATGTCGTGGATCTCACAGGCGCTGGCGACCTTTATGCGGCCGGTTTTTTGTTTGGTCTGACGCAAGGTCTGTCTTTGGAAACCGCGGGTAGGATTGGCAGCCTTGCTGCATCCGAGATTATTTCCCATGTCGGCGCACGGCCTGAAAAGCCTCTCGACACTCTGGCGCGCGCCAATGGTCTGCTGACCTGAGAAGGGATATGCAAGACGGCAGATGGCGTTCCTGCCTACAATTTGGCGTCAGTTGTTCTTCCGAGCATGATCACTTCAGGTATTGGATACAAGTTATTGGATGCATTTTCGCAACATTAGGTCTCAATTGTCGCCCGTAGTGCCCTGATAGCTATTTATTATCCTTGGTCCGGACTCGTCTCGTCCACACAATTGCCAGCAACGAATCGATTGGCACGGGATTGAACATGGCCAGCGCAACTGCGCGCCAAGGGCGTCCGAAGGGAAGCGGCATCGACGATAGTCAGCAGCTCGCTCGCATTGCCGCGCTGCTCGCCGCCGACCCCAAGCTCAAGCCCACAACAGCTATTCGGTCGCTCGGCATCGAGGACCCCTCACTCATCCGGCGGCTACGCGACAAGTACCGCGCCAAGCGGGCCGTACTGGAAGCTGGCGCCCGTCAAAAGGCGACGACGAATCCAAAGCAGAAGGCCGGGACCGCCGGCGTGGAGAATCCAAAGACGCCAGCACTTGCTGCTACGGCTTCGACTTCGCGTTCGACACCAAACACAGATTGGAGCTCAGCGTCGGCTGATATTTTTGTCGCCTGGTGCGGCTTCGGTTTGGACGCGGTCAGTGCAGCGATCGAGAATCAACACGCGGTTGCTCAATACCTGATGCGTCAGCCGTGCGTTAGCTTGGCGATCAAAAGCCAGCTTCTGCTCAATGAATTTGCACTCACTATTTGCAAGCGTAACCGACGACGAACACTGCACGTCAACTAGAGCGAGTGATTAGACCGACCCGTTGTGAAGCTAGAGCGCGTTACTTTATGGGCCGCCGCCCCAGGCGGCCCCGTTTTTTTAAAGCTTGCGCAAAGCCACCGATTCCACATGGTGATCGGCGCTTTTTCGTAAGATGAGCCCCGCGCGCTGCCGCGTTGGAAGAATATGCTCTTCCAAATTCTTCAAATTTATCGTGTTCCATATCTCGGTTGCGCGCGCGCGTGCGTCATCGTGCGATAAATTTACATACTGGTGGAAGTAAGCACCCGGATCACGAAAGGCCGTATTACGCAGGCGCATGAAGCGCGTCACGTACCAATCGCGGATCACCTCTGGCTCAGCATCCAGGTAGATCGAAAAATCGAAGAAGTCCGACACGAACGGAATCGCCTCGCCGCCGCGCGGCATACTTGCGGGCTGCAGTACGTTGAGTCCTTCTACAATTAATATGTCCGGCGACTCGATGACCGTCGTTTGATCGGCCAGGATGTCATAGTGAAAATGCGAGTAGATAGGAGCCTTTACGTGCTTCACGCCAGACTTCACATCGGCGAGAAAGTTGAGCAACCGCGCCGTATCGAAACTCTCGGGGAAGCCCTTGCGGTTCATGATTTGCCGGCGTTCAAGCTCCGCGTTCGGCAACAAGAAACCATCGGTCGTGATCAGCTCGACGCGGGGATGATCGGGCCACCGCGCCAGTAGCGCCTTCAAAACGCGCGCTGTTGTGCTTTTTCCGACCGCCACTGATCCCGCAACACCGAGAATAAACGGAACCTTGCCATCGTCGCGGCTAAGGAATTTCGAGGTGACTGCATGTAGCTGCTGCGAGGCGGCGACATAGAGATTGAGAAGGCGCGACATCGGCAAATAAATCTCTTCGACCTCAGCAACCGACAGCTCCTCGATAATGCCTGAGAGTTGCTCCAGCTCGCTTTCGAGCAGCGTCATCGGCGTGTCTGCGCGCAGTCGCGACCACTCCTCGCGATCGAACACGCGATAGGGGGAAAACTGCAAATTGGCGGGATAGGCCATGACGTTTGAAATCGCGCCGTGAAACACTCAGCGTTTAAGTTACATCACCGCCGCGTGCGGCTCGCTTTTTCTTCCAGTCCCGAAGTGCCGCTCCGCCGCTCAAGAACACCAAGCACACCCTCAAGCGATACGCCGCGGCTCTCCAAAAGAACCAACAGATGATAGAGCAAGTCGGCCGCTTCTTCCGTGAGCTTGTCTTCGCTTTCGCTGGTCGCCGCGATGACCGTCTCAATCGCTTCTTCGCCAAACTTCTTGGCGCAGCCGGCCGGGCCAGCATCGAGAAGTTGCCGGGTGTAGGAGGAGCCAGTTGCGGCGGCGGTGCGGCGGGCGCGTATCGTTGCCGCGAGGCGCTTCAAAATATCATCGCTCATGGCAGGTCTCGACGGCTGCACAGGGACCTTGCTGCGCCCGGCTCATGCAGCAAAAATGCCGCGCCGTCAAGCACTTATACCCTCGACTACTCGCCGGGACTACCAACGAGACGCATGCGAATGTAATCAAGCTGATCGAAATTACCGTACTTGATAATGAGGTTGCCGCTCTCGCCAGAGCCTCGTTTGATCTCAACCTTCAAGCCGAGCACTGCTGACAGTTCGTTCTCGAAGGCGCGGGTGTCGGCATCTTTTTCACGCGCGCGACGCGTCGAGCCGCCACGGTTGCCGGCCTCATCACCCTCCTGGGCAAGCGCTTCAACCTCGCGCACGTTGAGGTCATGTTCGATGATGTGATGCGCCAGTTCCTCGGCGTCATCGCGCCCTATCAAAGCACGCGCGTGACCTGCGGTTAGCTCACCGCTTTCGACCATTGCTTGCACGCCCTCGGGAAGTTTCAACAGTCGCAGCGTGTTGGCCACGTGACTGCGACTCTTGCCGATGATCTCGGAGAGTTGCTCCTGGCTATAGTCGAAACGTTCGACCAGTTCGCGATAACCTGCCGCCTCTTCGATGGCGTTGAGATCGGCGCGCTGCACGTTCTCAATGATCGCGAGCTCAAGAACCTCTTTGTCGTCGAGATCGCGCGCGATGACGGGAACAGTGTGCAGTCCGGCCTTCTGCGCCGCGCGCCAACGCCGCTCGCCAGCAACAATCTCGTAGCCGCCCGCAACCGGCCGAACGATAATCGGCTGAACCAATCCCTTATTGCGGATCGAGTCAGCGAGTTCGGCTAGCTCTTCGTCGCGGAAGTCCTTGCGAGGATTTAGCCGCCCCGGCCTCAAGTCTGCCGTGGGAACCACGCGCTGTTCGCCCTCTGGGGGAAGAACCGGCTGTCCCGGCGATGTCGGCTCACCTATGAGCGAAGCCAATCCGCGACCTAGGCGGCCCCTTGCCAACGGTGCATTCATTGCGTGTCGTGCCTCTTGTTTTGTCAGGCGGCTTTGTGCTGGCGCTCGCGCTCGATGATCTCGGTCGCAAGCTTGATGTAGGCTTGGCTCCCCGCGCAATCGTAGTCATAGAGCAGGATCGGCTTGCCGTGCGACGGGGCTTCTGCCACCCGCGTATTGCGAGGAATGATCGTCTCGTAGACCTTGGTGCCGAAGAAAGCGCGGACGTTCTCCGCTACCTCCCGCGACAACGACGTGCGCGCATCGTGCATGGTCAACACGACACCTTGAATCTCGAGCGAGGGATTAAGCGTCGCGCGAATCTGGTCGATGGTTTCCTTGAGTTGGGAAATGCCCTCAAGCGCAAAGAACTCGCATTGAACCGGTACCAGGACAGCGTTTGCCGCCGTCATCGCATTAAGTGTCAGGAGGTTGAGCGACGGCGGGCAGTCAATCAGCGCGTAATTGATGGCCTCTTCCGGCGGCACTGTACGCTGCTGGGCCAGAAGCTCGCTCAATGCATCGCGTAAGCGAAAGGCGCGGTTTTGGTCGGGTCCAAGCGTGGTGTCGATGCCAACCAAATCCGTATTGGCTGGCACCACGTATAGCCCCGGCACCGCTGTTGGCTGCGTCGACTCAATCAATGTCGCCGACCTCGTCAGAACGTCGAATGAGGTCTTGGCACGCGCATCCATGTCGATGCCAAGCCCCGTCGACGCGTTTCCTTGGGCATCGAGATCGATGACCAGCACCCGCTCGCCAATCGAGGCCAAAGCCGTGCCGAGATTGATTGCCGTCGTCGTCTTGCCGACGCCGCCCTTTTGATTAGCGATGGCAAGTGTCCGGAGCCCAGAAGCCCCCATTGTCGCGCCCGTCACCGTATCAACCCTCCGCTTTGGCTCTCAACGCGCGAATTACAATGATTTGGCCGTCTTTGTCCGTTTGGCTTGGACACCGTTCAGCCAGAAAATTCCACGACTGGCGTGCCTCATTGAGCTCCGCCTCTGCCTCGCGGCCCTTATGAAAAAGGCCCACGGTGGAATCTGAGAAGTAAGGTGCGGCCAATTCAAGGAGCCGCGGCATCGGCGCCAGTCCCCGAGCTGTAATTACGTCAACCGGGCCAACCTTATATTGAGTCGCGGATTTCTCGATTCGCTCAGGATAGATGTCCACAGGTGCCCCGGTCTGACGTCCGACCTCGCCCAGGAAAGCGGCCTTGCGCGTATCGCTCTCAAGGAGGGTCACATGTGCGCTCTCCTGCTCGGCGACCATGATCGCAATGACAAGCCCCGGAAACCCTGCACCGGAGCCCAAGTCGAGCCACCGCTTGGCGCGGGGCGGCGCTAGTTGGAGGATCTGGGCAGAATCGGCAAAGTGGCGCAACCAGATGTGGTCGAGCGTACCGGGCCCAACGAGATTCATCGTCTTCTGCCAGGTTCTCAGCAGCGTCTCGTAGGTCCGAAGCCGTGCTAGCGTTTCACGTGAAACGGAAAACAGCCGCGCAAAGTCTTCCGCACCGCCAACCGACGCCGCGCGTGCCCCATTCATCACGCAGATTTCCGGGCCGGCTGCGCTTTGAGCTGCGCAAGGAGCAACAAAAGGGCCGCCGGCGTCACGCCATCAATTCGGGCGGCCTGGGCAAGCGTGGCCGGACGATGGCGGGTCAATTTCTGACGTATCTCAGTCGAGAGGCCGGGCAAACTGCTAAAGTCCAACTCAGGCGGTATACGCAGGGCCTCGTCCTTGCGCAGGGCTTCCACGTCGAGTTCCTGACGGCGCACATAGGATGCGTAGCGCGCATCGACTTCGATCTGAGCAGCAATTAGAGGTGCTATTTGGCCGATCTCCGGCCAGATAGCTGCGAGCTGGCCAAGTTCGATATTGGGCAGCGCCAACAAATCAAAGGCGCTGCGCCGGCGCCCGTCTTTATTAACGTCGATGCCATGCCGGCCAGCCTCGGTCGGTGTGAGCGTCAGCGACTGCAACATGGACGTCGCCTCGCCAAGCGCCACCGACTTAGCCTCAAACGCCTGCCGTCGCGATTTGCTGACACAACCCAAAGCGATCCCCTGTGGCGTCAGCCGCTGATCGGCATTGTCTGCACGCAACCGCAGCCTGTATTCGGCGCGCGAGGTGAACATACGATAGGGCTCGCTGACACCGCGTGTGACGAGATCATCGATCATGACGCCCAGATAACTGTCCGCCCGCGATAGAATGAAATCTTTGTCGGAGCCGCCGGCGGCAAGGGCAGCGTTGATCCCGGCGGCAATGCCTTGCGCGCCGGCTTCTTCGTAACCCGTGGTACCGTTAATCTGACCTGCGAGATACAACCCGGGCAGCTTCTTGACCTCCAAAGTGAGCGACAGCTCACGGGGGTCCACGTAGTCGTACTCGATGGCATAACCCGGCCGCTTGATAACGGCTTGCCTAAGGCCCGGCATGGTTCGCACGAAGGCCTGTTGTACGTCGGCGGGGAGCGAGGTCGACACCCCATTAGGATAGATGGTGTCATCGTCGAGCCCCTCCGGCTCGAGAAATACCTGATGCGCGCTCCGGTCGGCAAAGCGCACCACCTTGTCCTCAATCGACGGGCAGTAGCGAGGACCTGTGCTCTCGATCTGACCGGAGTAGATGGCCGAGCGGTCCAGATTCGCGCGGATGATGGCGTGCGTCTCTGGTGTGGTTCGCGTGATCGCGCAGGCGATCTGAGGCGTGGTAATCCGCTCCGTTAGAAACGAGAACGGCACCGGCGGATCGTCGCCCGGCTGTCGCTCCAGCCCCTCCCAATCGATTGAAGAGGCACTGAGCCGCGGCGGGGTCCCAGTCTTAAGCCTCCCAAGTTGCAGCCCCAACGCGTAAAGCCGCTCGGACAACTTGAGTGCCGGCGCTTCACCAGATCGTCCTGCCGGGATTTTTTGCTCACCGAGGTGAATAAGCCCGTTGAGGAACGTGCCCGTTGTCAGGACCACACTCCAGGCTCCGAGGCTCCGTCCGTCCCCGGTCAGAACGCCGGCTGCGCGGCCATCAACGACAATTAGATCCTCAACACCGCCCTCGATGATCTCAAGGTTGTCTATCCCATCGATCTCAGCCTGCATCGCCCGGCGATAAAGCTTTCGGTCGGTTTGCGCGCGCGGCCCGTGCACCGCCGGCCCCTTTGAGCGGTTGAGAAGGCGGAATTGGATGCCCGCCGCGTCGGCAACGCGCCCCATCAGACCATCGAGAGCATCGATCTCGCGCACAAGGTGTCCCTTACCCAGCCCGCCGATCGCTGGGTTGCAGGACATCTCTCCTACCGTCGCGAAGGTATGCGTCACCAGCGCCGTCCTTGCGCCCATGCGTGCCGCGGCCGATGCGGCCTCGCACCCGGCATGGCCGCCGCCCACAACGATCACATCGAAGGTCTTTTCGTGCATTCAGCTTACCGATCTCTCCAGGTTCCACACTGACCTGTGGCGCCCTGGCTAAGGGAAATCGATGTCTTGGGCAAGCGGCGCGCCGTAGCCAACTACGGCGGGGAAAACCCCATAGGCGCCTATAACCTGCTTAATACGGTCAGTATCGAGCATCCCCAGTCTTGTGTTCGTAACGAACAGAGCGAGGGACGCCCATGTCGCGGAGCAAGAAGGCCCGACCCGCCCGATCAGCAATGGCCCGAAACCCGCCTGAAGACTCGTCGCCGGCAAACGATACGCCTGAAGCGCTGGCCGGATCTACAATCGCGAACTGGCAAGCGCAGATAGCGGCCGCTTTGCGCGACGCCATCGTCAAGCGGCACGAGCGCCCTGAAAAGTGAACAAACGGTTTCACGTGAAACAACGGGGTGGTCACTTTCCGATGCAAAACCGGCTAAAGACTTCGCCCAGTAGATCCTCGACATCGACACGTCCCGTTATGCGGCCCAGCGCGTGCGTGGCACATCGGAGATCCTCGGCGCGCAATTCGATTTCGCCGCGTGCCGATGACAAGAAGGTGTCGAGAGATGCCAGACACGTCGACAGGTTTTCGCGATAGCGTGCCTGCGTAATCGGAGGCGCTTCCGTATCCCCAATCCGTTCGCGGGCCAACTTAGTGAGTTGGCCGGAAAGCCGATCTATGCCGGCCCCTGTCTTGGCTGAGATGGCCAGCCGATCGCAAGTGGTCCTGCAGCCATTTAGGAGATCGATCTTGTTTGTGACATGGAGAACGCCCTCCCCGCGACAAGCAATTTCCGGCGGGGCTTTCGCTTCAGGGGCCGTCGCATCGCTCAACCAAACGACAAGTTCGGCGTCGCGTGCGCTCGCCAGTGTCCGGCGCACGCCCTCGCGCTCTACTGCACCTTGGGCGTCGCGAATGCCGGCGGTATCCGAAACGATGATCGGCAAACCCTCAAGATCGAGGCGAACCTCGATGACATCGCGAGTCGTTCCCGCTTCCTCGGAAACGATGGCCGCATTACGCCGAGCAAGGGCATTCAGGAGACTTGACTTACCTACATTCGGGGCGCCTGCCAGAACGACCCGATAGCCCTCGCGCAGAATCTCTCCGCGGTTCCCATCTTCGAGGTGCGCGGCAATGGCAGCACGCAGTTTTGTCGCGAGATCATGTGCGCGATCGAGCGCAACATTAGCAACATCGAGCTCGTCGCTAAAATCGATGGCCGCTTCAACAAGTGATGAGGCTTCGATCAATTGGCTGCGCCAGCCGTCATACAGTGAAGACAGCGCACCATTCATCTGACGTAGCGCCTGTCGCCGTTGGGCCTCCGTTTCCGCATTGACGAGATCGGCCCGGGCTTCGGCTTGAGCGAGATCGATCTTACCGTTCTCAAAGGCCCGGCGCGTGAACTCGCCTGGCTGCGCGAGCCGGCACCCTGGCAAACTCCCAATCGCCGACAGTACACCCCGCACGATGGCCGAACCGCCATGAAGGTGGAATTCGGCGATGTCCTCATTGGTATCGGTTTTCGGCCCTGCGCACCATATTACGAGGCCTTGATCGAGCGTCTCGCCGTTTTCGGGATGCCGGATGCACCGCACCCCGCTCATGCGATCTATCGGCCGCGGCGGGGCCATCTGATCGATAACGCAACCGGCACGCGGACCCGACACACGCACCACAGCTACGGCAGCGCGCCCAGGTGCGCTGGAAAGCGCAAAGATCGTCGACCGGTCGCCCATGAATTTGGAGTACTCGTAGTAGAGAGCGCCGTCTATTGATCCTATGGTCGCTCTGGAGCTTGAGATGAACACAAACCGCCTCGCCCGCGAGACCAGCCCTTACCTGCTTCAGCACAAAGACAATCCGGTGCACTGGTGGGCGTGGGGCCCTGAAGCACTCGCCGAATCTAAGAGTACGGGCAAGCCAATTCTACTCTCGGTTGGTTACGCCGCCTGCCACTGGTGCCACGTCATGGCCCACGAAAGCTTCGAGGATGGCCACACGGCCGCCGTGATGAACGATCTGTTCGTGAACATCAAGGTCGACCGTGAGGAACGCCCCGACATCGATGCGATCTACATGGGAGCCCTTCACGCGCTTGGCGAACAGGGCGGTTGGCCATTGACCATGTTCCTCGACAGCGAAGCTCGGCCCGTCTGGGGCGGCACTTACTTTCCCAAGCACAGTCGTTTCGGCCGGCCGGCATTTGTTGATGTGTTGCGCCAGGTGGCGCGAGTCTTTCGTGAGGAGCCCGACAAGGTTTCTGAAAACGGCAGGCTTCTGACTGAAAGTCTGCAAACAACCGCGACAGCCTCCAAAGCGCCCATCATTGATGACCGCGTCATCTCTGACCTAACCGAGAAGATGGTCCACGCCGTTGACCCGGTGAGGGGCGGCCTTCAGGGCGCACCGAAGTTTCCGCAGTGGAATTTTTTCTGGCTACTCTGGCGCGGCGGCATTCGTTACGACCAGGCCCCGGCACGAGCCGCGGTTGTCACAACTCTCACCAACATATGTCAGGGCGGCATCTATGACCATCTCGGCGGCGGGTTCGCACGCTACTCGGTCGATGAGCGCTGGCTCGCTCCACACTTTGAAAAGATGCTCTACGACAATGCGCTGCTCATCGATCTAATCACGGAAGTCTTTCGCGAGACGGCCGCACCGCTGTTCAAGGCGCGCGTCGCCGAAACGGTTGATTGGCTCGAGCGCGAGATGATCGCGGAAGGCGGAGGGTTTGCGGCATCGCTCGACGCTGATTCAGAAGGGGTAGAAGGCAAGTTCTACGTATGGAGCCTGGACGAAATTCTGGGCGCGCTAGGCGCAAAAGACGGCCGCTTTTTCGCTGACGCTTACGACGTCACGCCTGATGGTAATTGGGAAGGCCATACGATCCTCAACCGTCTGTCCAACCTTGAACTTGCGCCCAGCGAAGACGAGCGACGGCTGGAACAACTCCGCCGTAAGCTTTTGGATGTTCGCAGCAAACGAGTTCGCCCCGGCTGGGATGACAAAGTCCTCGCCGATTGGAACGGCCTGATGATTGCAGCTCTAGCGCGTGCAGCAGTGATTTTTGTGCGTCCCAAGTGGTTGGAGCTTGCCCGGCGCGCCTTTGACTTTGTCGTAAAGCACATGAGCGTCGATGACCGGTTGCAGCACTCCTTTCGTGATGGCCGCGCCAAGGCGCCCGCCACAGCTAGCGATTACGCCAACATGATCTGGGCGGCACTGCGCCTGCACGAAGCAACCGGCGAGGCGCGGTATTTTGAGCAGGCCTTGGCGTGGACGGGTGTTCTCGACCATCACTACTGGACTGCAAATCAGGGCGGTTATGCCACCTCCGCCGATGACACCACCGACGTCATTGTGCGCCTGCGCCCGGGTTCCGACGACGCCACGCCCAACGCCAACGCGATCATGATCCCTAATCTCGTGGCCCTGGCGACCCTTAGCGGCGAAGCCAAATACGTTGAGCGCGCGGCCGAAAGCCTTGCGGCATTTGGAAGCGATCTCGGCCGCAATGTGATTGCTCACACAGGCCTCTTGGCAGGTGCCATCGACCTCATCGCTCCCCAGCAGGTCGTCCTCGCAGGGCACGGCAATAAGGGGAGCGATGCGCTTATTGAGGCTATCAGAAGTATTTCTTTGCCCGGCGCCCTACAATATGGCTTGGATAGCGAGATCCGCTCCGGCCTGCCGGCTTTGCGCGATAAACCAACGGTTAACGGACAGTCGGCAGCTTACGCCTGCCTCGGACCGCAATGCTCGCAGCCTCTGACCGATCCTGCCGAACTTTCCCGGACCTTGAAGGCCCAAAGGCGTGTATGATAGTCGTAGGTAGCGGCAGCATGAGCATAAGGGCTTACCCTGCTGAAATTGCTGCTAAATCTTATGCTGGGCATGTAGCGATGGTTGTGCTTTTCTATAGCTTCGAATTGGAGACGTGCTGATGCCAGCTTTAAGGGTGCTTGTGCGCTTCGGCTTTGTGCCCTTCATGGTTCTGGGTCTCAACGGCGCAGCCTATTGGGTAGTGTCGCAAGGCCATAGCTACGCTTGGCTTCTGCCGCTACTCATCATCGCATTCGCTACCGCTCACGCTGCTGAGCATGTAGCACCCTGGTACGAAGAGTGGAACGACCCGCACCAAGACGACAACGCAAACATTTGGCACATCATTGTCTACGAGATCTCCAACATAAACGGAGTTCTCTTAATCCCGCTGATCGTTTGGCTCTTTCCCTTCCAGGGCATTTGGCCGACCGAATGGCCGCTGCTTGTGCAGTGGTTGATGGCGATTGTGATCGCTGACTTTGTTTTCATGGTCGTTCATATGTTAAGCCACAAGTATTCATTCCTCTGGCGGCTTCACGCCGTGCACCACGGGGTGGGGCGTCTTTACGGATTTAACGGGCTTGTGCGCCACCCAGTCCATCAATCAGTCGACATGATCCTTGGCACGATGCCGCTAGTTATCCTCGGCATGCCGGTGAACGTTGCGGTTCTGTTGGGCTTTGCCGTTTCCATCCAGCTCATTGTGCAGCATGCGAACGTCGCCTATGCGCTCGGTCCGTTCCGCAATCAGTTGTCGATCGGCCGCATTCACCACATTCACCACGTCAACTGGGGCAAGGAAGGCGACTGTAATTTCGGACTGTTCCTAACACTTTGGGATCGCTTGTTCGGGACGTTTGCGGCTGAGCCCTCGCGACCCATAAAGGCTGACGACTTGGGCATTGACGAGGTTCCGCACTTCCCCAAGTCGTATCTGGAACATCTGCTGTTCCCGTTTATATACAAGCCGGGAGACGGTGAACCGGAACGCTATCAGGCGAAGAAGCCGGAAGGATCTCTTGGCTCTGACAAGAGCGAAGATCGCTTACATCCAGCCGAGTAAGGACTCATAGTGAGGGCGAGATGCAATAAGGGTCGCTTTCCAGGCGGCCGTTATGCTTTTAGGTATTCATCGAGTCAAAGAACTCGCCATTTGTCTTAGTCGACTTGAGCTTGTCGATCAAAAACTCGATGGCGTCCATCGTCCCCATCGGATTGAGGATCCGGCGCAGAACGTAGACTTTCTTGAGCTGATCCTTTGGCACCAAGAGATCTTCTTTGCGCGTACCGGAGCGTGCCACGTCGATCGCCGGGAACACGCGCTTGTCGGAAACCTTGCGGTCGAGGATGATTTCGGCGTTACCCGTACCCTTGAACTCTTCGAAGATCACCTCGTCCATGCGCGAGCCGGTGTCGATCAGCGCTGTTGCGATAATGGTGAGTGATCCGCCCTCCTCGATGTTGCGCGCGGCGCCGAAGAAGCGCTTGGGCCGCTGCAAGGCGTTGGAGTCGACGCCACCCGTCAGCACCTTGCCAGAGGAAGGAACGACCGTGTTGTAGGCACGCCCCAAACGCGTAATCGAATCCAAAAGAATGACGACATCGCGCTTGTGCTCAACTAGGCGTTTTGCTTTTTCTATAACCATTTCAGATACTTGTACGTGCCGGGAAGGCGGCTCGTCAAACGTCGATGAGATGACCTCGCCGTTGACCGAGCGCTGCATGTCGGTCACTTCCTCAGGCCGTTCGTCGATCAGCAGCACGATAAGGTAGCACTCAGGGTGATTGGCGGTGATTGAGTGCGCGATGTTCTGCAACAGCACCGTTTTGCCGGTGCGCGGCGGCGACACGATGAGCGCGCGCTGGCCTTTACCCATAGGCGACACGATGTCGATCACCCGGGCGGAAAGATCCTTGATCGTGGGATCCTCGATCTCCAGCTTGAGCCATTCCGTCGGATAAAGCGGAGTGAGATTGTCGAAGTGAATCTTATGCTTTGTCGCTTCGGGATCTTCGAAATTGATCTTGCTGACTTTCAACAGCGCAAAATAGCGTTCACCCTCCTTGGGGCTGCGGATCTGGCCCTCAACTGTATCGCCAGAGCGCAATGCAAACCGGCGAATTTGCGATGGCGAAACGTAAATGTCATCAGGTCCGGGAAGATAATTCGCTTCAGGCGAACGCAGGAAGCCGAAGCCGTCTTGCAGAACTTCGACAACTCCAGTTCCAGTGATTTCGACTTCCTTGGCAGCGAGCTGTTTCAGCGTCGCAAACATCAGCTCCTGCTTGCGCATTGTGCTGGCGTTCTCAACGCCTGACTCTTCCGCGAAACTCAAAAGCTCCGTCGGAGTTTTGAGCTTCAGGTCTTCGAGCTTCATTTCCTTCATGGAACGCTCCGGGGGCCTCAGCAGAATGGGCGGGAAATAAGGTGTGTTGCCGGGCCAAATGGTGGGAATTTTAGAAACGTGGACGAACGCCACGGCGCGGTCGGCCTTGCCCTTTAGTGCGGGGCTGCGGCGACCAACTCTTGAGCCTGAGCGGCCCTGAGTCGATGCGGAATTGGGGCTGTATACCAGACCTAATTGCTTGGGAAAAGCCACCCGGTCAAGAATTTGGGTCAAAAAGGTTTTACGACCACCAGAACGACAATAGCAATCATCAGTGCCGTGGGTACCTCGTTGGCAATCCTATAAAACTTGGCCGGATGCCGGTTTTCGTCTCGCGCAAAATCCTTGCGCCATCGGCTTAGAAGATGGTGGTACCAGGTGAGTGCGGCAACGAGGCCGAATTTAGCCAGAAACCAACCATCCATGTAAACGCCCAGAACCCAGGCAAGCCAGGGCCCCGTTATCCACACAGCGATCATAGCCGGGTTCATGATGTACCTTAGGAGCCGGTACTCCATCATTTGAAAGGTCGATGACAGCTCCGAACCAGGTTTTGCCTCGGCGTGATAGACGAGCAGACGCGGCAAATAGAGCAGCCCGGCCATCCAGGCAATAACTCCAATTATGTGAAATGCCTTAAGCCACAGCATTGTACTCAGACGCCTTCACCGCGGACGAGTGCGACGAGACGCGCAACATTCTCAGGCGGTGTCTCGGGAACGATGCCGTGTCCAAGATTGAAAATGAAAGGAACGGTCTCCATAGCGTCGAGAAGCTGCTTCACACGAGTTTCCAAATGTGCGCCCCCAGCAAGGAGCAGGAGTGGATCGAGGTTGCCTTGAACAACTGCGCCAATACCAGCAAGCTCCCGCATTCGGACAAGCGACATCGCTGTGTCACAGCCAAGCCCCTCTACCTTCGTTTCCTGCAGATACCAGCCAGAGGTTGCGCCGGCGCCTCGCGGAAAACCGATGATCGGTACGTGCGGATGACGCCGCTTTAGCTCTGTCACGATTCGCTTCGTGGGCAAAATCACCCACTGCTCGAACTGATCATCGGGTAAGCACCCTGCCCACGAATCGAAAATCTGTAAGGCGTCGGCACCTGCGCGCACTTGGCCATCGAGGTAATCGATCGAGACCTCGACAAGCAGATCGATAAGCCGGCTATACCCCTGTGGATCGTTGTACGCCCACACGCGCGCAGCGGCCTGATCCGGCGATCCCCGCCCGCCAACCATGTAGGTCGCAACCGTCCAAGGCGCTCCGCAAAAACCGATTAGCGCCGTTTCCCTTGGTAGATCTTGGCGAACGCGCGCAGCGGCCTCAAAGACGCGTTCAAACACGCTTCCGGTACCATTGGCATCAAGCCGCTTTAGATCGGCAGTCTTGGAAATTGGATCAAGTAGGGGCCCCTCGCCTTCGGCAAATCGCACCTCTTGACCCAGCGCATTGGGTACCACCAGGATATCGGAGAAGAGGATCGCAGCATCGAAACCGAAACGGCGAATCGGCTGCAGCGTCACCTCCGCAGCGAGCGCCGGCGTATAGCACAGCTTGAGAAAATCGCCAGCTTTAGTTCGCACCTCGCGATATTCGGGAAGATAGCGCCCTGCCTGACGCATGAGCCAAACCGGAGGTGGTGTTACGGCTCGTTTTGCAAAGACACTCAGAAACCGGCTGCGATCGTTGAGTGAGGTTGTGGGCTGCAGAGGGTCGCTCATCTTTTCACTTTAATCAAAATACTAGAGTCTAGAGTCTTATTGTTATGACTCTTAGGGCCGTGGATTTTGAGGATATCGGCTTCGTCCTACCTTGTTCCACAAGCACCGCACAGCGCGAATGTTTGAGTGCCAGATCTGGCGTTCGCGACGGCGAGAGACCACAAGTTGCGTTAAATGCCACTCTCGTCAATAACTTAAGCTGCCGTATGCTGCGGCAACTGATGGGTATGGATTGTTGACAGGCGGTGGGCCTACGCCCGACAAAAGGCCTATCCTCATGGAGAACTCCCTATTGAGGTTGCTTGTGCGCGTGGCGGCCAATGTGGTCAATGCCGTGGATGGGTGGACGGTGGGCGGTGTGCGAGGAAGTTGGTTGCATCCGCCCTTGGGAAAACCGGGCCGCTTTTCAACAAGCCATCCCTCATGGTTCCCGTTGCGATGACGAATGGACTGCCAAGTTTCTTTCATCTGCATCTCGTCTCCGACTCGACGGGCGAAACGCTCACGACGATCGCAAAAGCCGCGTGCGTGCAGTACTCGATGGTGCGCCCCATAGAGCACGTGCACCCGCTAGTGCGTACACCGCGTCAACTGAGGCGTGTGTTGCAAGAAATCGAGCAAGCGCCAGGCATTGTCCTCTACACCATCATCAACCGCGATCTAACGGAGGACCTGGAGCGACGCTGCCGGGAGCTCAAGGTTCCTTGCCTTGCCGTTTTACAGCCGATAATGCAGGTGTTCGAGAGTTACCTTGGCGCGTCACGAACACCGACTGTTGCTGGACAACATGTCCTCGATGCCGACTACTTCCAGCGCATCGACGCGCTTAATTTCACGATGGCGCATGATGATGGACACTTGCCGGACGATCTCAATGAGGCCGACATCGTCATCCTTGGCATTTCGCGCACATCCAAGACGCCGACTAGTATCTACTTGGCGCAGCGGGGCTACAAAACGGCCAACGTTCCACTGATACCGTCGGTTCCCTTGCCCAAACAACTGACAAATCCGCACTCGGCTTTCATCGTTTGCCTTGTTGCCAGCGCTGATCGCATTGCTGAGATTCGACGTCACCGTGCGATGCTCTTATCGGACCGCGATCTGGACGACTACACGGATCGCGACCGCATCACTGCTGAAATCGCCCACACGCGGCGCATTTGTGCCAAGCACCGCTGGCCGGTGATTGATGTCACACGCCGTTCCGTCGAAGAATCTGCGGCAACGATCATCAAGCTCTTGCATGATCAGCGCGCACAAGAGGCCGAGGCCGTACATGGCAGCGATGGATAGATCACGCGAAATCGTACTTGCCTCGGCAAGCCGGGCACGTCGTGAAATGTTGGCGGCGGCCGGCATTCCATTCACGGTCGACCCAGCGGATCTCGACGAACTTGCCTTGCGCAATGCCCTGCTGGCAGACAAGAAGCCGGCTGTGCCCTCGCAGATTGCAGAATTCCTTGCGCGCGCGAAAGCGGAGGAGGTGAGCAGCAGACACGGCGGATCGCTCGTTGTTGCGGGCGATCAAGTGCTAGCCCTTGGTTCGGAGCTTTTAATCAAAGCAAAAGATACGATCGCCGCGCGCAAAACGCTGTTGAAGTTACGCGGGCGCGGGCATGAGCTCCATTCAGCCGTGGCATTCGCCGAAGATGGCAACGTCATATGGGAACATGTAGAAACGGCGCGGCTATTCATGCGTGATTTCTCGGACGCCTTTCTCGATGATTACCTTGCGCGAGCTGGCGACCGTATCTGCCAATCGGTCGGCGCTTATGAGCTGGAAGGTCTCGGTGTGCAGTTATTTGAGCGCATAGAAGGTGACTATTTCACAGTTCTCGGCCTGCCACTTTTGCCAGCGCTTGAAGAATTGCGTGCGCGGGACGTCATTGCCCAATGAAACGCGCGTGTGTGATAGGCTGGCCCGTGGAGCATTCGCGCTCGCCCTTGCTGCATGGCTATTGGCTCAAGGCATACGGCATTGATGGCGCCTACACGAAGGAAGCCGTTGCGCCCGAGGCGGTTGCCGAATTCTTGAAGTCTCTTAGTGCCAATGGCTATGTGGGTTGCAACGTGACCGTGCCCCACAAGGCAGCCGCATTTGCTGCCGCCGACGAAAGGGAGAATTCTGCGAAAGCGGTTTTGGCAGCCAATACACTCTGGCTGTCTGAGGGCAAACTCGTTGCTGCCAACACCGACACGTATGGTTACATGACCAATCTCAGCCTTCAGGCTCCAGGATGGGATCGGCGCGATGCGCCGGTTTCTATTCTCGGCGCGGGCGGAGCAGCGCGGGCCATCGTTTTTGGATTTCTTGAGGCTGGCGTAAGTGAGGTCCGGGTCTTTAATCGTACGCGCGCCCATGCGGAAACATTGGCGCAGCAGTTCGGGCCGCGCATCAAGGTGTACGATTGGCCGCAACGCGAAGCAGGTTCGCGTAATTCGGCTGTACTCGTCAACACGACGACCATTGGCATGAATGGCACCGGTACCCTCGACATCGATTTTGGAGCCTTTGATCCTGAGTGCGTTGTGTCAGATATTGTATACGTGCCTTTAGAGACGGAGTTTCTGAGCAAGGCGAGGTCGCGGGGCCTGCGTACCGTCGATGGTTTGGGTATGCTCTTGCATCAAGGCGTGCCCGGTTTTGAGAACTGGTTTGGCGTGCGCCCTGAGGTCACGGACGAGCTGAGAGACCTCATTGTTGCCGACATCGAGGGAGGCTAATGCTTATCATTGGTCTCACCGGATCCCTCGGCATGGGGAAATCGACAGCGGCGGGGCATTTGCGCAGCCGGGGGTTGCCCGTATTTGATGCCGACGCCGCGGTGCACGCGCTTTACGGGGGCGCGGCCGTGCCGCTCATCGAAAAAGAATTTCCCGGGACCACATCACAAGGCGTAGTGGATCGTGGCAAGCTGGGTGTTTCTGTCGTGAAGAATCCGGAGCGCTTAGCGGCGCTCGAGTCTATCGTGCATCCCCTGGTGCGCAAGGCAGAGCGCACGTTCTTGCAGAAAGAAGCGGCGCGCGGTGCGCGCATGGCCGTGCTCGAGATCCCTTTGTTGTTTGAGACGGGTGCCGACGCGACAGTCGACACGACCATAGTTGTGAGCGCACCGCTCGAGGTGCAGCGCGAGCGTCTCATGAACCGAACCGGGATGACCTGCGATAAGCTTGAAAGTCTGCTTGCACGTCAAATGCCAGACGCCGAGAAACGCGCACGCGCCGACTTCATTGTGGACACAAGCGGCGAAATCGCCGCCAGCCGCGCAGCGCTTGATGCAATTATCGCGAATCTAGAGCACCATGAAGCTCGTGCGTTTGTTGAATTTTGGGCATGATCGCCATCCGACGTCTTTGGGAACAATCGGACAATGCGCGAAGTCATTCTCGACACGGAGACGACGGGGCTCGACCCGAAAAGCGGCGACCGGTTGATTGAGGTCGGCTGTGTCGAGCTCTTTAATCGCATTCCAACCGGGCGCGAGTTTCATCGCTACATCAATCCCGAACGCGATGTGCCGGCCGAAGCTGTGGCTGTACATGGTCTGTCCGGCACGTTTCTGGAAGACAAACCGCTCTTTGCTCACGTCGCAGAAGAATTCCTCGACTTTATCGGCGAGGATGCGCTCGTCATCCATAACGCAAGCTTCGATATCGGTTTCTTGAACGCAGAGTTGGGGCGAATCTCGCTTTCCGCAATCACCATGGATCGCGTGACCTGTACGTTGCAGCTTGCGCGGCGGCGGCATCCGGCAGGCCCCAATAGCCTCGATGCGCTGTGCAAGCGATATGGCATCGACATTTCAAAGCGCACAAAGCATGGCGCGCTTATGGACTCGCTACTGCTCGCAGAAGTTTACATCGAGCTGCTTGGCGCGCGCCAAGCAGCATTGGGCTTGGCTGTGGATGCTGGCGCGTCGGGCGGATCTGAGCTGGGCGCGGCTCGCAGGCGAAGGGTCAAGCAACGGTCCACGCCGCTTGCGTCTCGTTTGACAGCTGAAGCCGAGGCTGAACATCGCGCATTCGTCGAAACACTGGGCGCCAATGCGTTGTGGTACCGGTACCTCGGTGCGGGCAACCACCGCGAATAGCAAACACTAGCATCAGAGATCAGTTCTTCGGGGCGCTTCCACCCTGTCGCACGGCCAGCTCCTGCTGCCGTCGCATGAACAGTGCGGCGAAGTCGATGGGGTCCAACAAGAGCGGCGGAAATCCCCCTTCGCGCGTGATATCAGCCACGATACGGCGCATGAAGGGAAACAGAATCGACGGACAGTTGATCAGCAAGAACGGTTGCAGCGATTGCTGAGGTACGTTCTTGAGTTTGAAGAGACCAGCGTAAACAAGCTCGAGCTCATAGATGACGCCGTGCTTATTAGCGGCCTGGGCATTAAAGTCGATCGCGCTTTCATATAGATCGGTGCCCGCATTGTTTGAACTTACGTTCACCGTGATCTTGATGTTGGGATTGTCGCCCGGCTCGCTGAGAAGCTTGGTGATATTCGGATTTTCGAAGGAGAGATCCTTAATGTACTGACCAACGACCTGCACTTGAGCAGGCTGAGTATCTTCTTTTGCTTGCTCAGCAGACTTGCCGTTCGTTTCTTTTCCGTCGTTTGCCATTTAATCTGGTCCATAGTACTGGGGCGCGAACCGCGCTCGCTAACACGCCAAAGCATTCTTTCGCAATGCCTGCGTGTGGTGCTGCCTACTCTTCCTTTTCCGGCTTACGCGGAGTGTCATTCAAACGTTTGTAGGTGCCTTCGATGACCACGTGGCGTCGTTCATCCTGCTTCGCTTGCGGGCCTGTCGTAGTAGATGTGGCGAAAAGACCCGAGGTGGCCCACCCAATCGCCATCCTGCGAATCGGCGGGACGAGCAGCAACAAGCCAACCGCGTCGGTTAACAGGCCAGGAATCATCAGGAAGAAGCCGGCCATGATAACCACGAAGCTGTCGAAAACCGGCCCAATCGGGGGCTTGCCTTCGTTCATGGCGGCGAAAGCACGGCTCACCATGGAAAGGCCTTGCTGGCGTATAACGACTATGCCCAGCCCAGCCGCGGCAATGAGGAGCATTATCGTGGGCCAGATGCCGATCGTTTGCCCAACTTTGATCAGAAGTGCGATCTCAAGCAGCGGAAACGCTATGAAGACCAGCAATAGGGCGAAGCGTAAAGAAGACAGCATAGAGCGTACTCACTGGTGAATATTAATCGTCTGTAATATCAGGGTAAGGTTCCGCCCCGTAATCCGGTTGGCTTTGGGGCGTTTGTGCCGTAATTTGGCCGGTGCGACCACCCTGAGCCCATGATAGCGAAACGGGTCTGAGGCCCAAGGGACGCTTTTAGAGCTTGGGCCGCGCCTGCATCGCGATCATATATGTACCTATCGAATGCAGTCACGCTGTTGATCGCCAGGAAAGCAAGCCTCAATGGAGAAAATTGATCTCTTCACACTAATCTCGATCATCGTCGCGGTCGTCGTGGTGTGGAAACTGAGAAGCGTTTTGGGCAGGCGCACGGGCGATGAAGAGGCCCGCATTGAGCGCTACCGTGCCGAGCGGCGCCAAGAAGGTGCTCCAACCTCGCCTAGCGACAATGTGGTCACGTTGCCCCCCCGTGACCGCGAACACACTGGGCCTGACGCAGGCACTGACGTAGCCGTGGCCGACGCAGAGGAACGTATCAAGGCGTTTCCTGGCGTGAACGCGGAGGTACGTAACGGGCTTTTGGAGATCGCCAAACGTGATCCGGCCTTTGACCCTGAAGCCTTCGTTCAAGGCGCGCGCCAAGCCTACGAGATGATTGTCACGGCGTTTGCCGAGGGGAATCGTAAACTTCTCAAGGGCCTGCTGAGCAAAGAGGTCTATGATGGCTTCTCCCGCGCCATGTCTGAGCGCGAGGATCGCGGCGAGCAGATCGATCAAAGCTTCGTTGGCATCAACAAAGCCGATATTCTCGAATCGGATGTGAAGAGCGGCATTGCCAGTATCACGGTCCGTTTTGTAAGCCAGCTCATTTCAGCGACGCGCGATCGAGCGGGCGCCATCATCACGGGCGATCCACAGCGGATCAAGGAAGTCACCGACATCTGGACGTTCAGCCGCGAAATCTCGACAAAGCAGGCCCTCGCCAATCCGAATTGGTGGCTCGTCGAAACGCAGTCTCCCGCCTAGTCGAACGTTCAAACGCGCGGGTCCGCTTAAGGGGGTGAATGAGCGAGGGAGGGAACCTGGTTGGCTCGTGTCGTACTTAAATGTGCGAGATGGCATCAAGCAGCCGCAATGGCGGGTGCCGTGGCCGCATTGGCTGCCACGGTGGACCTATCGTATGCCGCGCCACAGGGGCGTTCTACTCGGCCCAATATGACTATGAGCAAGGTCACATTTAAACCGGCGGCGTTTGCAGATCTGTCGGGCTGGCAGGACGATGATCATCTGGCCGCGTTTAAGACCTTTTTGACGTCGTGCGATCAGTTGATTGTGGCGCGCCGCGCTACGTCAAACGGCAGCAAAGCGTCACTCGATGCCCTGGCCACAGCCTGCCGCGCGGCCAAGGCACTTAAAAGTCCAACGAGAGCGGCGGCGCGGGCGTTTTTTGAAACCCACTTCGTGCCTCATCGCGTGGAGCACAAAGCGGGCGAGGGTATTCTGACGGGCTACTACGAGCCTGTATTGCAGGGTGCCCGCAAGCCCCACGGCCGCTTCAAGACCCCGATTTATCGCCGCCCGCCCGACCTGGTGAATGTCGTGGCCGAGACCAAGCGCGCCGTAAAGGGGCGCCGTTTTACCCACATGCGCAAGACTGCGGCTGGGCTGGTTCCCTATCCAACACGCGCTGAGATCGAGCAGGGTGCTCTGGCGGGTCAGGGCCTGGAACTTCTTTATCTGGCAGATCCTGTCGACGCATTTTTCATGCACATCCAGGGATCGGGCCGCGTCGACCTGACGAACGGTAAGTCGATCCGCATTTCATATGACGGCAAGAATGGTCATCCCTATTCGTCGATCGGCAAGTACTTGGTCAGGATGGGCCAACTGCCGGCCGACAAGGTTTCCCTTCAATCCTTGAGAAAATGGCTGCGTGCTGATCGTACTCGCGGCCAAAAGGTCATGTGGAAGAATGGGTCTTTCATCTTCTTTCGCGAACTTCGCGGCCGCGAGGCTGAGGGCGCATTGGGCGCAATGTCAGTTACGCTAACATCGGGTCGGAGTCTGGCCGTAGACACCGCCTATCATACCCTTGGCACCCCGATTTTCGTTTCCGCTCCCCGATTGAAACATGCCAGCAAGAAGGGCGGCTTTTCCCGTTTGATGATCGCGCAAGATGTCGGTTCAGCGATTAAGGGGCCTGAGCGCGGCGATATCTATTATGGCTCCGGTGACAAGGCTGGCCGGCTCGCTGGAACCACCAATCATCCCGGCAACTTCTTTGTGCTTTTACCCGGCACAACAAAGCACGCGACGCAGCCCAGCGAACGCCTTCCATGGAAAAAGATCGAAAAGGCCGAACGCTGAGCAAGTCTGCCCGCAAGAGCAGCAGCGGAAAGCATCATCTCTCCGATGAGGAGCGCTCACTCTGGGAGCATGCCGCGAGCAATTTGCGGCCCCTAAAACAGAGGGAGGGTCGCGTTCAGGTCGGGCACGAAGACACCCTGGAAAAGCCTCCGCGGCGGCCAGAAGCGTCGCAGAAGCCGGCCCCGAAAGGAACGGCCGAACGTTCCGTGCCGGGGCACTCAGCAAAGCAGTCGCCCGCGAAATCAGCGCCGCCACCTTCCCAACTCGATCGCCGCAAGGCGCGCAAGATTAGTTCCGGCCGGATTGAGATTGAGGCACGCATAGATTTGCACGGCATGCGCCAGCGAGAGGCTCACTCAGCCTTGCGCCGATTCCTGCTCAACGCCCATGCGAAGGGACAGCGCTGGGTGCTTGTCATCACCGGTAAGGGAATTGCCCCGCGTGCTAATTCTGAGGCGTACGAGTATGCTGGACTGCGCGAGGAGGAGCGCGGCGTCATCAAACGTAACGTGCCACGCTGGCTCGCCGAACCTCAACTGCGCGCCATCATCATAAGCTTCGCGCCAGCAACCGCTCGGCATGGGGGTGAAGGCGCACTCTACATACAGCTCCGCAAGCGCGCACGAGCAGGCCCAGAATATTAGGGCTCATGGGCACGTGGCGGTCATCTTGTCCAAGGCTTGGGAGATGCCCGAAAGCGAATAGGTATCGGTGGTATTTGTGCCCCGGGTTGAGGTGGCCCGCACTATGGCGGTCGATCCCTTTTTCATCGCGTCGATCAGCTTCAGCTCTTCGGAAGGATCAGCCACGAAACCGTGTTGGTCCTTTGAAAAGAGGTTGAATATGTCGGTTCCGATCGTAACCGTAACGTCCTTTTCGGTGTTGATTGGGTAGCCAACCTTTACACTAGGCTCTGCCTTGATACCGTCCTTGGGCCAAGCCGAAATATAGAAGAAGATGGAGCCGCGGTTTGCGCCAATGGGCTCGACTGCTTGCGGAGCCGAGGCTGCAAAGCAAACCTTTTTAGGCGTGCCAGTGTCAGCATACAGGCTCCAGGCGCCCGAGCGCTCCACAAGATTGACCGTCTGCGCCGTTGTGGGCGTAACAAGCACCGCGCTCATGGCCAGGACGGAGGCAGCAGCGACGACAGAGTTGCGAGTTATGCTCATAGGGCTCCCTAGGCCGTGGCTGATTGATCTACAGCTAGCATAAGCGCCAATTATGGCGCCTGTCATCCTCTCCGCCCCATTCTACGCACCGCTGCGGCGCGGTATGGCTCCGACGGTCTTGGGGCCGCCATCTCTGATCGGCCGTTCAGCAAAGCGCGCCATGCTCCTCACGCGGTCATACATCACGATAGCTCCAGCCATGGCAACGTTGATGCAAAAGCGGGTCGGAATTCTGACGATATGATCGCATCGCTCAGTAAGTCCTTGTGAAAGCGAGCCTTGTTCCGGTCCCAAAACATAGGCCGCGCGCATGGGATGACGAAAGCTCGGCAGATCGATAGCCTCATCGAGAAGTTCCACGCCAACGAGCTTGCAGCCCTCGGGCAATGCCATTTCGTCTACCGCGACCCAGTTGAAATGTGGCAGATGCCACTGTCCTTTAGAGGTATCCGCGCGGGCCTCCAGCGCCTGGTAGGTGGCGCCGATGGTGAAGGTGAAGCTCGCTCCAAAGCCGTGTGCTGAGCGCATTAGATTGCCGAGGTTAAGCGCCTTCGACACGCGCTCGGCACCAATGCCGAAGTACCCGCGGGCGGCGGGCGGCCAATTTGCAACGGGGGTTTGCGACATTTGCTGTCTGATCCGAATTCTATGAATTGGCCTTGCCGGAGCCAGCGGCCCGTGGTCGAAGGTCAGCCGATTTAAGCAGCACCATCCTGGCCCCAGGAGGTTTTACATGAAGGCCGCCCTTTGCAAGAGCCTCGATGGCCCTGATGGTCTCGTCATTGAGGACATAGACCCACCCACGCCGGGGCCGGGCGACGTCCTGGTAGCTGTTAAGGCCGCGGCCCTCAACTTCGCCGACACGCTCATCACGCGTGGCAAGTACCAGGCAAGACCTGAATTGCCGTTTTCGCCGGCTGCCGAATTTGCCGGTGTTGTCGAAGCGGTCGGCGACGGGGTCGTCAGCCTCACTGCTGGCGACCGGGTCATGGCCTATATCACCTGGGGCGGAGCGCGCGAGCAGGTTGTGGTCCCCGCCAATGCGCTCGTGCCCATTCCCGACGCGGTAAGCGATGAGATTGCCGCTGGCGTTAGCGTGACATACGGCACGGCGATCCACGGCTTGAAAGACCGTGCTCGATTGCAGCAGGGCGAGACGATTGCCGTGTTAGGCGCAGCGGGCGGCGCCGGTCTTGCTGCGCTGGAGATTGCCAAGCTCATGGGCGCACGCGTGATTGCGGTTGCTTCCTCAGCCGACAAGCTCAGCGTTTGTAGGAGTCACGGCGCTGACGATCTGGTCAACTATCAAGAAACCGAACTCAAGACGGCGCTTCGAAATATGACTGCGGGGGACGGTGTTAATGTCGTTTATGATTGTGTCGGCGGCGACTCATCGGAGGCGGCAGTGCGTGCGATGGCTTGGCAGGGACGCTTTCTTGTCGTCGGATTTGCCTCAGGGCAGATCCCAAAAATCCCACTTAACCTGCTTCTGCTGAAGGGCGCAGAAGCCAACGGTGTCAACTGGCCGGAGTCAGTTAAGCGGGAGCCCGCCGGACATCGCAGAAACATGACGCAGGTGCTGCGCTGGATCGCGGAAGGCAATCTCACGCCACGGATCCACGCGACCTTCCCCCTAAACCGGATCCGTGAGGCGATCGGCGTTCTGGACCGGCGTGAGGCAGTCGGCAAGGTAATCGTAACGATGTAGTCCGGCGACGGGCACGAATTCAGACAATATTTGCCATCGGCCGGTGATGCTCCGCGAACATGTGTCAATGCCGGGGGGCAGGTTCTGAGTATGTGCGCGTTCCAAAGGATCTGGGGTTCGGCGACGCTTATTGCTGGGCTGCTGGCAGCAGTGCAGCCAACTATTGCCCAGTCGCTGAAACAAAGATTGTTTGACGCGACAGGTCCGCGCACGCCTATGTACGGCTACAGTCGTATTAACCCGTATGGTTCCAGTACAGGGCGCTACGAAGATGATTGGCGTCCAGCGAACACCAGGACTTACCGTACGATGTGCGTGCGATTGTGCGATGGGTTTTATTTCCCCATTAGCTTTGGTGTGCGCCGCGAGTCCTTCTATCGCGATAACCGTGCTTGCATGAAGCGTTGCGCGGGCGGGGCGCGACTCTTTTTCTATCCAACCGTGGGTGGAAGCATTGCGGATATGATTGATTTTTCTGGCCGATCTTATCGCTCGCTCACGACCGCCTACCGTTATCGCAAGTCCCTGGTTTCAGGATGCACGTGTCAAGCAGAGCCCTGGACCGCGGAAGCAAAGGCACGCCACCTGGACTATGCAGCCAAAGAGGCTGAACAGGATGCTGTAGCTTCACAGGCGAAGAAGCGCGAAGTCGATCTCGCTACGGCGCTAAATGAAGAACGCAAGCTTAGACCGCGACAATCGTACTGGACGCGCCCGCCACGCTTCAACCACTGGCCGACGCGTCGCGCTGGCTATAGCGGTTGGTCGCCAAAGCGGTGGCGCCAGCACGACTGACTACCAGCCGCCTCCTGAGTCTTGAAAGTCTGCAAATTCCCCGCCTTTCAGCGGAAAGGCCTCTTCGACCACGTAGGGGCCGCCGCCAGTTTTTGGTCGCGAGGAATAGAGTACAAAGCGATTGACGAAGAAGGGTAGCGAACGAAAAGCTCCGATGCGGCCCAACAATCGCGCAACCGCAGCAGAGCTGGTGTGCTTCAATCGTGCGATCGTGACATGCGCCTTAAACGACCGGCTCTCTGGTGCCAATCCGGCCAAGCGTGCGACGCGTTCGTTGGCGCGCGCTAGCGCATCGAGCTCTGGCCCGGCTTCCACGCCGGCCCAAATCGATCTGGGGTCTTTGCCGCCAAAGACCCCAACCCCTGCTAGGCGTGCCTCAAAAGCGTTCACGTCAATACCTGCGAGGTGGTCAGCAAACTCCGCTGCGCACGTATTGTCGATGTCGCCGGCAAAGCGAAGTGTGATGTGAAGAATCTCTGACTCGAGCCACTTCACGCCCGGCAAAGGCTGACGCAAGCGCGCTAGCTGTTCGCGCTGCTCAATGGGGATTTCAATGCCGGTAAAAAGCCGGGGCATGGGTATCGCCTGTTAGCTTTTAGAGGCAGAGGCACGCTGGGTCGAAGCCCTATCGATCAGCTCCTCGACTGAAGGTACGATTCGCTTGATGATTTCTGAGATGCCTTTGGAATTCGGGTGAAGTCCATCGTTTTGGTTCAGTTTGGGGTCGAGCACCACGCCGTCAAGGAAGAATGGATAGAAGACAAGCCCGTACTCATCAGCCAGATCGGGGAAAATAGAATCGAAAGCTTTCGAATAGGTCTCGCCCCAGTTAGCCGGCGCGCGAATGCCGGCCAGCAGTATGGAAATGTTGCGCTCCTTGAGGCTATCGATAATTTTCTCCAAATTCGCACGCGTTTCCTTTGGGTCGATGCCGCGTAGTGCATCGTTTCCTCCGAACTCTAAAATGACGGCATCCGTGCCATCCGGCACTGCCCAGGCAATCCGCTCAAGGCCCGCTGCTGTCGTATCGCCCGACACGCCAGCATTGACGACGACCACGTCGTGGCTCCGCGCCTTGAGCACCTTTTGTAGTTGCGCGGGAAAAGAATGGCGTGGTTTGAGCCCGAAACCAGCCGTCAGACTGTCGCCAAATGCCACAATCCGGATGGGTTTGGCGGGCTCTGCCTGAGCAATGGGCACGTTGACAAGACCCAAGCTTGCATTGACGCCGGCCAAAAGAACCACCACTTGTGCAAGTCTGTGCCAGTTGCGTCTTGCGTTCACTGCCTTCATCTTTCCGCCTCAACGATCATCCAATCCGATCATCAGGTAGAAGCGCGGTCAACGTGAGGCAAGTCCTCGCCCACCGCAAGTAGCGGAGCCTTATCACCCGTGTCCCAGCCGATCGTCGCCCTAGATGACGTGAGCTTAACACTGACGAGTCGAGCCGGCCCCGTCGAGATATTGCGTGACGTGAGCCTTCACGTCGAGGGGGGGCAGTCGTTGGCAATCGTCGGTCCGTCTGGCTCAGGCAAGACTTCGCTTCTCATGGTGGTGGCGGGTCTGGAGCGCGTATCGAGTGGCGGTGTACGCGTTGCGGGACATGATCTCACCGCTCTCGACGAGGATAAACTTGCACTGGCGCGCGGTGCCGACATTGGCATCGTTTTCCAGTCGTTCCATCTCGTACCGACCATGACGGCGTTGGAAAACGTGGCGCTGCCGCTGGAATTCGCCGGTACGTCGAACGCATTCGAGATTGCGCGCGCATTGCTCGATGAGGTTGGCCTCGCCCCGCGCGTCGATCATTTCCCGGCGCAGCTTTCTGGCGGCGAGCAACAGCGCGTTGCCATCGCGCGCGCGTTGAGCAGGCAGCCGAAGTTGATCCTCGCCGATGAGCCAACGGGCAATCTCGATAGCCAGACAGGAAAGCACGTCGTCGACTTGTTGTTTGGCCTGCAACGTCGCCGCGATGCAACGCTGATGCTGGTGACGCATGATCTGCGTGTGGCCGCAGCCTGCGGACGAACAATCCACATGGCGGACGGCCGCATAAATAATGAAACCGAGGCCCGCGCAGCGTCATGACGGCAGAAGCGCTCTCTCCAACCCCTGACGTTCAAGAGTGGCGGCTTCCGCGCCTATTGGGAATTGCAGCGCGTGAACTGCGCAGTGGACTCTCGGGCTTTCGTATTTTTATCGCTTGTGTAGCGCTTGGCGTCACGGTGATCACCGGCGTTGGAGCAGTTTCCGACGCCTTGCGCGCGGGCTTCGAGCGTCAAGGAGAAGCGATCTTAGGTGGCGACGCGACGTTATCGCGTATGCATGTGCGTTCCAAAGGAGCAGAGCGCGCGGCACTTTCAAACCTTGGCACGTTAAGCGAAACCGCCACCATGCGTACAATGGCGCGCCGGACAGACGGCTCTGATCAGGCACTAGCCGAGCTAAAGATCGTGGACGCCAACTATCCCCTCGTTGGCGCGGTGGAGCTGGGCAATGCCGTTCCATTGCAAGAGGCCCTGCGCCGTGGCGCGATCGTCGACCCCATTCTTCTCGAACGCCTCGGACTCAACGTCGGCGACTATATGAAGCTTGGAGCCAAGAAGGTTGAGATTAGCGGGACCATCAAATCGGAACCAGATGGCATTGCCGACCGGCTGACGTACGGGCCGCGCGTCTTAGTTTCGCTTGAGACGTTGGAGAAGACCGGTCTCGTCAGGCCCGGGACACTTATTCGTTGGCGATATGCGCTGAAGCTCGACCCTGACCGGTCTGCGACCGTAGAAAAATTGCTGGCGCTGCGCGAGCGAATTGGTTCTGATCTGCCCGAGTCGGGATTCACGATTCGCGATCGCCGCGACCCGTCGCCGCAAGTCAGCCAGGTGTTGGAGCGCTTGCGTCAGTTTTTGACGCTTATTGGTCTTACAGCGCTGCTCGTCGGCGGCGTTGGGGTCGCCAATGCAGTCGCCACCTTTATTGATAAGCGCCGCAAGGTGATTGCGACGATGAAGAGCATCGGTGCGACGAGCCGCATGGTTCTCGTTGTCTTTCTTGCGCAGATCGCCCTGGTTACCGTGATCGGGATCGCCGTCGGTTTATTGCTCGGAATCCTGCTGCCGATTGTCTTGAATGCGCTCTACGGCGACATCGTGCCGATCCAGGCCGAGATCACCGTTTCGGCTTTGAGTATTTTGTCTGCCGCGGTCTACGGCTTCGCCGTGGCCATGCTCTTTACCGTTTGGCCGCTCGGCAGCGTTGAGCGCGTGAGCGCCAGCGTCCTTTTTCGCGACGAAGTTGCGCCGGAACGCACATGGCCGCGCGCTTGGGTCGTTGGCGCCACGATCGCGTTGGCCTTGGCGCTCGTCGCATTTGCCCTCGCCACGTCCGACTCGAAGCGCATTGCGCTCTATTTCTGCGGTGGCCTTGTCGTAATGTTCGCCGTGTTTATTGCCCTGGGCACTGCCGTAACGTGGGTTGCGCGGCGCGTTCCCCGCCCGCGCCTGCCAGAGCTTTCACTTGCTATCGGCAATCTTGGGGCGCCGGGGGGACTGACGCGCTCGGTCGTGCTGTCGCTGGGCGCCGGCTTGTCACTGCTCGTTGCGGTCGCACTTGCGGACGCTTCGCTTGTTAAAGAATTGCGTGAACGTCTGCCCGTCCGGTCTCCCGACTATTTTGTGCTCGATATTCCCAAGGCTGAATATCCAGCGATTACCGCGCTCGTTCAGGGCGAGGTTCCCGGCACCGTCGTTGAGGACGCCCCGATGCTGCGCGGCCGGCTTGTTCGCCTGAACGGAACGCCGGTCGAACAAATCAAAGCCCCGCCCGAGGCGCAGTGGGTGCTGAACGGCGACCGCGGCCTGTCCTATTCCGACACCGTGCCCGAAGGTTCGAAAGTCAAGGCCGGGGAATGGTGGGAGGCCGATTATGCCGGCCAGCCGCTCGTGTCGTTTGAGGTTGAGCTTGCACAGAAGCTCGGTCTGAAACTCGGTGATACGGTGACGGTCAACATCCTCGGCCGCAACGTTACGGCACGCATCGCAAACTTGCGCGAGGTAAAGTGGGAAAGCCTTGCCATCAACTTCGTGATGGTGTTCTCACCCAACACACTAAAAGGCGCGCCGCACAATCTTCTCGCAACAATTTCGCTTCCGCCGGGCACACCTATGGTCACCGAAGCCCAGGTTGTTCGCACCTTGGGGCGTGCCTACCCTTCGGTTACCGCAATTCGCGTCAGGGACGTGCTGGATGCCTTCAACGCTGTTTTCACGAAGGTAATGACAGCAATCCGCGTTGCGGGCAGCGTGACACTCCTCGCCGGCGCCTTGGTGCTCGCTGGTGCGCTTGCGACCGCGCAGCGCCGCCGCATCCTGGAGGCAGTGATCTTGAAGACGCTCGGCGCTACACGACGGCGTATCCTCACCTCGCATGTGCTGGAGTATGTGCTGCTTGCCGCCGTGACGGCCTTGTTTGCCGTGGCACTAGGGTCAATCGCGGCGTGGATTGCCGTCACGGAGGTGATGAAAATCCCGTTTAGCTTCTCGCTCTCTGCCGTCGCCTTGGCGCTCTTGCTTTCGACGGGGCTGGTGCTGCTATTTGGCGGCGCAGGGACGTGGGCGGTGCTGCGCGCACCGGCTGTGCCCTTCCTGCGGTCTGAGTGATGGAAGGTTAAGAAGCCGCCGAATCGGGCCCCAGAATGTCTGTATTACAGGCAAAATCAGGGGTTGCACGTCTTGAAAGGGACGCACTGGCAGCGCATATTCTTCTCATGATTTGGCAATTCTCGCCGGACCAATAAGGGAAGGACCCATGGCTCAGCTCGACAACAGATACGCGCAATCTGGAACCGCCGCCCGTGCAGGTGCAGCGGTCGATGAAGGGCTGCGCTCATACATGCTCGGCGTCTACAACTACATGGCGGCAGGCGTGGCGCTGACCGGCATCGTCGCTTACCTTACCTACACAATGGCCGTCAGCAATGGCGCGCTGACGCCGTTCGGACAGATGCTTTACACTTCACCGCTGAAATGGGTCGTCATGCTGGCGCCGCTTGGCTTCGTGCTCTTCCTGTCGTTCCGCGTTCAGAAGATGAGCGTAGGTGCTGCCCAGATCTCATTCTGGCTGTTTGCCGCCGTGATGGGCCTGTCGCTCTCGTCGATCTTCCTGATCTTCACCGGCCAGTCGATTACGCAGATCTTTTTCGTCACAGCGGCGGCCTTCGGCGGCCTAAGCTTGTGGGGCTATACGACCAAGAAGGACCTCTCCGGCTGGGGCTCATTCTTGATCATGGGTGTGGTCGGCATCATCATCGCCGCGCTCGTGAATCTGTTCTTGCAGTCGGGCGCTCTGCAATTCGCCATTTCCGTAATTGGCGTTCTGGTCTTCGCCGGCCTCACCGCCTACGACACGCAGCGGATCAAGGATGGCTACCTGTTGGTTCGCAACGATGCGACGATGGTTGCAAAGAGTGCCATTATGGGGGCGTTGAGCCTCTACCTCGACTTCATCAACATGTTCTTGTTCTTGCTGCAGCTGTTCGGCAACCGCCAGTAGCCGCTCAACATCGAGGCCTGAATTTTTGCAAAGAGCCCCGCTTAGGCGGGGCTCTTTAGCATTGTGGAGTTGAGTGTCTAAACCGCGACGAGGCGTATGCGATCTTCCAGAACGCGCAGAACGCGGCCCAAATCATGGCCCCGTTTCAAGATCAAGCCTGCCGGCGCAACCACGCTATAGGTGCCCTGTTTGCGCGCGAGCCGGGGGCATTTTTCGATTCGGTAGAGAGGGTACTCGCTCGAACGCCGAAAAACGGAAAATACCGCCTTGTCCCGGCCGACGTCGATGGCGTAGTCACGCCACTCGCCCGCTGCGACCTTACGGCCGTAAACGGCAAGAATAGTGCTCAATTCGTGCCGATCGAATGCTGCGAAGGGCCCTATATCCGGCCCGACCCCTTTGAGTGGAAACCTGCCCGCCCGACGCGGGCTCAAAACTATGGGCTCCGATTCGCTCAAGGGCGCCTCCTTGTCATTATCTGATTATGATCGCGCTGGGCGGCGTTAATTTCAAGGGGCTGGTGACCACGATCGTCTGCTGCGGTGCGCAACTGCCGCACCTAACGGGCAGTGGGGGCACGGAAATTCCCCGACTTGGCCTGATTGAGGACCCGCCCTGGTCAATGAACTGCCTCAAAGCGCTGCGTATTATTCGTTGTTGCCTCTTGGCCCGGTCCTGAAAGAGAGGCCCTGGATTCTCAGCCCCCCAGCCCCCAGGGCGTCTTCGACGGACCGGGCCACATTAGGCAGCTACCCAAATGCACCTCGCTCTCAGGAGCGCCTGTAAGGACCGGTTTGTAACCGGTCCAATTTTTTGCCCTTCGCGCTTGCGGCATCGCGGCAAATGTCTATTCCGATGGCACGTCAGATTTCAGCTTTCCTAGAGGACCAAGCATCCGGTGACGAAGCGCGCGCCCCAAAGAAAGGTTAACCCCAAAAGCAAGGCAAATATGTCAGCGCGATCGCGCAAGCCACGGCGCGCTGATCCGATTGCCAATCCCCTGCTTGGCCGGTGGTCGACGCCGTTTGGCGTCCCGCCCTTCGATAAGATCGTACCCGGTGACTTCGGCCCGGCGTTCAAGGTCGCGATGGCCGCCCACAAAAAGGAGATCGGCCAGCTTATCGCTCAGACGGCTCGGCCCACATTCGCCAACACCATCACCGCACTTGAAAAAAGCGGTCGCCAGCTCGATAGGGTGAGCCGCGTCTTCTTCAATCTTGCCGGGACGGACTCAAATGAAGAGCTGCAGCGCATCGAACGGGAGGCCGTCGCGCACCTTGCTGCGCATCAAACCAACGTTCTTCTCAATGCAAAATTGTTCAGGCGTGTGGATGATCTTTACCGGCGGCGCAATCGTTTGCGTTTGACGGACGAGCAGCTTCGTGTCCTTGAACGCCACCACATGTGGTTCGTACGGGCGGGCGCCAAGCTGAATAGGAAGGAAAAGTCGCGCGTTGCCGCAATTAACGAACGGCTAGCATTACTCGCAACGCAATTCACTCAAAATGTCCTTAAGGACGAGCAGTCGTGGCGGCTGGTTCTGGACGAAGAGCGCGATCTTGCAGGATTGTCGCCGGCGCTGCGGGCATCTGCCGCTCGTGCCGCCGCTGAAATCGGGCTGCCAGACAAACACGTCATTACGCTCTCGCGATCGAGCATTGAGCCCTTCCTGCAGTTTTCCGACCGGCGTGACTTGCGCGAGGAGGCATTCAACGCTTGGATCAAGCGGGGCGAGACGGACGAGGCGACGGATAATCGCGCCATTGCCGCTGAAGTTGTGCGCCTAAGGGCGGAGCTGGCTGGTCTGTTGGGCTATGAAAGCTACGCCGACTATGCGCTTAAGGAAACGATGGCCAAGACGCCGGCAGCGGTGCGTGAGCTGCTTGAGGCGGTATGGCCAGCGGCCGTGAAACGCGCTGCGAAAGAGCGTGAAGCCTTGGTACAACGTGCACGCGCGGAAGGCGGCAACTTTACGATCGCGGCATGGGATTGGCGCTACTTCGCCGAGAAAGAGCGCAAAGCACGATACGATCTCGATGATGCCGATACACGTCCCTACTTCAAACTCGATAATGTCATTGCTGCAGCTTTCGACACGGCCACGAGGCTGTTCGGAATTCGTTTCAAGGAGCGCGACGACGTCCCGCGCTATCATCATGAAGTGCGCATTTGGGAGGTGACTGACCGGCGCGGCAAATTCGTTGGTCTTTTTCTTGGCGACTATTTTGCCCGGCCGTCAAAGCGATCTGGGGCGTGGATGAGCAGTTTTCGCTCCCAATCCAAAGTTGCCGGGGATGTCCGCCCAATCATTGTCAACGTTATGAACTTTGCGCAAGGCGCCGAGGGTGATCCAACATTGTTGTCACTCGGGGACGCGCGCGTGCTTTTCCATGAGTTCGGACATGCATTGCACGGGCTTTTATCCAACGTCACGTACCCATCCATTTCTGGCACGAGCGTCGCTCGCGACTTTGTTGAGCTGCCCTCTCAACTCTACGAGCACTGGCTTATGGTGCCTGATGTGCTGCAACGCTTCGCGGTGCACTATAAGACCGGAAAGGCCATGCCGCAGAAGTTGCTGGCGAAGATCAACAAGGCACGCAACTTCAACCAAGGTTTTGCAACCGTAGAGTACGCGGCATCGGCTCTTGTTGACATGGAACTCCACGGCACCGCCGACAACGGAGATCTAGACGTCAACGACTTCGAGCGCGAGACGCTAGAGCGCATTGGCATGCCGAGCGAAATAGTTATGCGGCACCGCATCCCGCATTTCCTGCACATAATGGGCGGGTACGCGGCGGGATACTACAGCTACCTTTGGTCGGAGGTGATGGACGCGGATGCCTTTGCCGCCTTCGAGGAGACCGGTGATGTGTTTGATCGGGCGACGGCGCGCAAACTCAAGAAGCATATTTATGCGGCGGGAAATGCGCGCGATCCACTGGGGGCCTACGTCGCCTTTCGCGGCCGGCCGCCAGAGGTCAAGGGGCTCTTGAAGAAGCGCGGTTTCTCGAGTTAAAGGCACACAGCCCTACCACAAGCCGGTCCATGCCGCACCGATGATTGGACCCCCTCTACCTTCCTGGAGTAGCACGACACTGGCTTCCGTTTCTGGCCGCATGATTGCAGTGCGGGCCAAAGCCACGCTCAGTGGCTTGCCTTTCCATACGCCGACAGGTGACATCTCCCGCACGATGTTCGTGTAGGTCAGCGTCTTGCCCTTGTTCTCGCCCTGCTTAACTGGAACCTTGGCGGACTTCTGCACGACGGCGAACCAGACAATTGCCTGCTTGAGATTGGCGCCAGCCGGCGCTGCGCCTACCTCGATGTAAATCGTGTTGCGCTCGTGCCAGAAGCGAATCGGCACGCGCATTGACTTTAGCTCGCCCTCGGTTGTCTTTATCGCCTTCTCGATCTCACCCGGCTTGCTGCCGTTGACGCCCCTAAGACCGTTGACGACGACTTGCGGTGTGTAGATCGCGCCGTCTCCGCGCGCTTTAGCGTACGCCTTCTGCCGCTCGCTATTCTTCTGAGAGGCGAGGGTGTCTTTCCAGCCTAGATAGTCCCAGATATCGACGGGAAGCGTAATTGCAATAATGTCGTCTCTTTCGGCATATTTTTGCAGTACCTTGTCTGCGGGCGGGCAGGTGTCGCAGCCCTGACTCGTGAAGAGTTCGAGCACGTTCTTTGGGGGCGGGAAAAACGGATCGAATGGGGCGGCGTGCACCGTCGCGCCAGAGGATGGGACGACGAGCGCCAACGCAAGAGCAAGAAATGGGGCCAACCGCATTGATGCAAACCTAAATCAAACACTGCTGTCGATAGAGTAAGTCCCGCGCGCGCGAGCTTCAACCGCGTGTCACAAAAGATTGAGTCACCCAAAGACGTAACGGCCTGTTTGATGGCGGCTTTTCGCATTGACGTGCTCGGTCATTATGCGGCCTCAAGCGGCGGCTAGATCTCGCAAGACGTAATGCAAAATACCGCCATTATTAAAGTATTCGAGCTCATCGAGCGTATCGATCCGACAGCGGATCGGCACTTCTTTGGTGGCGCCATCGGCAAAAGTAATTTCGGCGGTTAGGGACTGACGCGGCGCAAGGTTAGCGAGGCCGCGAATCATTACAGTCTCGTCACCTTTTAGACCGAGCGTTTGCCAACTCGTGCCCTCATCAAAAACGAACGGCAGCACACCCATGCCAACCAAGTTCGATCGGTGAATGCGCTCAAACGACTGTGCTATGACCGCTCTAACGCCGAGCAGTTTCGTACCCTTTGCTGCCCAGTCGCGAGATGACCCATTGCCGTACTCCGTGCCAGCGAAGACGACGAGCGGTACGCCGTCTTTACGATAACGCATGGCCGCGTCGTAGATCGACATGACCTCGCCGGAAGGATGGTGAACGGTGAAGCCACCCTCTATGACGTTCCCAGCGGAGTCTTTGGCCATGTGGTTCTTGATGCGGATGTTGGCGAACGTTCCCCGCATCATGACTTCATGATTCCCGCGTCGCGTGCCGTACTGATTGAAGTCTGCGATCGCAACGTCGCGGCCGGTTAGGTATTCTCCAGCGGGCGATGACGGTTTAATCGCTCCGGCCGGTGAGATGTGATCGGTTGTGATCTTATCGCCAAACAACCCCAGTATGCGCGCGCCGGTGATGTCAGAAATGGGATCGGGCGCTTTGCTTATGCCTTCAAAGTATGGCGGATTGCGCACGTAAGTGGAAGTGCCGTCCCAGCTATAGGTCAGGCTGCCCGGGACATCGATGGCGCGCCAGCTTGCATCGCCGTCAAATACGTCGGCGTAGCGCTCAACGAACAGCTCCTTTGTGATGTTCTCTGCGATGAACTTCTGGATTTCCTGCGAGGAGGGCCAGATATCCTTCAAGAACACCGGCTGCCCGTCTTTCCCAGTGCCGAGGGGCTCTTGCGTCAAGTCCTTTTGCACAGAACCAGCTAGCGCATAGGCAACGACAAGCGGCGGGGAGGCCAGATAGTTGGCCTGAACATCGGGACTGATGCGACCTTCGAAGTTGCGATTTCCAGACAGAACCGCGGCAGCGACGATGCTGTTATCGTTTATCGCTTTGGAAATTTCGGATGCGAGTGGACCGGAGTTTCCAATGCAGGTGGTACATCCAAACCCGACCAGGTTGAATCCAAGCTTGTCCAGGAACGGCTGAAGTCCCGCCGAGTCTAGATATGCCGAGACGACCTGCGAGCCCGGCGCCAGCGACGTTTTCACCCACGGTTTGGTTTTTAGGCCTTTCTCGACGGCTGCGCGTGCGAGCAAGCCTGCTGCAATCAACACGCTGGGGTTTGACGTATTGGTGCAGCTAGTGATTGCTGCGATGACGACATCGCCATGCCCGATGTCAAAATCGCGGCCCGCGACCTCGACCCGTTTGGCAAGCTCGCCTGGCTTGTCATACTCGGTCTCGAGAGCCTTTGCGAAACCGGCGCTAGCATCAGTCAGTGCGATGCGCCCTTCCGGACGTTTAGGTCCTGCAAGCGAGGGAACCACGGTTCCCAGATCAAGCTCCAACGTAGCGGTAAAAATTGGGTCTGCGTGCTCAGCGGAGCGAAACAGTCCTTGCGCCTTTGCGTAAGCCTCGACCAGCGCGATGCGGTAGGGCTCACGTCCTGACATACCGAGGTAGTTCAGCGTCTCAGTGTCAATGGGGAAGAAACCGCATGTCGCACCGTATTCCGGTGCCATGTTGGCAATCGTTGCGCGATCAGCGAGCGGCATCGTGTCCAGGCCGGAGCCGAAGAATTCAACGAATTTTCCAACGACCCCCTTCTGGCGAAGCATTTGTGTGACGGTGAGCACCAGGTCGGTTGCTGTCACCCCCTCATTGAGTTTGCCCGTAAGCTTGAAGCCGATGACTTCGGGGATGAGCATCGATAATGGTTGGCCGAGCATAGCGGCCTCCGCTTCGATACCACCGACACCCCACCCAAGCACGGCGAGACCGTTGACCATTGTGGTATGGCTGTCGGTGCCGACGAGCGTGTCAGGATAGGCCAGCTTCGTGCCGTCGCTGAGCGTCTTTGTCCAAACGGTCTGCGCCAAGAACTCCAGGTTTACTTGGTGGCATATGCCGGTTCCCGGCGGCACAACCCGAAAATTATCGAACGCGCCCTGGCCCCATTTTAAAAAATTGTACCGCTCGCCGTTGCGCTGATACTCGTGCTCTACGTTGTGCTCGAACGCCTGCGGGCTGCCGAATTCATCTACGATGACCGAGTGATCAATGACGAGGTCGACGGGGACCAGAGGGTTGATCTTTTCGGGATCGCTGCCGAGGCTCTTCATGCCATCGCGCATGGCGGCGAGATCGACGACGGCAGGAACGCCAGTGAAGTCCTGCATCAATACTCTTGCGGGCCGGAAACCGATCTCCTTGCCGACCTTACCCTTATCCTGGGTCCAAGCTGCCATAGCCAAAATGTCGTCTTTGGTAACGGAACGGCCGTCCTCGTGTCGCAGCAGGTTCTCCAGCAGCACCTTCATTGAGAAGGGCAGCTTGGAGATCGCGGTTAGCCCATTCTTCTCAGCCTTCGCCAACGAGTAGTAGACGTACGTTCTCCCGTCGGCGACCAGCGTACTGCGGCAGTTGAAACTATCCAGCGCGTTGGTTGGCTTGTCGCTCAAGTCGTCTTCTCCTCAGCATTCATGGGTCACCAAATCTTGGCGACCGGAACTTTAACCAGCTTGCGCCGTCCCTGCCGGGACTTGGCAAATGGGCGCGCATTTGCGCTGGCATCGATCGAAGTGTGCCCCTTATATAGGCCGTCGCGCCCTGGGGCCAGCGAGCTTCCTTCCGCTATTCTGCGGGAATTTCCAGCTGCTTCGCCAGAGCATTTTGCCACGCGGATGATCAACGCCTGTGCTGCTCGTTGCCGAAAAACTAGTCTTGAACCGTGGTGGGCGGACCGTCATTGATGGTCTTTCGTTGCGCCTGGGCGAAGGCGAAGCGCTCCTGCTCACCGGCGCCAACGGTGCGGGCAAAACCACGCTTTTGCGGGCCCTAGCGGGATTCCTGGCCCCTGCATCCGGCAAAATCCGTATTGAGAATGAAGACCGAGATCGCGAGGTTGGCGAGCTGTGCCATTTCGTTGGGCACCTTAATGGCATCAAGCCGCACCTGACGGTTGCGGAGAATATTGCGTTCTGGGCCGCCTATCTCGATGGAGGCGCCCCTGGAAATGGTGATGATCTGCTTGCGCCGGCACTGAACAGGTTTGGGCTATCAGCTTTGGCGGACGTTCCCGCCGGCTATCTTTCGGCTGGCCAAAAGCGCCGGCTCGCGCTTTCGCGTATTGCCGCTGCGCACCGCCCGCTCTGGCTACTCGACGAGCCGACCGTGTCGCTCGATACAGCCTCCGCCGCACTACTTATCGACGCCGTAAACGCGCACTGTGCCGACGGCGGGCTCGTCATTGCCGCAACGCATTTGCCGCTTGCGTTTGAAAACGCGAAAGAGGTCCGGCTCGGCACACAGGAGACGGCGGCATGAGCGCGTTCTTCACGCTTGTGGCGCGCGATCTGCGGTTGGCCGTGCGCCAAGGCGGTGCGCTAGGTACGGCCCTCGGCTTCTACCTCGTTGTTGTCGCGATGCTGCCGCTCGGACTCGGAGCAGATCTCAACTTGTTGTCGCGCATCGCACCCGGCGTGCTGTGGATCGCGCTCTTATTGTCCGCGCTTCTTTCTCTCGGCCGCGTGTTTGAAAGCGATTACGAAGATGGCTCGCTGGATGTCTTGGCAACGGGGCCGTTGCCTTTGGAGCTCGTGGCCGCGGCTAAGGCGCTCGCCCATTGGATTTCGACCAGCGTTCCGCTTGCGCTGCTTGCACCCGTCTTGGGTATTCTTCTCAATCTAGAACTTTCGGCCTACCCCGCGCTGGTGGCGACTATGCTGATCGGCACACCTGCCGTGAGCTTCATAGGCGCAATTGGGGCCGCCCTTACACTGACGGCACGCCGCGGGGGCTTGTTGATCGCGCTCTTGGTTCTGCCACTTTACGTGCCGACACTAGTATTCGGCATCGCAGCGATCAGCGCGATGCTCGGACCCGATGAGGTGGCCCCCCCGCTTCTAATCTTGACGGCAATTTCGCTGGGGGCCGTCGTTCTTGGACCGTTGGCCGCAGCTGCGGCACTACGTACCCAAATGCAGTAACACTGCTGTCGCAGCTTGATTGCGCTTTGTGCCCAGAAACCTTAGATCAACCTTGATGCAGACCTTTACGCAGCGCTTCGCCAATCCCACCCAATTTATGGGGTTATCTGCGCGACTCTTGCCTTGGGTAGCAGGACTGGCGGCCGCGATAATCGCCTATGGTCTCTACCTCGCGTTCTTTGTCGCGCCGCCGGACTACCTGCACGGCGAGATCGCCAGGATCATGTTCGTCCACGTGCCGTCCGCTTGGATGGCTATGGCGTGCTATGCACTGATCGCAGTTTCAGCATTTGGGCTTCTCGTTTTTCGCCATCCGCTGGCGGACGTGTCAGCAAAGGCCGCTGCTCCGATCGGGGCGGCCTTTACATTCCTGGCGTTGTTCACCGGCTCGCTGTGGGGCAAACCGGCGTGGGGGACCTACTGGGTGTGGGATGCGCGGTTAACGTCGGTGCTGATCCTCTTCTTTCTCTACCTCGGCCTCATAGCCTTGCGATCCTCGATCGAAGACGAAACGCTGGCAAGTAAGCTCACGGCTATATTGGCGCTCGTCGGCATCGTAATGCTGCCGATCATCAAGTTCTCCGTCGATTGGGCCAACACGCTGCATCAACCCTCCAGCGTATTGAAGCTGAGTGGTCCAACCATACATTCTTCCATCCTCACGCCGCTTCTTGTGATGGGGGTCGGCTTTTTGGTGCTGTTTATTGCCATGCACCTCAAAGCCATGCGCAATGAAATCCTGCGTCGGCGCGTAAAGGCGCTCCAACTAGCGGAGGTGGCGCGGGCGCAAAGCGGCCAAGTCACGGCGCCAGCGGAGTGAGCAAATGGACCTTGGACCCAACGCCCCATTCATCTGGACCGCCTATGGCATGGTCGCATTCGTGATTGCGGGGCTATTCACCTGGCTTGTTCTCGATGGCCGTGCGCAACAGCGGCGCCTGGCCGATTTTGAGACGCGCGGTGTGAAGCGCCGCACTGGCCCAGAAGCGACGACGACGCGTTCTGAGGGTTAGGGGCGAAGACTTTGATGCAGAATCAGTCCGACGATCACGCAACGGCAAGCCCGCCGGGAGCTGCACCACAGCCGCGCCGCAATCTCAGTTGGGTAATCGTGCCAGTGCTTGTTTTCGCGGCGCTGGCGGCAGTGTTTGCTTTTGCGTTGCAAACCGGCGATCCCTCAAAGCTGCCCTCTGCGCTGATTGGCAAATCAGTTCCAGCTAAAGAGTTCCCGCCGCTTGAAAAACTTGTCGACGCAGGACAGCCGGTGCCGGGCTTCAAGGGTTCTGATCTTGGAAATGGCAAGGTCAGTGTCGTCAATTTTTGGGCGTCCTGGTGCATCCCCTGCGCCACTGAGCATCCCCTGCTGCTTCAGCTGAAGGCACAGACCGGCGTCGATCTTTACGGTGTCAATCACAAGGACAGCCCCGTGGCCGCCCGCCGCTTTCTCGGCCGCTATGGCAATCCCTTCAAGGCCGTTGGGATCGACTCAACAGGCCGAGGTGCGATCGAGTGGGGCGTCTATGGGATGCCTGAAACGTTTGTCGTTAACGGCAAAGGCGAGATTTCCTACAAGCATGTGGGGCCAATCTCGCCGGAGAGCCTTGAAACCCAACTCATCCCAGCGATCAAGAAGGCGCAGGGAGCTCAGAGCGGGTAGAACTGGTTGTGAGAACGGTTAAGCACTGACAGCATACCGGTTGCGATGTCGAAATACGCGCCGTGCAGGGAAAGCCGCCCATTTTCCTCAAGCTCGCTCACGAAGGGGAACGTTCGCAAGTTCTCGATCGACGTTTTCACGCATTCCTTCTCTAGCGCGGCAAGTTTTTCGGCCTGAGAGCTCATTTGATGAGCGGCCAGTACGCGAAGCCGCGCGTTATCGAGCATCGACATCCAGCGCGAGATAAACCGCGCGTCCGTTTGGATTGCCTCGCTTGGGTCAAGCGCGGTCTTTACGCCGCCGCAGCCGGCGTGGCCCATGACGATGATGTGTTTGACGCGCAGGTTTAGCACCGCAAACTCGATAGCGGAGCTAACGCCATGAAACTGACCGCCGGTCTCAAAGGGTGGAACGAGGTTTGCGACATTTCGCACAACGAATAGCTCGCCGGGCATGGCGCTGAATATTGTCTCCGGGTCGACGCGGCTATCGCAGCACGAGATCATCATGACCTCTGGGTTTTGCCCATAGGTCGCAAGCTGCTCATATTGTTCGGCGTTGGGGAGGAAATGCCGATACTTGAAACGGCGGAAACGGTCGGCGAGGGTTTCAGGAAAGCTGCTCATGTTAAGCTGTCGCGTCCGGGTTCTATTGGTTCTCAAGGGTGCGATGCAGCATCTTAAATCAGCAGACAACCCAATTCATGTCGTAACGGCTTTTTCTTGCACAACAGGCGTCGTCGCCCGTCTCAATAGTAGGTAGCCGACGATCGCTGAAGAAATCGAGCCGAGCAGCACGCCTATTCGGATGTCAGCCGCACGTTCTGCATCTACGAAGGCAAGCATGCCAATAAACAAACTCATCGTGAAGCCAATGCCGCCAAGCCACGCCACGCCAAGCAATTGCGACCAGTTCGACCCTTCGGGTTTGCCGGCTAGCCCAGCGCCTATCGCGGCAAAGGAGAAGCTCATTATGCCAATCGGTTTGCCGAGAAAGAGGCCGAGCGCAATTCCCATGGGAATGGGCCCAAATAGCTTTTCGATTGACATCCCGGTGAGCGACACACCGGCGTTGGCGAACGCAAAAATAGGCAGCACGCCGTAGTTCACCCACGGGTGCAGATTCTCTTCAAGCTTGACGAGCATGCTGCGCTGGTCGCCTGGAGCCGGCACGAGCGGAATGGCCAGCGCCGTTACGACACCGGCCAACGTGGCGTGAACACCCGACTTCAGGACGCATATCCAGATGAAAAGCCCGACGAGCGCATAGGGCGCAACACGTGTCACACCGCGCAGATTGAGCATGACAAGGATTGCGACGCCGAGTCCGGCCAAGGCTAAGGCCGCGGCGGAGAGGTGCGCCGTATAGAAGAATGCGATGATGATGATGGCGCCGAGATCGTCGATGATCGCAACAGCCAGCAAGAAAACTTTCAACGTCGGCGGCACGCGCGATCCGAGCAGGGCTAGGACGCCGACTGCGAATGCAATGTCGGTTGCAGCGGGGATGGCCCAGCCGTTCAGCGCAATTTCGTCGGTCCAGTTGATGAGAACGTAGATGAGGGCCGGCACAAGCATCCCGCCAACGGCCGCGATGACGGGGAGTGCTGCCTGTTTTGCCTTTGACAGCTCACCCACCACGAGTTCGCGTTTGATCTCGAGACCAACGAGAAAGAAGAAAAGCGCCATCAAGCCGTCGTTAATCCAAAGTAGCAGCGGCTTATCGATCATCAACGCACCGACGCCAACCGTGACGGGCGTGTGCAGCAGCGCGTCATAAAGCCAGCTCAACGGCGAGTTTTGGAGCAGGAGCGCGAGAACCGCAGCAACCAGCAATATTACAGGGGCGAAGGCTTCGTGCTTTACGAACGCCAACGCGCCCTCAAATTTGCGGTTCTGTTTCTTTTCCATCGGGTCCCTCAGCTCGCCACGTTGCGTTTGATGCTCTTGGCTTCCATACCGCGCGGGTTCAAGGCTAAATATTGATCAAAGCGCCGCATGATGCGCGGCTCCTCGCCAAATCAGTCCGCGACAATATAGAAACTAAAGCACCTCAATGGCCAATGGGTCGGCTCGAGTCCATCTAGCAGCGGCCGCGGCTAGCGACAATTCGGTCCCGCGTGGGCTTGCCAATATGGTCGCTTCCACCTGAGCGACCGTGAGCGCAAGCGCCTCGGCGCCGGTCATGCCTTTCAAAGTATGTCCAAGGAATAAAGCAGACATTAGATCGCCGGTTCCATGTCCGACGCCTTCACGCCAGGTCACTGTGCAGCTGGTTGAGCGGTCCGCCTCGATCAGCACGGTGCCGAGCGACGAACGTGTGACAGCCAGGGAGGTTGCAAGCGTCGCTGGAACTGGAAGCTTGCGTGCGGCGTCCACCGCGTGTTCCAGGCTGTCGACGCTATCTCCCGAAAGCCAAGCAAGCTCAAAGCGATTAGGCACGGCGAGGTCCGCGAGCGGTAACAGTTCATCGCGCAGGGCAGCGGCCGCCGCCGCATCGATATAAAGCCCTTTGGGGTCGTCGCCGATTACGGGATCGCAATAGAACAACACGCTTGGACTGGCGGCCCGCACGCGCTGGACGGCCGAACTCGCCGTTGCGACGTGGCCGGGGGACGGCAAATAGCCGGTCAAAACTGCATCGATATCGCCCAGCCACCCATTCGCCTCCAATGAATCGATCATCAGGTCAAGGCCGGCAGGGGTCACCTGTTCGCCTGAGAAGCGGCCGTAGCCAGGGTGGTTTGATAGGACGACCGTTGGCAGCGCCACAACCTCGTGGCCCAGCCACTGCAAAGCCGGGGTAATCGCCGCGAGCCCGACAGACCCGTAAGCGACGTGGGAAGAAAGAGCGAGGACGCGAGCCATTGGCGTGTTCAGTCTCCTTGAGCCACTCTGCCCAAGCGGGGCGTTTCCGCCAAGAGCCTGTGGATTTCTCATTCAGTCTTGGTCTTGAGGCTCGCTCGGGCTATTGTGCAACGCACAACTTGTGGGGACAGCGCTCATGCAGGTTCGTCCACGCCGCAGCGTGCTCTACATGCCAGGCGCTAACAAGCGCGCACTCGAGAAGGCGAAAGCCCTTCCCGCTGATTCGCTCATTCTGGATTTAGAGGACTCCGTCGCGCCGGAAGCGAAAACCGAAGCACGCGATAGCGTTTGTGCCGCTGTGAAAAATGGTGGCTATGGGCATCGCGAGCTCGTCATACGCGTCAACGCGATCGAGACGCCCTGGGGCATGGACGATCTGCGCGCCGCTGTCGCCGTGGCGCCAGATGCAATCTTAGTCCCGAAGGTATCGCAGCAGGGCGATATCGTCACGGCGGCCAAGGTTTTGGGTTCAGTTCACGCGCCGGGCAAAACGCGTCTTTGGGCGATGATGGAAACGCCTAAGTCGATGCTAAACGCGCGTGAGATCGCGGCCCTTGGCGCTGAACCGGAAAACCGCCTCGCCTGCCTCGTCATGGGCACCAACGATCTCTTGAAGGAATCGCGTGCGCGTGCTTTGCACAACCGCATCGCCGTCGTTCCGTGGCTCGCTATGACTCTCGTGGCTGCGCGGGCTTTCGGCCTCGACATTCTCGACGGCGTCTACAACGATTTTCGCGATGACAAAGGCTTCCGCGAAGAATGTGAGCATGGCCGTACGCTGGGCATGGACGGCAAAACACTTATCCACCCCTCTCAAGTCGCACCCTGCAACCAGATCTTTTCGCCTACCGGCGAGGAGGTCACTTGGTCGCGCGCAATCATTGCCGCTTTCAACAAGCGTGAGAATGAGCACAAAGGCGTCATTACGGTCGACGGCAAGATGGTGGAGCGTCTGCACCTAGCAATGGCTGAGCGCACTGTCGCCATTGCCGACGCCATCGACGCTATGCAGGACGCCGAGGCGGCCTAGATCCGAGCCCATTTCAGCCGCTGCAGCAAAAAGGTGGTCGACAGAGGCATCCTTTTCGGACTAATCGGCACCGGGCCGTCAGCATCCGAAGAGGCACATCCCAGCCAATGACATCGACCAAGACCAATCCCGGCAACTTTTTCGAAGATTTCCGCTTTGGGCAGGAGATCAAACACGCTACGCCGCGCACCGTGACCGTGGGCGACGTTGCCCTCTACACGAGCCTTTATGGAACGCGCTTTGCCGTTCAGTCGTCGGACACGTTCGCCAAGGCCATCGGCTATCCGCGCACTCCGTTGGACGACCTTCTCACCTTTCACGTGGTTTTCGGTAAGACGACGCCAGACATTTCGCTCAACGCCATCGCCAACCTTGGATATGCCAATTGCCGCTTCCTCGAGCCGGTCTATCCTGGTGATACGCTGAGTTCAGTATCGGAAGTGATAGGCGTGAAGGAAAACTCCAATCGGGAGACAGGCACCGTCTACGTTCGCTCCACAGGACGTAATCAGAACAACGAAGTGGTGCTCGAATACACACGCTGGGTCATGGTGAGAAAGCGCGACAAGGCCTCGCCCGCACCTGAAGCCATCGTGCCCGAGCTTGCAAAACGCGTGGACCCTGCCGAAATCGGCGGCGCCGTGCCAACACTTGATATCGCCCGCTACAAGTTCGATCTTGCTGGCTCACCGTATCGTTGGGGTGACTATGAGCCGGGCGAGCGTATTGACCATGTCGATGGCATGACGCTCGAGGAAGCCGAGCATCAGATCGCAACACGGCTGTACCAGAATACCGCCAAGGTCCACTTCAACCAGCACACCGAGGCCAAAGGACGCTTTGGCAAGCGCATTGTCTATGGTGGCGTTATTATCTCGCTTGCGCGCACATTGTCTTTCAACGGGCTGGCCAATGCGTTCCATTTGGCTGCGATCAACGGCGGCCGTCATGTGTCGCCGTGCTTTGCCGGCGATACCGTCTATGCCTGGTCGGAGGTGCTTGAGAAGGCCGCACTGCCGGGTCGCGATGACGTTGGCGCACTGCGTATACGCCTCGTCGCGGTGAAAGATCGGTCCTGCGCTGACTTCCCGTTGAAGCGAGAAGACGGACAGTACGAGGAGGGTGTGCTCCTCGACCTCGACGCTTGGGTGCTGCTACCACAATGAGAGGGGCGGGCATCTGCGAGCAATACCCTGAGGCGTTTAGCGAATTGCCGCCCGTGCCTCGCCGCGCTACAAAGCGAGGCAGATAGAACAAAGAGGCAATACCCATGGCAGAGGTGAGTTCTGAGCAGCGCGCGCATGAGCGGCCGCTGTCGCCGCACCTGCAAATCTATCGCCCCCAGATCAACATGGTTATGTCGATCATGCATCGCTTAACCGGCGTGGGGCTATATTTCGGCTCGCTGCTGCTTGCTTGGTGGTTGTTCGCGGCGGCTGCGGGCCCGGACTATTTCGCGTTCGTCAACGGCCTCTTTGCGACTTGGCTCGGCGTGATCGTTCTTATTGGCTGCACCTGGGCGCTGATTCACCACTTGATCGGCGGCATTCGGCACTTCGTCTGGGATAGCGGCTCAGGCCTGGACATACCGACTATCGACCTCTTGTCGTGGGGCACGATTATCCTGTCGGTCGTGCTAACGGCCGGCCTTTGGCTCTATGTCGCCTTCGAGCGGGGTTGGTTCTAGCAATGACGATGATTACACCCTTGAAGCGCGCGCGTGGCCTAGGTTCGGCCAAGGAAGGCGCCAATCATTTCATGAAACAGCGGCTCACGGCCGTTGCTAACCTCATTCTTGCGCCGTTTCTGATCTGGCTGATCGCCAGTCTCGCGGGTGCGGATCTGGCAAGCGTAAGAGCGACGCTTTCGCATCCACTCGTTGCCACTGCGCTCATCGTTCTGGTGCTGTCGGTCGCCGTACATATGCGCATCGGTATGCAAGTCATCATTGAGGATTATGTGCACGGTGAACGCCTGAAGATGCTGCTACTGCTGGCAAACACTTTGTTTGCATTCGCCGTGGCGGCAATTGCGATTTTTGCAGTGCTGAAATTGAGCTTCGGGGCGTAGGCGGGATGGCAAAGAAGCGTCAGAAAAAAACGAACGGAAAAGCAGACGGGACGGCACCCGGCCGCGCTGGCAAAGCCTATCCCATTAACGACCATACCTACGACGTGGTCGTTGTCGGTGCGGGTGGTGCAGGATTGCGCGCAACGCTGGGGTGCGCGGAAGCGGGATTGAAAACGGCCTGCGTCACGAAGGTATTTCCCACGCGCTCGCACACGGTAGCAGCGCAAGGCGGAGTCGCCGCAGCGCTGGGCAACATGGGTCCCGACGACTGGCGCTGGCATATGTACGACACGGTTAAGGGTGCCGACTGGCTCGGTGACCAGGACGCCATCGAATACCTGTGCCGCAACGCACCTGCGGCTGTCTATGAGCTAGACCACTACGGCGTTCCTTTTAGCCGTACGGAAGACGGCCGTATCTACCAGCGACCTTTCGGAGGCATGACAACCAAGTTTGGCGAGGGCCCGCCGGCTCAACGCACGTGCGCGGCGGCCGACCGCACCGGCCATGCCATGCTGCATACCCTTTATGGGCAGTCGCTGCGTTATTCAGCGGAGTTTTTCATCGAGTACTTCGCCATTGATTTGCTGATGGACCAGGATGGGGCGTGCCGCGGCGTCATTGCCCTGAATCTGGAAGACGGCTCGATCCATCAGTTCCGAGCCTCGAAGACCATTCTAGCGACCGGCGGTTACGGCCGGACCTACTTCTCCTGCACGTCGGCACATATTTGCACCGGTGACGGCAACGCCATGGTGCTGCGTGCGGGGCTGCCGCTGCAAGACATGGAGTTTGTGCAGTTCCACCCCACGGGCATTTACGGCGCGGGCCTCCTCATTACGGAAGGCGCGCGCGGTGAAGGCGGCTATCTTACAAACGTTGAAGGCGAGCGCTTCATGGAACGTTATGCGCCGCACGCCAAGGATCTCGCTTCCCGCGATGTGGTGTCACGGTCAATGACCATCGAAATCCGCGAAGGTCGTGGTCATGGTGATGAGGGGGACCATATTTACCTGCACCTCAACCATCTCGATCCCAATATTTTGGCCGAGCGCCTGCCTGGCATCTCAGAGAGCGCAAAGGTCTTCGCTGGTGTTGACGTGCGCCGCGATCCCATACCCGTGCTGCCCACCGTGCATTACAACATGGGCGGCATCCCAACGAATTATCACGGCGAGGTGCTCACAAGCGTGGATGGTGATCCAAGTCGCGTCGTCCCCGGCCTTATGGCGATTGGCGAGGCAGCTTGTGTTTCAGTCCACGGAGCCAACCGTTTAGGCTCGAACTCGCTCATCGACCTTGTTGTTTTCGGCCGGGCTGCGGGCTTGCGCTGCGCGGAGACCATCGAAGCGGGTGCTCCCCAGCCCGACCTGGCGAGTGACGCGGCCGATCTTGCCCTCTCTCGCCTCGATCGCTTTCGCTATGCCAAGGGCAACACGGCCACCGCCGAATTGCGCCTCAAGATGCAAAAATCGATGCAAACACATTGCGCCGTCTTCCGCGACGGCCCAGTGCTGGCCGAGGGCGTGCGGCAGATCGGCGAGATTTGGAATGCGTCCGACGACATTCGCGTTAGCGACCGCTCGCTCATCTGGAACTCGGATCTCATCGAAACGCTTGAATACGACAATTTGATTTCTCAGGCCGCAGTGACGGTGAAAGCCGCGGAAAATCGCGAGGAAAGCCGGGGCGCGCACGCGCGCGAGGATTTCCCCGATCGCGATGACGTCAACTGGATGAGGCACACTCTCGCGTGGGCCGACTACGGTACCAAAACGGTGCAGCTCGATTATCGGCCAGTGCATACGCACACCATGACCAATGAAGTCCAATACATTGAACCCAAAGCGCGCGTTTACTAATACGGTGCTGATTTTAGCGTCTGCCCGACCGGCAAATTGGTGCTTCGATGGGCACAAAGAAAAGCGGCAGCCACAACGCGGCTGCCGCTTTGATCTTAGTCCGTTGAATCGACGTTAGATGATGTCGATCTCGGCCGGCAGATACGAGGTGACCTCAAGGCCAACTTCCTGCTCACGAACTGCGGGCTTGCTCCAAACCTTCATGACTTCCTCCTCTTGAATAACTGGCGAACCGCAGGCTCGCCTTAGTGAGTAGGATATAGCAGCTTGGGGCGATCAACAGAAATCGCAATCACGTGATGATTGGATAAGAAAAAGTTATCATGTCGATAAGTCTTCTCGGGGCCTCGCCGGCCGCTCCCGGTACTCGGGAAGAATGGTGACATCGAGCGTTTGGCCGCTTTGCGGGCCCTTCCTTTGGGGTGAGTGCAAACAATTTAGCTAAAATTCGCCTGCCCGCTTTTTGCGAAATCATACCGGACCCCGCGTATGGTCCCGCCCACCTAGCGGAGTTAATATGCGCAAAAGCTTGTTTAGCTCCCGTAACGCAATTCAGGGCTGTGTCATGAAAGAGCATACCGTCTCTCCTCTTCTTGCCCTCACCGCTGCCATAATCATGCTCGGCGCCAGCGTTGCGCCAAGTTTTGGTGACACCTCATCCAAGTCGGCACCGAAGGACGAGGCAGAGGTCATTTTGGAGGACGCAAAGAAAAGCGATCCCGTGACGTCTGTGGACCTGGAAGCCTGCATGAAGGATTGGGACCCAGAAACGCGGATGACAAAAAATGAGTGGGAAACCAGTTGCAAGCGGACGCTGAAGTTTTTCCCCGACGACGAGTGAATATGCGTGTGCGCGCGCAGTCTTGCACTGACGCAGGCCAAGCCTGCATATAATCTCTAATGGGCTCGCATTAGACCGCGGGGCGCTGAACTCTGGAGGAAGCTTTATGACCGTCTCCGCCGCTCTGCGCTTGACCTGTGCAGGAGTCTTCGCTGCCGCCGTCTTCGTAGCGCCTGCAAGCGCGGCCATTAAATGCAAGCGCGGAACTCAGCTCGTAGGCGGGCAATGGATCGCCACCCCTTATTGTCAGGATCAGTATTTGGCGGAAGTTGCACGAAAGTCGGGATTCAACGCTTCGGCGGCCAAGATCCGCAACAATCCCAACTACAAGAAGAACCTCTGTCAGTACATGTATAGCGACATTCGAGTGCAGCAAACCTGCCTGGATGCCGGCGTGCCGCAGCTTTTCGGCATTCCCTAGAGCTTCAAAATCGCGACAGCGCGCGTGCTGCATCTTCTAGGATTCGAGCGTGGTCGAAGGCCATCGTGACCGATCGCCAGTGGGCAACCCACTCGGCTGCCGCCGCGTCGTCGCCGGCTATTGGTTCGGCATGGTCGATGCGGCTTAGGTACGCGACGGAGCACGTGTGCCCGCGTGGATCGCGAGTGGGGTCAGAGTAGACGCCGATTAGCGTTAGTGTGCCAGCATCGATCCCGGTCTCCTCTTTGAGTTCGCGGCGGCAGGCATCGATTGTGCTCTCGCCGATATCGACGAAGCCGCCGGGCAGTGCGTACTGGCCCTCAAATGGTGGATTCTTCCGGCGGATGAGCAGCACGCGACCTTGGGCGTCAAATACAACGCAGTCGGTGGTCAATGCTGGCGTCTGAGGAAGGGGCATGGGACTCACGTTTAATGAGAGGCATGAGAACGCCAGCATTGGCTGATCGTGCTCCGACTGCAGCCTAATCCGCCTGTGACTCCTGCCCCGCGCAATTCAAAGGCTTTTGGCCTCATTTCTTGTTCATGCCTAAACTTGTCGCATGCTGCGTGCAAACCGTCTTACGTCGAGGAAGCGGCGGTCGAGGAGGAATCAGCTAGCCTTCAGCTGGTGCGAACACGGTCCTCCCTCTTGCGTTGTTGCCGGCAAGGGCGCATGAGGCGCAACAAGGTCGATGAGCGGGACAGGTCGGTATGCAAGGGCGATTTTCACGACAGCGGAGCAAGCCGGGAAAGAACCAGAACAACAAGCCGGGCGCTCGATTTGAGAGTGATAGTGAAACGCGAATGGCGCCCGACCCGTTTACCGCGGTTTTGCCGGCGCTGGCAGCTCTCGGCGCCATCGCATCCATCGCAACCATCAACTGGTCGGCTCAAGAAAAGACGCCGGAGCGCGCCAAAGCGAAGCGCAAAGCTTCAATGGCATTGCGCGACCTGGAAACGTGCTGCCTTGGATTGCAGGAAATATTTCGCCGATTTCTGCGCAATCCCAAGTTGTTTGCAGGTGAGGGCGCACCGGCGTCCTCGCCCTTGAAATTTGGCGTGCACGGGCCTCGCGTCGGCACGGACGCCGCGAGACTATTCCAGCAACTTGTCAACGATGTAGCCTCCATGCTGGTGCTCGCTTCGCAAAATGCCGTCGACGTGATGTCGGCGGTGGAGGATGGTGAGATCAATGCGCCTGAAACGCTGTTTTTCGGTTTCGGAGAACAGCAGGAACGGCTGAATAAGCTCATTCAGGCGCGCGCGACCCTAAAGGCTTCAGTTGAAACCGGCGCCGAGGTGGCAACAAAACTCACTGAGCTGGTGCGTGAGCTGAAGAAGCATCGTGTGGGATAGGAGCTTGGGCTGGCGCCGAAGTACCGTTCTTCCACCGCCCTGCGGGCGTTGACAGCCGCAGCGCCTCAGCCTCATGTGGGGAAGCGCATTCGCCCGAAGCCAGCAGAGGAAGACGACGGGTCATGGTTCAGCTGACACTTCCAAAGAACTCCAAGGTCGAAACCGGCAAGACTTGGAACTCACCAGGTTCAGAGGGCGACTGGAAGGAGTTTCGTATCTACCGCTGGAATCCTGACAATGACGCCAGCCCGCGCGTTGACACCTACTGGGTCGATTGCAGCAGCTGCGGCCCCATGGTTCTGGATGCTCTCATCAAGATTAAGAATGAGATCGACGCAACGCTCACCTTTCGCCGCTCTTGCCGCGAGGGTATTTGCGGCTCGTGCTCGATGAACATCGATGGCACCAATACGCTGGCCTGCCTCAAGGGATACGTTGACATCAATGGGCCGGTGAAAATTTACCCATTGCCGCACATGCAAGTCGTCAAGGATCTCGTTCCTGACATGACCAATTTCTATGCGCAGCACCGCCTTATTGAGCCGTGGCTTAAGACAGATACGCCCGCGCCGCCCAAGGAGTGGAAGCAGAGTCGCGAGGACCGCCAGAAGCTCGACGGGCTCTACGAGTGCATTTTATGCGCGTGCTGTTCGACCTCGTGCCCCAGTTATTGGTGGAATTCGGACCGTTATTTGGGTCCTGCGGCGCTTTTGCAGGCCTATCGCTGGGTGATTGACTCGCGAGACGAGGCCACCGGCGAGCGTCTCGACACTCTTGAGGACCCGTTCCGGCTCTATCGCTGCCACACGATCTTGAACTGCACCAAGGCGTGCCCGAAGGGTTTAAATCCGGCCAAAGCTATCGCAGAACTCAAAAAGTTGATGGTTGAGCGCCGCGTTTGAGTGGGGTCCTGGTCAGGTTGCGGCGCAATATGCAGCCCGAAAAAAGCATATGAACGTTCTACTTCTGCAGGTTTGACTACTTCAAAGGGATCTTTGAATCGTATTGGACAAACTCGACAACCTTTCTTGGTCAGCGGTTCGCCGTCATTCCATTGCGATTCACGAAAGTCGGAATGCCGGTTTTGGCATTATTTTTGTTCGCAATTTTTAATTGCACACAATAATCAGCTGCAACCGGCCGCAAAGAAGGCACGATCACGGAGCAATTGCTCGTTTCCGTTGCGCACATTTGACCAGCCGCACCGGTTGCCGCCGGCAAAGAGAATGACGAAACGAGCTATTGAGCGGCACGTTCTCTGGAAGACAACGACGGCCCTTCTGCTGCCAGTCCCTCTGGCAATACCAAGAGGGAAAGATACTGAACGTAGCTTGCTAAGATGCTGATATCAAAAAAGAAAGACCGGCGGCGCTGGAGCGGCCACCGGTCTTGAAAGGAATGAAGGCGCGGAACTGATAAGGCCCGTTATCGCCTTCCAAGTTACGCGCCCCGGTCGAAGCCGATTGCGCGACTTGGCCGCTTTATGCAGCGCGCCTTTTCTTCTTTGCAGTCTTACGCGCAGGCTTCTTGGCAGCCTTGCGAACTGTCTTCCGCGTCTTACGCGCTGTCGTCTTGCGAGCGGTTGTCTTCCGCTTCGTGGTCTTGCGAGCAGTCGCTTTGCGCTTTGCGGGCTTACGGGCGGCGGCCTTTCTCTTAGCCGGCGCTTTCCGCTTTGCCTTCGTCTTCGTCTTCACCTTCGTCTTCTTTTTCATTACCCTCTTAGCCATTGGTCTTCTCTCTTTTCGCTGTTTCTATCTCTCTCAATGTTCGAATCACTCGAACAAAAAAAATGATGTGCAAGTTCGAACATTTTGTTGACTTCTAATTGCATTTTATAAGTTGCAATAGAGTGAATTCAAGTGAACCTGTTGCGTGAAATCCTCATTTTTCCCATGTTTCGAGTGTTCTGCACGTTCATTTGCAAATTCTGCATCACGCAAACGCGAGAACTTTTTTGCGAAACTGAATCACTTTGAGAGTGTTTTGGGATGTCGTAAGAGAGATTCATGCGGCTTTGACAACGCGATTTTGCAAGTCGAGCACCGCCATCATGTACCCGAAACGATCATCGACCGCTTCGGCGAGCAGCGAGAAGTAATTCGGACCTTCAGGAACAATCTCACCGATAACTTCACCGTATTCGAATCGTAGCTCCGCTTCATGTTTGCCCGCGATGGTGCGCATCTTTGCGTTTTCCGCCAGACAACTGACGCAAAGGTGCTGAACACCGCGATTTCGGGCAGCGCGGATGACTCGCCCCATGAGTTCTGTGCCAATTCCCTGATCTTGCCAGGGCTGTTCGACCGAAAAAGCCGCTTCGCCCTCCTGACCCCAGGCAATTCCCAGCTTTTTCAGCTCCGCTGCGGCGCGCACTTCGTCGTCTACGAAGTATCCATAGACAAGTGCGCCCATCTCGCTCATGCGCCCTGCATAGTCTTCGACGAACGCGTCCGACACACCGTGTGCGAAGCGCATACGCCGGTTTTCCTTGTCGAGCCGCAATAAATGGTCGCGAAACTTATCCGTTTCCGTCGGCCACAGTCTTCGAATGTTTCCTCCCAAGAACTGACGCTCGCTCATGACGAGTACCTCCGTTCTGGGTCTTAATGGTTTGTGCTCTTGCACCTGGAAGCCGGTGCTTCAGAGCCTGCCGCATCGTAACAGCGCCCCGCGTGAGGCGCTGCAACTTTCTGCACTGCAAAATATGCAGATGGCATGACGTACGATTCAAATTCACGTTTGTGAAGCAAAGTTGAAGCCAAGTGGCGCTTGATGGTACCGCCAATAGTGACATTCGGTCGCGTCCGCTTGTGCCTTGATGTTGGATTTGGCGCAGTCCGCCACGTCAAGACGATAGGGGATTGGGATGAGATGACCGAAGGTTTACTCGAGCAATATCATGGCTGGGTTGCTGCGGGCGAGATCACTGCCGATCCTCAGCAGGTTGTGGTTGCGACCGCGCTTGATGCGTTGTCGCGACATTTGGTGGCATGGCGCCCTGTGAGGAAGGGCCTTTTGTCAATTTTCACTCGCCCTAACAACAAAGTGCCACGTGGAATCTATATCCATGGGTCCGTTGGGCGCGGCAAAACGATGCTGATGGATCTCTTTTTCGAGACCGTCGACTTTACCCCGAAGACGAGGTGCCACTTCCACGAATTCATGGCCGATGTGCACGAGCGTCTCGATGCGGCTCGCCATACAGTCGACGGCGATCCGATTCCTTTTGTTGCTAGAGAAATCGCACTTGAGGCCGGGCTCTTGTGCTTCGATGAGCTGCAGGTCACGGACATCGCCGACGCGATGATCCTCAGCCGCCTGTTCAGAACGCTATTTGAGCGTGGAGTTGTTCTGGTCGCTACGTCAAACGCTCATCCGCGCGCGCTTTATAAAGATGGACTGAATCGGCAGCTCTTTCTTCCCTTTATTGATCTGATTGAAGACCACATGGACGTTTCGGAGCTCGCCTCGGCCAAAGATTATCGGTTGGAGAAGCTTGCCGGCCAGCCGCTGTACTTCACGCCAGCAGACACCCAGGCGGCGGCTCAGCTGGATAAGCATTGGGATCGGCTGACGGGGGGGCACCGCGCGCGCGCCGAGGCGCTGGATGTGAAGGGGCGTAAGGTCAACGTGCCGAAGGCAGCGATGGGTATTTCACGGTTCGATTTCCACGATCTGTGCGAGCTGCCTTTGGGGCCACTTGACTATCTGCACATCGCTCACCACTACCATACGGTTCTTATCGACGGCATTCCCGTCATGACGCCGGACCGCCGAAATGAAGCCCGCCGCTTCATCACCCTCATTGATACGCTTTACGACAATGGAGTTTGTCTGATTGCGTCCGCCGCGGCCCACCCTGCAAAGCTATATCCCGCTGGCCCTGGCGCAGATGCGTTCGAGCGCACAGCCTCACGACTTATGGAAATGCGCTCTGAGGCCTACCTGGCCGACAAACGGCAGGACCGGATGCCGGTCGCTGAATGATCCTCGACTGGCAGCGCGGCTCGGCCCGATTTTCGGCTTAGGCGGCTTCCGCCTGAGGTTGGGCTTTTCCTGTCTGCTGCGGTGGTCTAAACGTAGCCCTGACGCGAGCATTCGAGTCGGCGTTGTAAAGTCTTAAAGGTTGTGGGACTACACCGCGCCAAACAGCCATAAATCGGAGTGAGGGGACCCAAGTCAGTATGGCGCGCACAAAAATTGCTTTGATCGGAGCCGGGATGATTGGTGGCACGCTGGCCCACCTCATCGGCATGAAAGAGCTTGGCGACGTTGTTATCTTCGACATTGCCGAGGGGTTGCCACAGGGCAAGGCACTCGACATTGCCCATTCGGGCTCGGTGGAGAGTTTCAATTGCCGTCTCAAAGGCACCAACGCCTATGCAGATATCGAGGGTGCCGATGTTTGCATCGTAACCGCCGGCGTTCCGCGCAAGCCGGGAATGAGCCGCGACGATCTGATCGGCATTAACATCAAGGTGATGGAACAGGTGGGCGCGGGCATCAAGAAATATGCCCCAAGCGCCTTCATCATCGTCATAACCAACCCGCTCGACGCCATGGTATGGGCGCTGCAACGCGCATGCGGCCTGCCGCGCAACATGGTGATTGGCATGGCAGGCGTGCTCGATACCGCCCGCTTCAGGCACTTCATCGCCGACGAACTTGGCGTTTCGATTGAGGACGTCTTTGCTTTCGTGCTTGGCGGCCACGGCGACGATATGGTGCCTCTGGTGCGCTATTCCACAGTGGCTGGCATTCCTCTCCCCGATATCGTGCGCATGGGTTGGATGCGCCAAGAGCGGCTCGACGAAATTGTGGAGCGAACCCGAAAGGGCGGAGGCGAGATCGTCGCGCTCTTGAAAACGGGGTCGGCCTATTATGCGCCAGCGTCTGCGGCTATTCAGATGACCGAAAGCTACCTAAAGGATCAAAAGCGTATTCTGCCATGCGCCGTTTATCTCAACGGTGAATACGGAGTCAAAGGTCTCTATGTCGGAGTGCCGGCAATCATCGGTGCAGGCGGCGCCGAGCGGGTGGTCGAAATCGATCTCAATTCGGCAGAGCGCGCCATGTTCATCAAATCGGTTGAATCGGTGAAGGGTCTTGTCGACGCTTGTACCAAGATTGCGCCGCAGCTGGGTGCCTAGCTCATTGGACCGACAACTCTAACTTCACGTACGGGGCGTGCAAGATGAACATCCACGAGTACCAGGCCAAGCAGCTCTTTCGGCAATTCGGCATTCCAACAACTGACGGTGCACCGGCATTCTCGGAACGCGAGGCGATTGAGGCGGCCGAGCAGCTACCGGGTCCTCTTTGGGTCGTTAAGGCGCAGATTCATGCGGGCGGCCGCGGCAAGGGCCGCTTCAAAGAGCCTGAAGCCGGCGAAAAGGGTGGCGTGCGTCTCGCCAAGTCCAGGGACGAGGTGAAAGCGTTTGCCGGACAGATGCTGGGCAATACACTTGTCACCGCGCAGACGGGCCCTGACGGCCGAGTGGTGAAACGCATCTACATCCAAGATGGCTGTGCGATCGCGCGTGAGCTGTACCTCTCAGCTCTTGTCGACCGCACGACATCACGTGTCTCCTTTATCGCGAGCCAAGCCGGCGGCATGAACATTGAAGAGGTGGCTGCAAAGACACCGGAGAAGATCGTCACGGTGACGATCGATCCTGCCAGCGGCTATTCTCCGTTCCATGGGCGGCAGATTGCCTTTGCGTTGGGCCTTACCGGCAAACAGGTCAGCGCTTGCGTCAAGCTCGTCGGCGGCCTTTACCGGCTGATGCTCGAAAAGGACGCGAGCCTCGTGGAAGTTAATCCTTTGGTCGTGACCGAGGACGGTGGCCTGTTGTGCCTCGACGCTAAAGTGAGCTTTGATTCCAACGCGCTGTATCGCCAGCCGGAGATCGTCGAGATGCGTGATTTGGACGAAGAGGATCCCATGGAGGTCGAAGCTTCAGAGCATGATCTGTCCTACATCAAGCTCGACGGCTCGATCGGCTGCATGGTGAATGGCGCGGGGCTCGCCATGGCCACCATGGACATTATCAAGCTGCACGGTGCAGATCCCGCCAACTTTCTGGACGTTGGCGGCGGTGCGTCAAAGGAGAAGGTGCAGGAGGCATTTAAAATTATACTCAGTGATCAGGCCGTGAAGGGCATTCTGGTCAATATCTTCGGCGGCATCATGCGTTGCGACATCATCGCGGAGGGTGTCGTGGCGGCGGCACGCGAGATGGCGATCAACGTTCCGCTGGTCGTACGGCTCGAAGGTACGAATGTGGAGCTTGGTAAGAAGATCCTGAGCGAAAGCGAGCTCAAGATCGTGCCAGCCAATGATCTGGAGGATGCCGCGGCAAAGATCACTGAGGCTGTTAGATCCGCCGCCTAGAAGCACACGCAAACGCTGCGTGAGGCCCATTTCGATTCCATTTGAAACATTTGCACGGGACACAGGGCACTCTGTCTTGATGGTGTGAAGAATAGGCTTCACGAATAAGCTCAATAGATTAAGCGAGGGCCGATATGGCCATTCTCATCGACAAATCGACCAAGGTGATCTGCCAAGGAATTACTGGCAGCCAAGGCAGCTTTCACACCAAGCAGGCTAAGGCTTACGGAACGGCAATCGTAGGTGGCGTGACGCCGGGCAAGGGGGGAACGCGCCACCCTGATGAGGAGCTGGCGGACGTTCCGCTGTTTGACACCGTGCTGGACGCTAAAGCAGCAATCGGGGCAGACGCCACCGCCGTTTACGTGCCCCCTCCCTTCGCCGCAGACGCCATTCTCGAGGCCATAGATGCTGAGATCCCGCTCATAGTCGCCATCACAGAGGGCATACCGGTGATGGACATGGTGAGGGTGAAGCGTGCGCTCCAAGGTTCACCGTCACGCCTTATCGGGCCCAATTGTCCCGGCGTGCTGACACCAGATCAATGTAAGATCGGCATTATGCCCGGCAATATCTTTAAGGCGGGGCGCGTCGGCATCGTTTCCCGCTCCGGCACCTTGACCTATGAGGCCGTCAAACAAACATCAGATACAGGCCTTGGGCAATCGACCGCCGTTGGCATCGGCGGCGATCCGGTCAAGGGCACCGAATTTATCGACATGTTGGAGCTGTTCCTCGCCGACCCGGGCACCGACTCCATTGTCATGATCGGTGAGATCGGCGGGACGGCAGAAGAGGATGCCTCCGAATTCATCAAAGTTGAGGCCCGAAAAGGTCGCGTCAAGCCCATGGTGGGGTTCATTGCTGGCATAACAGCGCCTCCGGGACGGCGTATGGGCCACGCAGGCGCCATTATCTCGGGCGGAAAAGGCAAGGCCGAGGACAAGCTTGAAGCCATGCGTACAGCCGGTATCGCGATTGCAGCTAGCCCCGCCGCCTTGGGCACGACATTGATGGATGTCCTAAAAGGTCAATCTACACATGCAAAGGTGGCAGAGTAGGCGTATGCTGCACTGCACACTGGGCGTTCGAGCGCTCCCCAAAAGCCACTGCGCCCAACGCTTGTTTGAAGGTTTGCCACTGCAGCTAACTCAAAGACACTTACGTTCCCATGGCTCGCCAACCCCTCAATGAGAATTTTCTTCGCACTGCGTTCTTAAGCGGAGTGAATGCGGCCTACGTGGAGGAAATGCAGGCCGAATATGAACGCAACCCCGGCTCTGTCAGCGACGAGTGGCGTCACTTCTTCGAAAGCTTGAAGGAGGAGCAGAACAAGAGCGGTGAGCATACTCGCGGTCCATCTTGGGCTGCGCCCCCGCCAGAAACGGAAATTAACGGCGAGATCCTTGCTGCGCTGACCGGCGACTATGGCCCAACCGAGCACGCGTTGCGCGACAAGATTCACTCAAGAGCTCAGGCATATGGCTTTGAGATGTCGCCGGCGGCGTCGCTACGCGCGACACAAGATTCGATCCGCGCGCTGATGTTGATCCGTGCCTATCGCGTCATGGGGCACCTCGCTGCAGATCTTGACCCATTGGGGCTGGCGGATCGCAAGGTACACCGCGAACTGAAGCCTGAGACCTATGGGTTTACGGACGCGGATCTCGATCGTCCCATTTTCATCGACCGGATGCTGGGACTGGAAACTGCAACGATGCGCCAGATCCTGCGTATCGTGCGCCGCACTTATTGCAGGCACATCGGTGTGCAGTACATGCACATCACGGTGCCTGACCAGAAGGCTTGGATTCAGCATCGCATTGAAGGTGAGGGGAAGGACATCAGCTTCACCAACGAAGGGCGCCGCGCGATCCTCAACAAGCTCATCGAGGCTGAAAGCTTCGAGAAGTTTTGCGAAGTGAAGTACACGGGCACGAAGCGTTTTGGTCTCGACGGTGCCGAGTCGATGGTTCCTGCGCTGGAACAGATCATCAAGCGTGGCGGCCAGCTCGGCGTCAAAGAAATCGTACTGGGCATGGCCCATCGCGGCCGCTTGAACGTTCTTGCCAACGTGATGGAGAAACCCCACCGGGCTATCTTCCATGAATTCAAGGGCGGTTCATTCAAGCCCGATGATGTGGAGGGATCAGGCGACGTCAAGTATCACTTGGGTGCCTCTTCTGACCGGAGTTTCGATGGCAACGATGTCCACCTATCTCTGACCGCCAACCCTTCGCACCTTGAGATCGTCGATCCAGTTGTGCTCGGTAAGGTGCGCGCCAAGCAAGATCAACTGGGTTGTGCGCCAGGCGAGCGCACGCCTGTCCTTCCGCTGTTGATCCACGGTGACGCAGCGTTTGCGGGGCAGGGGGTGGTTGCTGAGTGTTTTGGCCTATCCGGTCTCAAGGGCCACCGCACCGGTGGTTCCATCCATTTCATCATCAATAATCAGATTGGCTTCACCACAAATCCGCGCCATTCACGGTCCTCACCATACTGCTCGGATGTCGCGCGCATGATCGAGGCACCGATCTTCCACGTTAATGGTGATCACCCCGAGGCTGTCGTCTACGTCGCAAAGATCGCGACGGAATTTCGCCAAAAATTCCAAAAGCCGGTCGTTATCGACATGTTCTGCTACCGGCGCTACGGGCACAACGAGGCGGACGAGCCGCTGTTCACACAGCCGCTCATGTACAAGAAGATCAAGACGCATCCGACAGTAATTTCGCTCTATTCAAAGCGGCTTGAGGAAGAAGGAATTGTTGATCCGGGCGAGGCGGAGCAGATGCGATCGTCGTTCCGGACGCATTTGGATTCTGAGTTCGAGACCGCAGACAGCTATAAGCCGAACAAGGCCGATTGGCTTGATGGCCGCTGGTCGGGCGTCGGCTTTGCCGAGGATGACGAACGCCGCGGCGAAACCGGAGTGGAGGTCGAACTTCTTAAGACCATTGGCCGCCATGTCACCAGCATCCCGCAGGACTTTAACGCGCACAAAACAGTGCGCCGCCTTCTCGATCGACGTCGTGAAATGATTGAATCTGGCGCGGGCATCGATTGGGCCATGGCCGAGAACCTGGCATTCGGGTCACTCGTAGTGGAGGGCTTTCCTGTACGCCTTGCCGGCCAGGACAGCGAGCGCGGAACCTTTTCACAACGTCATGCGGTGTTGATCGACCAGGAAACTGAGCGCCGCTGGACGCCCTTGAAGCACGTCACCAATGATCAGGCGAACTTTGAGGTCATCAACACTATGCTCTCCGAAGAGGCCGTGCTCGGCTTCGAGTATGGGTACTCTCTGGCCGAGCCAAACGCGCTCACGATGTGGGAGGCGCAATTCGGCGACTTCGCCAACGGCGCGCAAGTCGTGTTCGATCAGTTCATCTCTTCCGGTGAGCGCAAGTGGCTGCGCATGTCGGGCCTGGTTTGCCTGCTTCCGCATGGATATGAGGGACAGGGACCCGAGCATTCGTCTGCTCGTCTCGAACGCTTCCTACAGTTGTGTGCGGAGGACAACTGGCAGGTTGGCAATTGCACGACGCCTGCTAACTACTTCCACATGCTGAGGCGTCAGCTTCTGCGCAAGTTCCGCAAGCCGCTCATCCTCATGACCCCCAAGTCTCTGTTGCGTCACAAGCGTGTCGTCTCGCGCATAGAGGATATGGGCCCAGGTACAACTTTCCATCGCGTGCTGTGGGACGATGCCCAGCACAAGCCCGGTCAAAAAATAAAACTGGTCCCGGATGAAGAAATCGCGCGCGTCGTGCTGAGCTCCGGCAAGGTTTATTATGACCTCTACGACACGCGCGAGGCGGCCAGCATCGATAACGTGTATCTGCTGCGCGTTGAGCAACTCTATCCTTTCCCGGCTCGCGCGCTGATGCATGAACTTAGCCGCTTTAAGCAGGCCGAGATTGTTTGGTGCCAGGAAGAGCCCAAAAACATGGGAGCCTGGAGCTTCTTCCAGCCGAATCTCGAATGGGTACTGGATCGCATTGAGGCACAGCACAGGCGGGTTCGCTACGCGGGCCGGGCGGCCTCTGCGTCGACGGCCACGGGACTGTTGTCCAGGCATCTGCACGAGCAGAAGGCCTTGGTGACCGACGCACTGACGGGTGGTGAAGGCATCTAGCGGTCCACCGGCCGAGGACACATTTGTGATGGATCAGGGATCGGTTTGATGGCCTTCGAGGCAAGATGAGGACGAGATGACAACCGAAATCCGGGTGCCAGCACTGGGCGAGAGCGTGACGGAGGCAATCGTCGGGAAGTGGTATAAGAGCGCGGGCGACGCGGTCAGCTTGGACGAGCCGCTGGTGGAGCTGGAGACGGACAAGGTCACCGTTGAGGTCCCCGCCCCCTCCGCCGGCGTGTTAGGCGAGATCAAGGCTCAAGAAGGAACGACGGTGGCAGTTGGCGCCGTACTCGGCGCCATAACGAATGGCGCCGCCGCAATGGCGGGCGCGGCTCCCGCATCTGCTGCTTCACCAGCCCCGGCCAAGCCGGCACCGAAACAACGTGATCGCGGCATGCCGCCCAGCCCGGCGGCGCGTAAGCACCTTGCCGAGGCCGGCTTAGAGCCGAACGCGATCAAAGGTTCCGGCAAGCGCGGTCAGGTCCTAAAGGAGGATGTTCAGGCTGCACAATCGCAATCGGCGCTGGACGATATCCAGGTGGCGCACTCGCAGGGGGAGGATGACGAAGAGCACACGCCTGCTCCCGCCTCCGCCCCTGCTCCCGCAGGCGGGCTGGCGCCAATGCCGGTTCCTGTGCAAGGTCTACGTTTGCCGTCTGCTGCCAATGATGCTGCGCGTGAAGAACGCGTGAGAATGACGAGGTTGCGCCAGACGATCGCGCAGCGTCTCAAGGATGCGCAGAATACGGCCGCGATCCTCACGACATTCAATGATGTCGACATGAGCGCCGTTATGAAGCTGCGCTCCGAGTACAAGGATCTGTTCCAGAGGCGCCACGGCGTGAAGCTCGGCTTTATGGCCTTCTTCGTGAAAGCTTGCCTGCAGGCGCTGAGAGAGATTCCCGCCGTCAACGCAGAGATCGACGGCGAGGACATCATCTATAAAAACTACTACCACATCGGCGTTGCGGTCGGCACCGATCGCGGTCTCGTCGTGCCTGTGGTTCGCGAGGCTGATCGCATGAGCCTCGCGGAGATTGAGGCGCAGATCGCCGACTTCGGCAAGCGTGCCCGCGATGGAAAACTCGGAATTGAGGATATGCAGGGGGGCACGTTCACGATCACCAATGGCGGTGTCTATGGCTCGATGCTATCGACGCCTATCCTCAATGCCCCGCAATCCGGCATCCTTGGCATGCACCGTATCGAGGAACGCGCTGTCGTGCGGGACAGGCAGGTCTTAGCACGCCCCATGATGTATCTGGCCTTGAGCTATGACCATCGTATTGTGGATGGCAAGGAGGCGGTTGCCTTCCTTGTTCGAGTGAAGGAGTGTCTCGAAGAGCCACAACGGTTTATCCTGGAACTCTAGCGCCAGCATGGTTCAGGAGCTCAAGGAATGGAGGAGGGGGATATTTCTGCAGCGATCGAGGTTTATCTAACCGTCAACAACGGGCTCGAGGCAATCGAGTTCTACAAAAAAGCATTCGGGGCTGAGGTCGCGTATCAGGAGCTGACGGAGGACGGGAAGCAGGTCATGCACGCTTCTCTCATCGCGTTCGGCGGCCATTTCATGTTGTCCGATTACTTTCCCGAATACATCAAGGACGTGGCGCCGCGCAGCGCCGAGAGCAAGGCGAGCATCACCGTTCAAATTAACCTGCAAACACCCCAAGAGGTCGACGCGGCCATCTCAAGGGCCGTAGCAGCAGGCGCAACGGTTTCAACGCCGGCGGAGGACACGTTCTGGGTGATGCGTTATGGCCGGATCAAAGATCCCTATGGCTACGTTTGGGCACTAAGTGCTCCGTTGCCGCTTGCGTCTCCATAAAGGAACAGTGCTTTGAGTGCCTTTGATCTGATCGTGATTGGAACTGGGCCCGGCGGATACGTGTGCGCGATCCGGGCAAGCCAACTGGGAATGAAGGTTGCCGTGGTTGAGAAACGCGCAACCCACGGCGGAACGTGTCTCAACGTCGGCTGTATCCCTTCCAAGGCATTGCTGCACTCTTCAGAGCAATTTGATGAGGCTAAGCACACACTCGGCGACATGGGAATCGAGGTTAAGCCTAAGCTCGACCTGGCCAAGATGATGGCCTTCAAGGACGACGGTGTTAAAGGCAACGTTAACGGCGTTGCCTTCCTGCTGCGCAAGAACAAGGTAGACCATTTTCATGGGACCGGCCGAATTCTTCATTCCGGCAAGGTGCAGGTCACCTTCATCAACGGTGAGAAGCAGGATCTTGAGGCGAGGCATATTGTAATCGCCACGGGGTCGAATGTAGCGGAACTGCCGGGCATCGAAATTGACGAGAAGACGATCGTTTCCTCGACGGGCGCGCTTTCGCTTCCCGAAGTACCAAAGAAGCTTCTGGTCATCGGCGCCGGTGTCATTGGGCTGGAGATGGGTTCCGTCTGGCGCCGGTTGGGCTCCAAGGTCACGTTTGTAGAATATCTCGACCGTATCCTGCCGGGCATGGACGCGGAGATCGCGCGACAGACCCAGAAAATCCTCGCCAAGCAGGGTCTTACATTCATGCTTGGCACCAAGGTGACGGGCGTCGAAAAGAAGGGGGCTCACCACAAGGTAAAGATCGAGCCGGCCCGCGGCGGCGATGCGCAAGAAATCAATGCGGACGTCGTGCTCGTCGCCATCGGCCGCATCCCGAATACGGAGGGCTTAGGCCTTCAGGAGGCGGGCGTCGCGCTTGACAACAAAGGGCGCGTCATTGTCGATGAGCATTTCAAAACAAACGTTTCCGGCATCAGCGCGATTGGTGACGTGATCGCAGGTCCGATGCTTGCCCACAAAGCCGAAGACGAGGGCATTGCGGTTGCCGAGATTCTTGCCGGTCAAGCAGGCCACGTGAATTACGATGTCATTCCCAACGTGGTCTATACGTTCCCCGAGGTCGCGAGCGTCGGCAAGTCGGAAGACGAGCTCAAAGAAACGGGCGTCGCCTATAAGGTCGGCAAATTTCCCTTCACCGCTAATGCTCGTGCCAAGGTCAATCGCACCACTGACGGCCTAGTCAAGATTCTGGCCGATCCTAAGACCGACCGCGTTCTGGGCATTCACATCATCGCGGCCAACGCGAGCGAGATGATCGCGGAGGCCGCCGTCTTGATGGAGTTCGGCGGTTCAGCGGAGGATTTGGCGCGTACCTGCCACGCGCACCCCACGCTCACCGAGGCGGTCAAAGAAGCGGCCCTCGCGGTGGACAAGCGCGCGCTGCATTTCTAACCGGCTATTCGAGCGCCGTGACGGTGTAGCCGGCCTGTCGCAGCAGAGCGACGAGCCCTTCTTTGCCAGGCAGATGCAACGCGCCGACGGCGATAAAGACGCCACCTTCGGTTAGCAGCGGTTCGGCGACAGAGATCATCTTTTGGTTACGCTCGGTCAGCAGCTTCTGCTGGAAGGCGGCAAAGGCATCCTCGCCAATGCCGGCCTGGCGGGCCATGGCCAATTGTAGCGGTATTGCAGCCGTGATGCGCCGGTCGAGATAGAGCTGGACCAGCGTTTCCATCAGGTCATTCATGCGGTGGGCGAATCTGAGACTTACTTTCAGCATGTCGAGCTGCTGCTTTTCGGGAACGGCAGCAAGCGCTGCAAGCTGATCGGGGATCCTTTCCAGGCCGACGACGGGAATACCAAGCGACTTGCCGGTCTCGGCAATCTTCATGTCGAGTACGCGTTTGCCATTCTGCGCCTTGGTGCGCTCGCACTCGGAAACCGACAGGATCATGCTGACGATCCATGGCTTGAATAGCGCTGTCAGATCAGCGGGCAGGCCCGAGCGCGAAACGACCTTTTTTACCGTTTCGTACTCGGACGGGGAGAGCAATTGGTCGAGGCGGCGACCGTCTGAATACATGGCGAGCGGTGCCGAGCGGGCTATCACCGCCGCGGTGGCGTTCTCAGTAAGATCGGCGACTTCCAGCGCCACCGTCTTGGACTCTTTAAGTGCGCTGCGTACTGCAGGCGATAGCTTGGTGACCCGGTCGTCTGTCAAATGAACGGTTCCAAAGAGATAGGACGTCGGTCGCCCGTCGCGCTCAATCTTCCAAAGCAAGGCACCAGAGTTCTGGGTCGCCGCGGCCTCGGACATGATCTGATTGTAGACCTCGGGATTGGTTGCTTTGGTCTCGGCAAGCATGTCCGAGCCCTGGCATGGGTCGCCTTTTGGCCCGGCGGCAAATGCAACGGGGCCGGCGAAAATCGTCGCGATTGGGAGTGCGATGAGAAACAAGCGAAACCGCATTGAGATCCTTTGAATTCTTTACGCTGAGATGCAATCGCCGGTTTTGCACGCGCAAGCGGGTCACGGAACGGGGCAAATTGACCTTGCGACCCCAAATCCGGCATAACATATTGAAAAGAAGCGTTTTTTATGAACGTGGGTGTGCTGCGTCGTAGACGGCGAGCAGACGTTCGCGATCCACCTCGGTGTAGGCCTGGGTCGTCGACAATGAAGCGTGACCTAGCAGCTCCTGGATCTGACGAAGGTCTCCGCCGGCAGACAAAAGGTGTGTTGCGAAGGAGTGGCGCAAGGCATGAGGAGTCGCGGTGGCGGGAAGCCCCAGCGCGGCGCGCACGCGTTCCATAGCAAGCTGAATGAGGCGCGGCGAAAGCGGTCCACCTTTGGCACCGCGGAATAACACATCGTCGGGGCCAAGAGTGTAAGGGCAAAGCGCCAGGTAGCGCGCGACGGCATCGCGGACGACGGGCAGGACTGGTACCAGCCGCTCTTTGCTGCCCTTGCCAACGACACGCAACGTGTCGCGATTGCCGGTGGGTGCATTCTTTGCCTTGACGCCTAAGGCTTCTGCGATGCGCAGCCCCGAGCCGTACAGCAGAAGGAGCACGGCGGTGTCGCGTGCCGCGACCCAATCAAGCTCGGTCTCCATCCCGCTCGCGACGACCGCAGCAGCAGTTTCAACGTTGAGGGGCTTTGGCACCGAGTGTGGTATTTTAGGGAGCGACAACTGCAAAACGGCGCGATTCTTGATGATATCTCGCGTCTCTAACCAACGGAAGAATTGGCGCAGCGCCGACATGGTTCGCGCAAGCGAACGGCTCACCGCGCCATCGCGGCGGCGCGCGGCCATGAAGGCGCGAAACGTTTTTGCCTCCAAGCGTGCAAGGTCGGCAAGACAGGGTGAGTGTCCCAAGTGGCCCTTAAGAAAGGCAAAGAATTGCCTTAAGTCCCGGTCGTAAGCTTGGAGCGTTTTTTCCGCGCACCCACGCTCGTGGCGAAGGAACACAAGCCAAGCGTCGGCGGATTGATGCAAATCATCGCCGAGGGGGAGCTCGAGGCTGACTTTTTTGTCTGCTGTCAAAGGTCTTGGGCCCATAACCTGATGCGCACAAGCTTCCTATCTCTATGGTTATCCGATTCTTAACGCCGCGGGCCAATTTGAGCGGCTTGGCCAATTTTCTTCTGGCGTATGGGGCTCGACGCTCTCATTGGAGGAGTTAAGCTGGGCCATGATCGACGATAGGACCCAATCCGGCGTGCCCATTCTGGCTCGACATCGGCGTTTGCGCCAAGGCGTGATCGGGTGCGTGCTTGCCGGTCTCGCAGGGCTCTTGGCTGCCCATCATGCCGGTGCCCAGGAACCGACCGCAGAACGCTCCCGCCCCGTCGCCGTCCTCGTCGAAGTGGACGGTGCCATTGGGCCTGCGAGCGTGCGCCACGTGGAGACGGCGATCGCAGAGGCCGAAGAGCGCTATGCCGAAGTCGTGATCTTGCAGCTGGACACACCAGGGGGCCTTGTGACGAGCATGCGTGAGATGGTGGCTGCCATCATCGCTTCACGGGTGCCCGTCGTTGGGTATGTCGCGCCGTCGGGAGCCCGCGCAGCAAGTGCCGGCACATACATCATCTACGCCACGCACATTGCGGCGATGGCACCGGGCACCAACATCGGCGCGGCGACGCCCATTACAATGGGAATGCCCGGCCTACCAGAAACAGACCCGAATAAGAAGAACGCAGCGGAGAAAACAGACGAGGACAAACCAAGCGACGACAAGACGGAACCCGTCGCTCCGAAGGATCCCGCCAAGGCCAAAGCGGTCAACGACGCAGTCGCTTTCATACGGAGCCTCGCTGAGCTGCGCGACCGTAACGTGGAATGGGCCGAGGAGGCGGTGCGCAAGGCCTCGAGTATCTCAGCGAACGAGGCACTGCGGCTCGACGTTATCAACTTAGTCTCGCCCGACATCGAGCATCTTTTGAGTGACCTTGACGGGCGGAAGGTACTCGTCGCTGGCAAGGACGAGACGCTGTCGACCAAGGGGTTGACGGTGGAGCGCATCGAGCCTGACGTTCTAACTGAGATCTTGAACATCATCACCGATCCAAACATCGCACTGATCTTGCTGATGATCGGCGTCTATGGCCTCATCTTCGAGTTTGCCACGCCAGGCAGCATAGGCCCCGGCGTTGTCGGTGCGATTTGTCTCGTTCTGGGCCTTTATGCGCTCAATCAGCTTCCCTTCAACTACACCGGTCTCACGCTGGTGCTGATTGGTATCGTTTGCATGGTGGCTGAGGCGTTCACGCCGACTTTTGGAGTTCTGGGAATAGGCGGCCTTGTCGCCTTCGTGTTGGGAGCCGCCTTCCTCATCGATACCGATGTCCCCGCTTTCCAGCTCTCGTCAACGGTCATTGCAGCCACTGGGCTGGCGAGCGCCCTCATCCTTATTGTGTTGCTTGGCTACGTGTTGCGCAGTTTGCGCCGGCCCATATCCGGCGGCGTCGGCGGCGTCGTCGGCAACATGGCGAAGGTGATGGATTGGTCGGGAACAGCCGGGCACGTTTGGGTTCATGGTGAGCGTTGGGAGGCGCGGGCTAGTGAGCGGCTTGAGGTTGATCAGCAGGTTCGGGTGCTTCGCATTGACGGGCTGACGCTCGTTGTGTCGCCGGTACTGACAGAGGCGAGCCCCGAACAGTCACAAGAACAAGGAGTTTGATCATGTCACTGGATCTCAATTTTGCTTTCACGATCGTCGTTGGGCTGTTTTTGATCTACATCTTGATGCAGGCGATCTGGATCTTTCGCGAGTACGAGCGCGGCGTCGTCTTCACGCTGGGCCGCTATACCAAAACGATTGGGCCGGGGTTGACCTTCGTCATTCCCCTCGTGCAGCAGGTAGTTCGCGTCGATTTGCGCGTGAAGGTCGAAGACGTGCCGACGCAGGACGTGATCTCGCGCGACAACGTCTCCGTCAAAGTCAACGCGGTCATCTACTTCCGGGTGGTCGATCCCGCGCGCGCGACCATCAGCGTCGAGGACTTCATGGTGGCGACGAGCCAGCTCGCACAGACGACGCTGCGCTCAGTGCTCGGTAAGCACGAGCTCGACGAGATGCTCGCGGAGCGCGAAAAACTGAACTCCGACATACAAGAGATCCTCGATCAACAGACGGACCCCTGGGGCATCAAGGTCGCCAATGTCGAGATCAAGCACGTCGACATCGACGAGAGCATGGTGAGAGCGATCGCAAAGCAGGCGGAAGCGGAGCGTTTCCGTCGCGCCAAGATCATCAATGCGGAAGGCGAGCAGCAGGCGGCGCAGAAGCTGGTCGAAGCCGGCAAGAAGCTGGCCGAGCAGCCGAACGCCATGTTGCTGCGCTACTTTGGAGCGCTCCATGACGTGGCGGGCAATCGCACCTCGACAATTGTCTTCCCAATCCCGATGGATCTTTTGGCGAGCTTGAAGTCTTGATCTCGCGCCGGTGTCACGCCGAAGCAAATCATCCTA